>NZ_JBQFWR010000006.1:0-243402 GCF_056540425.1 Ruegeria sp. AN6
AATAGATTACTCATGTTATACCCCTGAAACTCAGGGGCTTGAATCATGCAGCCGAGATGACGGCAACCAAATTAATGGGTCCAGAACCTAGATTGTAGAAGACTTCTCCATTCAGGAACTCATCTCTGAACCGCGCATTGAAACTTTCACAGTAACCGTTCTCCCATGGGCTGCCTGGCTCGATGTATGCGGTCTTTGCTCCAACGGCATTGATCCAGTCTTGCACGGCCACGGCAATGAACTCAGGGCCATTGTCGGAGCGAATGTAGCTTGGCACACCGCGCATGATGAACAGGTCACTCAGCACGTCGATGACATCGCTGGAGTTCAGCTTACGGTCCACGCGGATCGCCAAGCACTCCCGGCTGTACTCATCGATAACGTTGAGCGTGCGGAACGCCTTTCCGTCATCCGTTCGACAACGCACGAAGTCGTAGCTCCAGACGTGGTTTCGATGCTCCGGCCGCAGCCGAACACACGACCCATCATTCAACCAGAGCCGTCCCTTCTTTGTTTGTTTCATTGGCACTTTCAGCCCCGCCCGACGCCAAAGCCTTTCGACGCGCTTGTCATTCACCTGCCAGCCCGCATCTCTCAGCAAAGCCGCGATCCGGCAATAACCGTAGCGGCCATACTGGCGGGCCAATTCTATCATGTCCGCCACCAGACGCTTCTCGTCAGCTCGACCTTTCGGCAGCTTTCGCTGTGTGGATCGGAGTTGTTTCAGGACGCGACATGCCTTGCCCCATCAATATCTCAACCTGCCGCAACTTCGAGACAATCTCTTCCGGCTTCGGTCGCTTGTTCGCAATGTGCTTCCTCCGTTTTCATAACCATAACGGCGGACCACTTCAGAGGGGGAGGATCAAACGTAAAGAACTTACGCACTTTCAAAACGTTCGATGCGTTTAAATGAAGGGCCGCTTTGGGCTCCAAGCAGACATCCGACGCTTTCGGTCGGTTACTCTGCGCTTGGTGGCATCATGAATGACAGCAATGCGGACAAAGCACCTTTTTCGCTCCGAGCATTCCGGTACCCCTGCCTTTGGAGCACCGGTTGGCAGCTAATCGGATTAGAGGCGCTTTTCGGACTTAGCTGCCGTCAGTATTTGCCCGAAGCCAAGTTTTTTGACTCTTGCAACACTTGCCCAAGGCGAACATCTGTGCTGCCTACAATGCACGAATGAATTTTTCAAGGATTCTTGGCGTCGCTGGAGCAACACCGCAAACTCATTTGGTGCAGGCTACCCGAACAACTCGGTCCGCCTCGCATTTGTTTCTCTTGGTGCAATCGCCTTCAGAATTTCTACCGCTCTCATAGACACACATTGGTGGATTCGTTGACCAACCCTGCTTCGTGGTGCATTCATCTTTGCCCGTGCATTGCGAGCCTCCACAAGTTTTGGGGCGCCATTGTCTGAGCGACTGATATGTTTTCCATTCACTTGGGCAAGTTCTGCTGGGAAAAGAACATACCGCTTCTCCATTTATCATTTCGGTTAACCCTCCGGCGTTGCTACACTTCACCCCTGTGGCTGCCGCACCGATAGTGGCTGAAACTGCCACAGCAAGTAAGAAAATTCCTGCAGATAGTTTTGCCATATAGCACACCACTTTTTTCCAACGCGATCATACGCAGTACGACAGCAAGAATGAGACCAAGAAAAAGCTCTCAGCCTCACTGTCAATTGGTACCATCTGTGGACGTTCAACAAGACCCGGGCGATACCTGCTCCACACAAGAATAATCCGATGACCGAATTTTCACTTTTCTGTGTGCACTCAGTTCACGCAATACTCAAATCCCAACGACATGCCCTTTGAGGCTATATAGAATATACAAGACTTCCTCTTGCTCCCGTTGACCAACGTCGTTTGCCTTTAGTGCGTTCACAGCGTCGTCCAATACTGCGACAAACTCGTCTCCGCTGATGTTCATGTGCCGATGCGCGCTAGCCATATCCTTGCCTGCGTAGATCTCAGGTCCACCAGAACCAGTAATAAAGAAGTCTCCCGCCATTTGCTTGAGGTGCTTAATATCACTTCCTGCAAATCGAGCAGAGACAACTGGGTTTTTGGAGTGATTGTCCACCAGCGCGTCAACTATTCGCCGAATACCATCCGTCCCTCCCAGACGATCATAAAGTGTCGCAGACATTGTCTATCCCTTTTTTATCGGCGTTTCTCAGACGCTAGCACGGTATTCTAGTTGGGACCAAATCTATTGCATTTTGGCTACGCAATTGATCGTAGCTCACCTTGAAAAACGATGAACACTTTGGGCTCGGAGCGGTCATTCGCCATGCTGCGCATCAATGTCCGCTTTCGGGACTGGGTAGCGTATGGGTGACAGACAACCCTGTGGATGGGTGTGTCGCGTTGTGGCAGCATGTGTCCGCCTGCACACCTTAATCCTAACAAAGCCAAATAGTTAATGTGGTTGGCTGGGGCAGCTTGTGGCGCGGTGCGGAACAAGCCGGACTGAATCATAATCCGTGTGTCGGGGGTTCAAGTCCCTCCTCCGCTACCAAAACTTCCATGATAAATCAGACAGATGCGCGAATTCTGCGTCGCTCACATGCACTCCAAATTGGCTTTGGGTGACATTCTGGGTAACACCAGACGAATTTTGCACGCGAATAGAACTGGGATTCGCCACGAAGGGCGGGAAGCGGTTGTTCGCTATTCAAGTAACGATTGTTTGTGAAATCGTTGAAGCTGACTTTTGCAAAGCGCATGCGGCAGATGGTCTTAGGGTTGTATCTTCCTTGTCAACAACCGTACGATTCGCGACCATGGCCAAACAGCAACCGATGATTGAATCAGACAAGTTTCGTAGCAATTAATTTGACAGACCCATCACCAACGAATGTTCTCGACGGCAATGATCCCGGCGACAAGGTAATTGCTAGGTTTAGGTATCAATTTTGCGTTGCCACGATAAACGCGATACGGCTTGTGTCCCAGCCGAGTTCCGCAAAGTCTATTGTTTGCGAGAATTTTGAAGATCTAATAATTGAGCTGCATGACGGTACAGTTGTCGCTGTACAGGTGAAGACCAAGGCTCGTGATCTTGGGAAAATCAAGTTTAATTAGGAAGCGGTTCAAAAGTCACTGGTTCGCTCGATAAAGCTAGACAAGCAAATTTCCAATAAGTTTCTGACTTTCCAATTTGTTACAAACCATGATTATTGGGTGGCTGCAGACGACTTCAGAAATTTTCTTTGGGTTCTCGAGGAATTTACCAGAGCACCAACAATAAAACACCTCCGGCGGACATCCCCCAAACGCATTATTGCAAGGCTCAATATGGAAAATCTGGAACAAGCGGAATGCGATAAGCGCTCGGAAATTCCGCCTAGAATCCAAAATACTGGAACTCCTCGATACGCCTATGGAAATTCTCACAAGGGAATCCGACTAAGCTTTTGGGCCTCCAAACGTTGTCGTGTAGGTGGCGGTCATTGCGCCGAAGCGGTCATCTAGCGGCATTGCGATCAACGGCTGGTGCGCGGACATTGCAGCCAAGCCCTTTTGATCCGCATCAAGGACGTGGAAAGGCGACCAGTTCAATATCTCTCCAACCTATCAAAGAGGAGAACCTGGAAATGGTTGAGAAATCTCACACCAGTGGCTTCTGGCCTTCGCTTTATGAACCTCTTCGGCAGGCGGGAACGCGTGTACCCCTCGGGCAACCCTATTAGACAACACCGTGTCCTAGGCTACGCCTGCGGGCCGCACCACTATTGTCGAATAGCATTGCCTCGCCCCCATCCGCGTTCGCCACGTGGCAGATCAGCAGGAACAGGCGCCTTCGGTGTCTGATCTGCAAATCAGCCCTGATTTTCCCAAAAGGGAAGTCAGGATCATTGAAATCGGTCTAGGTGCTGGATGAAGGAAGTGGGGCGAAAATGGCAAGGGTCTGTCGCTGGTGGCAGAACTATGTGTCGCCTGACATTGGAAATGTGGAACGTCACTGATATTTGACTCAATCGACAGCCAAAACCGCAATAAATCGGTCAATCACGTCATTCAATTCTGACCCAAACTTCAAACATTTCTGGCCCAGAAGCGGCTATCTTCTCAAATGCGTCCTTGAGAAACAAAGGCTCAAGCCATCTGGCTGGCGGCTGAATCGTGCCAAAAAGAGGGACGCAGCGGAGTGACGGATTTGGGGGCTATCGCCGTAAACACAAGGTGTAGTAGATAGAGTTTTTTACCAACATCAATCGTTTTCGATCCCTAAACTTCCGGGAAATTCGATTGGAACATGCGCGTGCAGATTTTCTTCGGAACCGGTAGTTTCATACATCGCCTAGGCTCAAGCACGGATTCAGAGCAGGGTCTAACAGTCGTTTCATTCTTTAGTCTAAAACGGATTTCGGAAAGTAGAACGACACTGTCCAGTTCGGAATATCCACGATCTCACTGATCCGGAGATCGCCGCACACCGAGCAGAGCATATAGGCGTCGAGCGCAGACATCCCCGTCGTGGCCGCGATCCAATCGACCATTCCCGAGACCGCATCGCGAGCAGCTTGCATCAGGTCCTCGCCGATGCCGGTTGTCGCCTTGTACCCGGCAGCATCGAAATGGCGAGTGACGGGGCCATTGGTTTCAAATCTTGGGAAAGGTAGGTTTTCGCCTTTGATGAGGTCGACCTTAAGTGCCACGTCCATTGGGCTTTCAATGGCAGTGCCGCAAATCTCTCCATCACCTTGCGCGGCATGGGTATCTCCCAACGACAGCATCCCACCAGCCACTTCCACCGGCAGGTATAGCGTTGTGCCCACGCAATTGTCGCGGATGTCCAGATTGCCGCCCACCCGACGCGGCGGAACGACAGAATGTAGACCCGGCTCGGCCAGCGCCAACCCGATTGTGCCGACGAAAGGTTTCAGCGGCACCTTCCCGCCCGGGCCAAACAGGGCGGGTGTCATCGCATCGGCGTCATAATTCCAGATACGCAGGGCTGCCTCGGGAAACTGATCGGTCAGCAGGCCAAAGCCGGGGATGTTGGCGGTCCAACCCCAGCCCGAGGGTTTGAAATCCAGGAAGGTCACAGCAACCGTGTCGCCGGGCTGGGCCCCTTTGATGTGGATCGGCCCTGTGACCGGGTTGACCGCGTCGAAGGACAGCGTACCCAGGTCGGCCACTGTCGAGGAAGCGTTCAACTGCCCGCCCGAGCTGTCGATGGTTTCGACCTCGACGGTCTCGCCGGGGTCGACGCTCAGAACGGGTTCGATGGAGTTGTCCCAGCCGAAATGATGGTTGTGTTTGTGAATAGTGTGGTTGCAACCCATGACTTACTCCTGTTTTTTGAGAACCAGGTCTTCGATTTCTTGATCACCCATGATCCCTCCGGGGCGCAGGGCCATAGTCAGTACGATGACCGTTCCCAACGCAATGCCTGACAAGCCCAGCACTTCGGGCAGGTCGATGCCCAAAAGGACTGGGCCGGTTTCCAGCCAGCGCACGCATTCCAACCCGAACGAGATCAGAAGCGTGCCCAGAACCGCACCTGTAACCGTTCTCATTCCCCCAAGGATCAGCATGGCGAGTGTCAGGAAGACGTGGTTGAAATAGAAGGGCCGCGCGCTAATCGTGCCAAGGAAATAGGCGTAAGCAATCCCGGCGACCGCAAGCAGGATGGCCGACAAAACCCAGGCAATCAGGCGCAACCTGCGAATGTTCACACCCATCGCGGCGGCTCCGACCTCATCATCGGCGCAGGCACGCAGCTGGATACCCCAACGGCTTTCGCGAAACAGGCGCACGATGAACACAACAAACACGGACAAGATCACGATAGACGTCAGTGAAAACACCTGTGGAATGCCGAAAAACGCCTGGTTCCCTTTGAAAATGTCGGTGCGGTACAGGAATACCGAATGCACGATGACCAGTACGGCAAGGGAAAAGATGGTCACGCCGGACCCTGTCAGGCGCACGACGAACAGCCCGACGATTAAGGCCAGAATGGCGGTGATCGCAATGGCAAGCAAGGCCGAACTGACCGGATCCAGCGAAAAGGCATTCAACCCCCATGGCGCATCCGGCAGAGAGATGGATTTGACTGTTACCGGCGTTACGCAAATTGCGGCCACATAGGCACCGATCCCCATGAAGGCACTGTGGCTGAGGTTGGTTAGGCGCGCATTGCCCATGAACACCTGCATGGCCAGAACAACCAATAGGTTCACGTAGGCGCTGTAGACCAGCCGAAGCTGATAGCGAGAGCCGAAATAGGTCACGACCAGCCCAATCGTGATCAATACTGCGGCCAGGATCGCAGCGCCCACCAGTCCGCGTTTCTGACTGGGATTCAGGATCATATCTTGTCCCCTTTCTCAGTCGGAGGCGACAGGATGCCATCGGGCCTCCAGACCAGGACAAGGGCGATGATTCCAAACACAAAAGCGTCTTTCATACCGCCATATTCCTGCGGTAGCAGGACTAGCATGGCAACCTCGATCGCGCCGAGAAGAAAGCCGCCCAGCACGGCTCCGGGCAGGCTGCCGAATCCTCCGACGACGCAGGCCACGAAGGCCTTGAGGACTGGGTTAAACCCCAGATGCGGATCAACCGACCCACGCCGCGCCATAATGAAAATACAGGCCAGCCCAGCCAGAAGGCCCGACACCATGAAGGCCACCGCAAACACCCTGTTGGATCTGACGCCGACCATGCGGACCATCTCAAAATCCAGCGACGCAGCGCGCATTGCCAGACCCAGTGTCGTGCGCTTGAGAAACAGCATCAGCCCGACGATCACCAGCACCGTTGTCACCGCCTCGAACACCTGAAGGGAAGATACTTGAACGCCCAAAAGCTGCACGGGCCAGTCTAAGAAATACAGCGACGTCACGGCCACTGGGCGAGGTGAGACGGCAAGCAGAAACACATTCTGTAGAATGATCGAAACACCAAAGGCGGTCAGCAGGCCGGTTGTCGGATCTGCGTATCGCACGGGTCGGAACGCCACGCGTTCCAGCAACAGGGACATCAGGATCGCAGCCGCGATAGCTCCGCCTATGACGATAAAGGGGTTGTTCAACGCCAGCGCAGCAAAGGCCACCATCGTGTAACCGCCAACCGCGATCACCTCACCATGGGCAAAGTTCACCAGCCCCATGATCGAAAAGACAATCGCCAGACCGAGTGCAATCAGCGCATATTCCGCACCAAAGGCAAGCGCGTTCATCATCTGCTGGGCCACGTATTCCATGTCAGGCGATCCCCGTCAGTTCCGCCATAAGCGCGCTGCTTTGGCCCAGTGTTTCCTTCGTCCCCTCGGCCACGATCCGCCCGTTGTTCAGTAGGTAGGCGTAGTCCGACAGGCGCAACGCCTGCGTTGCGTTCTGTTCAACCAGCAGGATCGTAATTCCCTGTGCTTTCAGCCGTTCGATCATCTGGAAGATCTGGCTTACGATTTTTGGGGCCAGACCCAGGCTGGGTTCGTCCAGCAGCAGGATTTTTGGTCGTGTCATCAAGGCGCGGGAAATGGCCAGCATCTGCTGCTCTCCGCCCGACAAGGTACCGGCTGGCTGGTCCCTTCGTTCGCCAAGGATTGGAAAGGTCTCAAGCCAGTGGGCGATATCGGCGTCCTTAGCCGTGCGGTCAGAGCGCGTGGCGCCACCGAGAACCAGATTTTCCTCGACGCTCAGGTTCGAGAAGATGCGGCGTCCTTCGGGGGCCACGGACATGCCCGCCTGCACGCGTGCTTCCACAGGCAGCGAAGAAACATCGGCCCCGTCAAAGGTGATCCGGCCGGAGGACTTGACCACACCCATCAGCGCCGAGATGGTCGAGGTTTTGCCCGCGCCATTGGGACCCAGCAAGGACACACAGCGGCCCTTGTCCACGGCGAAAGAGATGCCGTGCACGGCCTCGATCGGACCGTGAGAAACTATCAGGTTTTCAACATTCAACATGGGTTTGGAAACGGGGGCTGGAACCGCCCCCGTCTTTTGACTCAGTTCCAGTCTTTCGGTGTGTTTTCGGGAATTTCGTTCGAGATCAGAACCCGCTTGCCATCTTTGTAGCCAATCACAGGGATCGTGCGTTGGGCATAGGTTTTCGTGTCCTTGAACGAAATGCTGTCGACTGTCAGAACGGGGATCGACTCCGCTGTGCGGATCGTTTCCGCAATCACCGCCGGGTCACTGCTGCCCGAGGTTTCAACCGCCCAGGCAACGGCCTTGACCGTGTCGGCACCGGTGGCCGGGAACAAACCGGGGACGTCGTGGCCCAACTCCTTGCAATCGGCCATGAACTTAACCACGGCGCTTTCGTTATGGCTGGGGGCCAGCGTGGCAAAGAAAACCTTGTCGAGGATCGCAGGATCATCAGCCGCGACTGCATCCAGGGATGGATCGTCAAACCCATCCGAGCCGACCACCCAGGCGTCGATACCAGCGCTGCGCAGCTGCCTCACGAGTACACCGATATCAGGCATGATCGACGAAATATAAACGGCATCGATCTCTTCACCCAGTGCTTTCATGTCCGCGATCTGAGGCGACCAGTCCGATGTGCCAAAGCTGAAATTCATCTTGGCCAGCACCTCGCCGCCGCCCTCTTCGATCACTTGTCCGAACCACAGCGGTGTACGCGCGGACCACGATCCGCCTTCGTCCGAGGTCAGCAGAACCACGTTCTTGACCCCTTCGCTGAGCGCGTGGTTTGCAGCCGCCGTTGCCGTGAATGGATCAGGTGAGACGCCAGTAAAGAAGTTGTCGACGATGCCCGCGTGCATCTCGACCTGCGTGGATTGCGGCTGGAAGATGGAAACGCCGTAAGGTTGGGCGATCTGAGCCACCGGGATCATCGTGTCCGAGAACGGCGTGGTGCCCAGCATAACGACCCCTTCGTCGAGAAACTTCTGCGCCAATGAAATGGCGGCCTGCGTGTCGCCTGCGGAATCCTGCACCAGAACTTCGATCTTCTTGCCACCTGCGCCGCCTTCGGCGTTGATCATATCCGCCATGCAGCGCGCGCCCAGGTATTCGGAATAGATAGCCAGATCACCAGTCATCGGTACACCCAGTCCGATCTTGATCGTATCTTCGGCGACCGCGGGTAGGGCCAGGCTCATGGCGGTCAGAGTCGTAAGGGTCAACTTTTTCATACTTGTTCTCCTGTTGAAAGCCGCCTGCGTCACGCGGCACGTTCATCGGTTTCGCCAAGATAAGCGTCGATAACCTCTTGGTTCTTGGTTATTTCTTCGGGTGCGCCTTCGGCAATGATGGCGCCCATATTCAAAACGGTGATCTTGTCACAAAGCGACATGATGAATTTCAGATCGTGGTCGATTACCAAAATCGCGCTGTCCGAATATGTTCGAACCCATGTCAGAGACCTGCCTAGAGCTTCCGTTTCCTGTTCGTTCATCCCCGCGGCGGGTTCGTCCAACATCAGGACACGTGGGTTCAGCGCCAGCGCGCGAACGATCTCGAGCCGCCGGAGTTGACCATATGCCAACGACCCGGCGTTCTGGTTGAGCTTGTCCGAAAGACCGAACTCCGGGATCGCGGCCTCGACGATTTCAGCGCCCCGGCCGGAATAGCGGGCGACGTCGATGTTCTGCGCGACGCTGAGGCTTGGAAAGACCCGCAGGTTCTGAAACGTCCGCGCCACGCCGCGCGCCGCGCGTTCGTGGGCGCGCAGGTGGTCCAGCGGCTCGCTATCCAGCAACAGGCTTCCTGCCGAATGGGTCAGCAGACCAGAGATCAGGTTGACCAGCGTTGTCTTGCCCGCACCATTGGGGCCGATCAGACCGCGCACCTCGCCTGGTGCGACGGACATGGTCACATCCTCGACGGCGTGGACCCCCCCAAAAGTCTTGGTGATGCCGTTCAGTTCAAGCACCGGCCAATTCCTCGACCAGTTCCTTTGTGGTGATCTGTCGGCAATAACCCTTGATCGCACGCAGAGAATTATCGTGCCGATCCTGCGTATGGGTCAGGCAGGCGTCTTCGACTTGAGTGACAAGGTAGCCCAGATCACACGCGTCCCGGATGGCGCTTTCCACGCATTGGTCCGTCAAAAGACCGGACAAAACGATCTGACGGACTCCAAGGTTGCGCAGGATATAGTCAACATGCGTGGACACAAAAACCGACGAGGACGTCTTCGGCAGCACAATCTCATCCCTTTGGGGCGCGATCTGGTCAATGACCTTTCCATCCCAGCTGCCCTTGGGAACATGAAACCCCGTAATTTTGTAGTCCAACGACCGGTCGCGCCCGTCGAGTGTCAGGCTTTCGATATTGGTATACATGACCTCGACACCGGCGGCGCGGCAGGCAGTTTGTATGGCCTGCATGTTCGGGATCACGCGGGCGTCCAGTTGGTCGAAGAACCAGCCGAATTTCTCGTTGAATTCAGCTTCGGGAAGGTCCTTGAATTCGGCACCTTCGCGATGTGCCGAATAATTCTGCACGTCAATGAACAACAGCGCGGATTGCGATGGGATCAGTGGAACATTGCGGGTCAAGGTCACGTCTTAGTCTCCAATATCCGGGTAAAGGCCTCGGCGAGAAGCTGCGCCCAATCCTCGACGCCTTTTGCATCGCGGATCAGGTCATTGCGGATTTCGACCAGCGAATGCGCCAGTCCGCGCGGTTCGGCGAAATGCGGTATGAACCAGTCGCTTTCACTGTCGATTTGATATGGCTGGTTTAACGCCATGTGCAGATCGGGACGTAGGGCCGAGATATGGTCGATAGCGGCTTGTCCCGTGGTCGGGTCAACGCGGGTCAGAAATCCAGCGTGCCAAGGTCGCGTCTCACCATCGACCTGTGCGGCGAAGGAATGGATCGACACCGCAAGCACGCGCGGCGCCCGGTCCAGCATATGTTCAATGGCACCGTTCAGAGGAGCCATGATCTCGCGCTGACGCGCCGTGCGATCCGCAGTGGTCAAGTTCAGATTGGCAGGGATCTGCTCTCCAAAGCTCTTTGGCGGAATTGAATCCGGGGCCTCGATCGGGCGGTTGCAATCAATCACAAGCCGGGAATAGCGCTGCAAGATCAATGGGGCCCGTAGCCGGTCAGCCAATTGCCGGGCCACGGCCTCGGCCCCGATATCCCAACCGCGATGACTGGCTTGCACCTCTTCCGAGACACCCAGATCGCCTAGCTTTTGTGGGATCGCGCGCCCGGCGTGTTCGCAGAGCAGCGCGATCTTCGCATCACTGTCACGATTCACCCATTCTACCGGGGCGGGATCCCCGGTGACCAGCAGTTCTTGGGTTGCGGCTGATGTCTTCATGTGGCCTACGTTAGAGAACAAGTTTTTTCAGAGTCAATAAAAAATAGATTGACTGAAATTTTTATTCCATGCGATCCATTCAGATCAGGAGGTGCCGCTTGCTTGTTAGGCAGAGAATTGAAGCGAAGGCTGAACGCATGACCGCGAGCGAGCGCAAGCTGGCCGCTGCTTTGCTGAGCGACTACCCCTATGCGGGTCTGGTCACGATCCAGGAACTCGCCCGGCGCGCCGAGGTCTCGGCCCCGTCGATCTCTCGGTTTGTTACCAAGATCGGATTGGGGGGCTATCAGGAATTCCAGCGGGCTCTGTTGTCTGAATTGAAAGAGGGCCAACGCTCACCCACCGATCTGCACGGCGAAGGGCGCAGTGTCGATGGCGGGTTCTTACGCGACTTCATCGCGCGGGCCTCGTCTCAGATGGCGCTGTCGGCAGAAGGTATCACCGAGGCGCAGTTTCAGCGTATATGCTCGGTACTGAGCCAACCTAAGAGCGATGTCTATATATTGGGCGGTCGGATCAGTGACACCATCGCGCAGCATTTGTCTTTTCACCTGCGCCAAACCCGCAGCGGCGTGTATCATCTTCCGGCCAACAATGAGGTCTGGCCGGAATACCTGCTACGGATGAAGCCTGCGGATATCCTGTTTCTGGTCGATTTTCGCCGTTACCAACCTGCATTGGCGCGATTGGCCGCGACAGCCGCGCAGGATCGAGGGGTTCGCGTTGTCCTCATGACAGACAAATGGTTGTCGCCCATATCCCGACATGCGGCAGAAATCTTGCCAGTTCCGATCGAAAGCGGCACGCTCTGGGATACGTACACAGCGGCCCTTGCCGTCACCGAGGCGCTGGTGACCCGCGTCGCCGAAGACAACTGGGATCAGACGAAATCCCGCATCGAAGCCTGGGATGCCATGCGATCCCACAATCAGGACCCTAACCCATGATGCCCAAAACCCCCTTGATGTTTGTCGCCACCTCAGACCTTGCCGGGAAATTGCGGGGCAAGGCCTTTCCGGCGGATCAACTGAACAAGCGGTTGCAGCGCGGGGTCGGGTGGACACCCACCAACGTTCAGATCAACTGTTTTGACGGAATTGCTGAAAGCCCGTTTGGCGCGCTGGGCGATCTTCTTCTGATCCCGGACGCCACGGCCGAGGCAAAGGTCGAATTCGGCGAAGACTCTGGTCTGCACTTTCTTATGGGCGATATCGTCACGCTGGACGGAGACCCGTGGGACTTCTGCACGCGCAGTCTCTTGAGGGCGGCGCTGGAGCGGCTGCACGAGGTCTCAGGAGCAAATTTGCTGGCCGCCTTCGAGCATGAGTTCCAGTTGAAAGATCCGCCAGCTCAGGCCAACGAAGCCTATGGCCACCGGGGCTTTGGCCTGCAGCGTGATCTGTGTGAGACTTTGATCAACGCTATTTCTCAGGTCGGTCTGAAACCGGATTCGATCATGAAGGAATATGGCCCAAACCAATATGAGGTCGTCATCGGCCCCGAACTGGGGGTGCGCGCGGCGGACGCGGCCGTCATGGTGCGCGAACTGACCTATGCGACTGCGCAGGCCTATGGCGAGCGGGCCACCTATACCCCTATTCGCGATGTCGCGAGCGTTGGTAACGGAGTCCATATCCACATGAGCTTTGTGGATGATCAGGGCGCGCCGCTGACCTACGCCAAAGATGGGCCGTGCGGCATGTCGGACCTGACGAGTGCTTTCGCTGCCGGAGTTCTGAAGTATCTGGATGCGATTTTGGCCCTGACTGCGCCTTCGGTGATCTCGTATGAACGCCTGACACCACATCGTTGGTCTGCTGCTTTCAACAATCTGGGATTCCGCGATCGCGAGGCGTCGTTGCGGATTTGCCCTATGACGGCCAAGGATCCGACCTCAATCGCTCGGCAATTCAATATCGAATACCGTGCTGCCGACGCGGCAGCCTCGCCCCACCTGGCATTGGCAGCTATTGTTTTCGCCGGAGCACAAGGCATCGAAGAAGGCTTGGCTGCGCCGACCCCGACAGAAGATGATTTATCGCTTCTGAACGCCTCTGAATTGGCCGAAAAGGGCATCGTGCGACTGCCGCAAACCTTAGAAGAGGCGCTGGACCGCTACGCGAGCAACCCAGTGGCAACAGGTTGGTTCCCGGATGGTTTTGCGCAGGTCTATCGCACACATAAACAGTCTGAGATTACAAGAACTGCAGAATTGGAAACGGATGCTCGCTGCCGTTTGTATGAGGAGACGTATTAAGGTCAGGAAACCCGATTGTCTTCGATAGGTATTTTTTAGACGTTTTAGACGTGCTGGGATTGTTCTTGGACGACAGGCACCAAGCCATCGTGGCCATCTCGTCGGCCTCAAAAGCAAACGAAGTCCGAAAGGGAGCTTGGCCATAACTATCACCGACGGCGGCTGTGTTGCGCGTTCCTAAACTCCAACTGGATCGTTGTTTCACGTGTGCGACGAAAGTCGGCACTAGCGGGCCGCAGTGCGACATCTTGGCAGTGGCTGAAGGACCAACCTACCTGCGTCATACAGGGCGGGTGACCCACGTCGTCATGACCGAGGAACTGTTCGACGAGCTCTGGCCAGACCCGCGACGGGCCTGGAGCATCGATGAGATGCCACTCCGCAAGGAGCGACTCTTATTCGAGGCATTGCACAGGTCACTTGCCGAAAGTGAGTAAGACGACAGTTAGAAATGTGACGTCAATCCGGGCGCTGCAGGTCCGTCTCAGTACCCGGAAATTCGCAACCCATGGATGTTTGGTACCGCTATAACGAAGCGCGAACATCACTGAATGGGTGTTATGTGAAGCGATCTCTGGTTGAGTGGTCCGTCCGTCCACAGCCTAGCGGCCCAATCACCTAACACCACATTGAGCGGCTTTTTCCCGCCCCATTGATGTTGTTCGCCCAGTCCGATAATCAGACCGGCTGCGTTTTCGGCCGTCTATCCGAGCCCAGCCCAAAACCAACGAGCCAACCGATCGAGGGTGCCATGTAGTTCAGAAACTGCATGAAAGGCCAATGACATGGCCCATTACAAACGCAAACGTCCCCGTACCATGCTTGGGAACGGGTACTCACGCCTAGGTCTGAGCCGTCGTCTCGGAAAAGACCCGGATGATGTCCGGTGGCTTGGCAATTGGCCACGCTATCATGACATCACCTGTCACATGCGTCCAATGAGACGCAAATCCAAGGCCCTTGCGTTCGGCATCCTGAAAGGCGCTGATCCAGACGACCTAGTCTGGCCCGATGGGCGCAAGCCCCACCACTATTATTGGTGAATATGTGTGGCGGAAGCATTCCATAACTCCGCCGCGCACTTTGGCTCAGGTGGCCGTTGAGACGACCGAAGCAGTTTGGCCCGTTGCGGCCATCGTTAGATCACGAACCAAGTCCCGCGTTTTTTCTCACGATGTGCCGCAGCAAGTTGTTGCCCTCGGTCATGAGGTCGTAACGATCTTCGTTCTTTTTCAGCATGGCTGCCCACGCGATTTGATCTTGTATGAAATCGTCAACGCTCGCTATGCGCTGCCCATGGCCCATTTCCTTGGTTTTGCTTTTCAGCGCTAACAACTCGTCAATATGCCCGATGAGGTCGGGTGCCAGGTCCTGATCTTTAATGAGATCATGCAGGTTCATTGGTGGTGGCGTATCGGGTATCTGCCTGATCCAGGAGATCGCCAAGGCGGGTCTCAGTATGTAGAAATACGCCTTGAAACTCACCTCCTGGCTCTCACCAACATGCTTGTCCCACTGTTTCTGTGCAAGATGTCCGTCATCGAAAGAAGTGGTCCGATTGAGCTGACGGCGTTTAGGACGGCCTGGCTCATCGATTGTGATCTTACGCGGCGCTCCCGAGATTGAGCAAGCGTCGCTGTTTCAGTGTTCTTTCCTTGATGGTTCTCCTTTCCTTCAGAATGTCGTCGCTGCGACCGAAGTAGACATCGGCCGGTGTCAGATTGCCGAGGCTCTCGTGATAGCGACGGTGATTGTAGTGGTCGACGAAGGCTCTGATCGCTTCCTCGAGTGCGCCCGGTAGGTAGTAGTTCTCCAACAGGATGCGGTTCTTGAGCATTTGTTGCCACCGCTCGATCTTGCCCTGGGTCTGCGGATGATTTGGTGCCCCTCGAACGTGGTCCATGCCCTGATCTTGGAGCCAATCCGCTAGGTCACCAGAGATGTATGATGAGCCGTTGTCGCTGAGCAGCCTCGGTTTGTGTCGGACGGTCGCCGACGAACAGCCTGATGCCTCCAATGCCAGTCCCAGAGTGTCGGTAACATCGTCGGCCTTCATCGTTGTGCAGAGCTTCCATGCCACGATGCAACGGCTGAAATCGTCCAGGATCGTCGAGAGATAAAACCAACCCCAGCCAGTCACCTTCAGGTAGGTGAAGTCGGTCTGCCAAAGTTGGTTCGGTCTCGTGGTCTTGTCATGGAACTCGTCGGCAGCCTTGATCACGTTGAACGCCTGCCCAGCAATCAGATCCTGCTCCTTGAGGATGCGATAGACCGAAGGCTCTGACACAAAGTAATTTTTCGTGTCTGTAAAGCGGAATGCCAGCTCGCGCGGCGATAGTTCCGGCTCATCAAGAGCGAGGTCAACGACGGCCTGCCGGATCTCGTCAGGGATGCGGTTCCAGACCCGGCCGGGGTGTGGACGGCGATCTTCAAGCCCGGCTTCACCAAACGCCTCATAGCGGGCACACCAGCGGTAGAACCTGGTTTTCGGAATGCCCAGCCTCGACAGCGTCCTCTTCGCTGGCAAGTGGGACTGCTCGACAAGTCGGATGATCTCGAGCTTCTCCGTTGCGAGGTATCTCATATGTCGCCGTCCCCATCCCCGAGCATGCTTTTTTGAGCAAGCGGTTTTCCAAGGTGAGGTCAGCAACGGCCTCCTTCAAGGCCGACGCCTCGGCCCGCAGCTCCTTCACTTCGGGGCTAGTCGCTTGCCTGGCTGTGTCGCCTGCCAGCTGCTTCTTTCCAGCCTCCAGGAACTCTTTCGACCAGGAATAGTACAGGCTCGTGGCAATCCCCTCGCGACGGCAGAGCGCGGCGATGCTCTCCTCGCCACGCAAACCCTCCAGCACAATGTGAATCTTCTCCTCCGCAGAATGGTGCTTGCGCGTCTTGCGGCGAATGCCCTTGACGACCCGTTCAGCCGTCGGTTTGTCGGTTCCAGCTTTCCGTCTCATCTTCACTCCCTAACGGTTCAGATGAGCCAGAAACCTTCCGCTATGCAAATCCTTCAATCAGGCCCACAGGTGCTGATGTCAGACATGGAGAACATCTTGCGTACCACACCCTCCACCGGTCGCCTTTTCGTCGTTTTCCTCTTTGGTCTGCTCCATGGCCTCGGATTTGCGTCAGTATTGGGTGAACTGAGCCCCGGCGGGGGCCAGTGGTTGGCTCGCTTGATAGGCTTCAATGTCGGCGTTGAAATCGGTCAGTTGGTAGTCGTAGCAGCGGCGTTTCTGACCGTTGGCCTTTGGCGTAATGAAGACTGGTACAGACCCCGCATCGTGGTGCCGCTGAGCGTAGTTATCGCTTTGGTAGGCGTCTTCTGGACGGCGGAACGCGTTCTAGCTGCGCTACCATAAGATTCGGTATCAAGTGTAGGATTTTGAATGTCTCCTTTGGGAGTAAAAATACGATTTTGCTTCGATTTTTCAATTTGCTGGCATGGCTTCATCGACCTTGTCATGCAATTTAACCTTGCCGCGAAAAGTTTGAGTGTCTGCCGACAGTTAATTTGCCTTAAACGTGATACCGAGTCGTGCCCCTGACCCGTTCAATCCAGCGGGTCATAGAAGATATCGAAAATGGTGCACGCGCAGCAAAAAATATCAGTCAGCTTATCTATGCCCTAGCAAGGTGTGGTATCCGATCGATCACCTAATTAAATCAGCTTCGAATCTGCCCCAAAAAACACCGGGTGGTTGCCTAACAACCACCCGGGCCCATGATGTTATTCGGCCGGTGCAGCGTGCTTTTGCCGCAAACCGTCGCGATACAGCGCCTTGGCAAGCGCCACGCACATCAGCCCCATCACCATCGTAAAGGGCAATGCGCCGATGATCATCGCGTTTCGCAACGCATCCATCGGGTTGTTCTCACCCGCAGCCAGGATCAGCGCACCGATCACAGCCGTCAGGATCAGACCCCAGATGATCTTGTGCTTGTTGCCGATATTCTGATCGCCACCCGACATGATGGTGTTCATCACCAGAATGCCCGAGTCCGCCGATGTGACCAGGAACGTCATGATCAATACGACGCACATCACGGTGATGCCGGACAGCAACCCGCCCGAAATCATCTCTTGCAGGGTTACAAACAGCTTGGCGGTGTTCGATGCACCGATGATGGCGCCTTCGGCCGTGCCGTTCAGTTCCAGATCGATCGCGGTGCCACCCAGAATGGTCATCCATGCAAAGCAGACCAGCGCTGGTGCGAATACACAGCCAACGATGAACTCACGAACCGAACGCCCTTTGGATATGCGCGCTAGGAACAGGCCCACGAAGGGCGAGAACGCGATCCACCAGGCCCAGTAGAACGTGGTCCAACCTGCCTGCCAACCAAACTGACGACCGGGGTCACCAGCGGCATAGACCGAAGCGAGAACGGATTCAGGCAGGGCTGCGGCGTCGCCTTCAAGTCCTGATTTGAACCCGTCAAACGAACCCCAGGGGTTGGTTGCACCGCTGTACAGGGCATCGGCAAATGGGGCAGCTTCGCTTGGCAACGCTGCATCAAATGCTGCCGCTGACTGCGGGTTGAACGCGCCAAAGCTGAGCGAGATGAAATGCAGGATGTAGTCGATGAACGCCGTTGCATAGGTGGTCATTGCAAACAGGAACGACCCGAATACGACGAAGACCAGCAGCAGGATCAGAGACAACACCAGATTTAGATTAGACAGATACTTAACGCCACGACCAACGCCCGATACAGCCGATACGATCGACAGGCCCATGATGACGATCAGACCCGCCAAAAGACCTACTGTACTTGGCGTCGGCACTTCTCCGTTCAGATCCATGATCCATCCCATACCGGTGATGGCATAAAGACCGTCGATAAACTGTGAAACGCCAAAACCGATCGTTACCGAGACACCCAGGATTGTTGCAACAACACCCAGAACGTCCACGACGTGGCCAAGAAAACCGTTCATCAGCTTGCCGAACAAAGGTGTCAGCGCAGTGCGGATCGTTAGCGGCATGTTGCGTGTGTAGGCATAGTAGGCCAGCGACAAGCCCGTCACGACATAGATCGCCCAGGCATGAAATCCGTAGTGCAGGAAGGTATAACGATACCCGGACTGGAGTGCCTCTTCGGTATTACCAACTACCTGTTCGGCGATCACAACCGGGTTTGACCCCCAAAGCCCCAGAGGCTCAGCGGTGGCAAATACCATCAGACCGACGCCCAGACCGGCGCCGAACATCATAGAAAACCACGAGAAATCCGAAAATTCCGGTTTTTCACCTTCCGGCCCCATGAGTCGTTTACCAGTTTGCGGCAGCGCAGCCACAACAAACAGGAAAAAGGCAAAGAAGCCGACGATGATGATATAGAAAGCGTTAAAGTCTTCCAGCAGGCGAGAGTTCAGGCTGCCAAGAACACCGTTTGCATTCGCGGGCCAGACCAATGCCCAGATCACCAGCGCGACCATGATTGACTTGCTGAGCAAGGCAATTTCGACGCTGTGGCCTTCGTAAAACCCACCCGAAGATCGCTTGATCTCCAGATCGGTAAAAGGGTCCTTCATAGACATGTGATTCCTCCCTGTTCGCACGTGTCCCGATTTCCAGGTCATTCTCTTCTGGCACCCCGGATTTGCACCACAAAGCCCTAAGTCAGCAGGGCCTCAATTTTGCTAAGTGTCGCTACGTTCACCGCAACGCCATCAGATTTAGCTGCCAGTCGCTTTGCACGGCGGCCATCTCCGGGCAAATGTGCGCCCTCTTGCGACCGGATCGCTTCGACAAGATCGACAATTCCTGTTGAAAATGCGTCATTCGCCGTCGCATTTGCGTCAATCGCAATAAAGAACTGCCCCGTCTTCGGCGGACCACCGGCCGTGCCAGAAAACGGAGAGGCGTGGATTCCCAAAGTCGCGCCGGTCAGAGCAGCAGCCAGAACTTCGGTCAGCAGCGCGATGCCAACACCTTTATAACCACCCGACGGCGCCATCGAACCCTTGAGGCCCACATTCGGATCAGTGGTTGGATTTCCTTCATCGTCCAGTGCCCAACCAACAGGGATCGGCCTGCCTTCACGCGCGTGTTTCATGACTTCGCTTTTGGCGATGGTGCTGGCGCTCTGGTCAATCAATAGGGCGGGCTGGCCGTCCGTGCCCGGAGCGGCGATTGAAAACGGATTGGTGCCGACCACCGGCTTGGCCCCGCCGGAGGGCGCAATTGAGGCCGGAGCGTTGGTGAAACCCAGACCTACCAGGCCGGCCTGCGCCAGACGATAAGTGTGATATCCAAGAACGCCGCAATTATAGCTGTTTCGGATCGCCAGCGCCGCAATCCCCTGCGCGCGGGCAGCGGGGATCAAGGCGTCGAACCCGGCTTCAATGGCGGAATGCGCAAATCCGGTGGCAGCATCGACTGTAACGACGCCGGGGCGTGGCTGCGCCAGAACCGGCTGTGCCAGCCCATCAACCTTGCCGCATTGAACATGCTCACAGTAGATCGGGATATAGGCCAGACCATGGCTGGCAACCCCGTCAGCCTCGGTTGCCGCGGTCGCAACCGCTAAAGGACGCGCGTTTTCTTCGCTCGTCCCCGCAGCCACTAGCGCGCGAAAGGACAGGTCTTCAATTTCAGCGAGTGAGAGGGTGCGGGTTTCAATCATGTCTGTCTCTTTTCAGTCATTGTCAGAAAGCCCGGCCCCTGCGCCGAGCAAACGGGATTCTTCAGTCGCAGGAGCATAGGTAAGATGGGCAAAACGGTTGAGTATCATCCATGCCGCCGGATCAGGCGTTGCACGCGTCTGTCGTGAACACGGCTCGATCAGTAGGTCGCCAATTGCGACCTCGACATGATCCGCGCGAACCGGGCAATCGTTTCTCGACATCAATCTCGCACCGTCCGTCAAAGCCTTGAAATCGCCCGCCGTGACTGAAACCACCGTGTTGTGCATGCGCGCAGCATAGGCCGCAAATGGCAGTATCATCATTGGCGAAGAAACCTGTCTGATCCGGATCGGGCCTGCCAACAGCATGTGCGCACAGTCGGAAAGCAGAGCACCGACCATCAGTGGGCATAGGTCTTTACGACCAACCCAGTCTCCGTCCAGCCCTGCGGGAACATGATCTTCCAGTGACCCGGCAAACTCGCCTTCCAGCACGCGCGACAATTCGACCGTTCCATCCAGCCCCTGCGCACAGAGCCATCGCGTCGCTTTTGCGGCCTCTTCAGAGATGCCCCAGGCATAGCCCGCACCCCGCGTTGCACGCTTGGCCGTGGCTTCGATTTCATTAAGGGAAAAACTCATTGGGCGCGCTCCGGATACACCCACAAATCCGCGTTCTCCGGACTCAGTTCCTCGGGGTAAGGTGCCCCCGAATACATGCAAATACGCACCCAACGATCCGAGCGCGGGTCGAAATGCGTGGCACCAAAAAACGACAATTTGGCGCGCAACATGTCAATCGGCAGGACCTCCGCACTGATCGTATTGTCGCTGATTTCGCCATATGGTGCCAGTCGGCTCATCTGCGCACGACGTACGGTGTGGCGGTGTTCAGGGTGGCGCAGCAGGAATTCGGCGATCGGACTTTCGCCCAACCAGTCCGCCAAAGCCTTATCGGCAAGCGCAGAATCACGTGCCGGAGCAAGCGGTTGCTCATACTCCTCTATCGGTTCTTCAAACCGTTCCCCCAAACGAGGCTCAAGCTTTTCTTCCGACACATACCAGGCACGCGCGCAGTGTTCAGGCGCCGACCAGTCAAGATCGAGCGCCCAGCCAAAACTGGAGCGGATCAGGTCGCGCACCTGTGCGACTGGCATCGCGCCGTCAATTGTAAAGGCCGCGCTATTGCCATCCGCCATGCAGCTGGCCAGCCCGTCCACCAACTCGCCATATGGTTCAAGGATCAAAGAAGCCAGCAACTCTTGCCCTTCTTCGCTAAGCGCGGTCCGGGACCACAGGATCAGGCGATCCCAGGGCTGATTTTCCGTCAGATCGGTCTGATCGAGATGCGCGGCTATCGCGCCCAGATCGGCATTCAGTGCGGCGAGTTTTTCAATCTGGATCGGGTGCTCGGACCGCCACCACGAGATCGACAATTTACTGCGCTCGAAAATCTCGCGGAACATGGCAACTTGGGCGTCTGTGGCGGCATCAAGGGACCGAACGCGTGCGATGGCCTCTTCACGGACCATGATCCAGTTGTTGAACAGGATCGGGTGATTGACGATGAAAGGCGCCATGCCCAATCCGGTCGAGTTGCCGATCCCCAGCCAACGAGCGATATCGGGATCAAGCTGCGCGGTCTGCGTACCACCCTTTGCATTTGCCATATGCTGCACCAGATCACGGACGAATATTCGCGTCAGATATACTGACAGCATCTCGGCCTGAAACGGGCCGCTGACCTCGGGGCGGTCTGCGATCTTTTCCCGATCCGCCGCGCCGAACTTGCCCGATCCGTAAACCGCAGTTGTGCGCATCAGATAGCCAACCTTGTAGATCTGCGCGAGATCTGGTTGCTGGCCCGCAGCCAACTGGTCGACCACATGAGCCCACAACCGAACAGAACGGTTGGCACGCGACAGCGACAATTCATTTTCACTGACACGCCCGGCCTCTTGCAGTGGTACGTTCCGAGACAAACGTTGGATATCGTCCTTGGTGGGAACACCATCAAACAAGGTGAAGGTGGCATCCCAGGCCTCGGCGATCACACGGTCCGAGCGTTGCTCGGGCGGCAGGTCATGGGCGAATGCGACCAGTGAATAGGTGCGATCGGGTCCTTGTGCGGAATAGACCGCGTGGCCGACCCCGTTGTCATCGATATCGAATACGGGGCGGCTAAAAACCCACTGCTCGGCCGCCATGCGACGGGTGAGCTGGCGCATAAAACTGAGCCGACATTGATGAAGCGAGCCCAGACGCGAAAGGCGCATCACCGTGGCGGGATCGCGGCGTTCGATTGTTGGGTTCACGGTATTCATGGTTCATAAGGTCCAAAGTTTTCTGCAAAGAACCGATACCAGTTGCCGCCCATGATTCCGGCGACTTCCTCGGCATTCATGCCAACGGCACGCAATCCAGATTCGATATTGCCAAAATCCCGATTGTCGCGGAACCAGTTTGGCATCGGCGGGAACCCGGCGTTAGAAGCCGAGCCTTCGCCATAGTCGATCTCTTTTGTCCAGCGCCCAACCCGCATCCATTCGACCACGCTATCGGGTTGGTCCTGACACAGGTCCGTACCAACCCCCAGATGCTGCGCCCCGTACTTGTCAGCCGCGCGGGCGATCATTTCGCAAAAGCTTTCCAACGTGCAGTCGGACTTGTCTTTCAGATGATGAGGATAGACCGAAAAGCCTAGCATCCCACCTTTTTCCGTCACCGCCCGGATCACGTCATCCCGCTTGTTGCGAAGCGCTGGAGACCATTCATGGGGGTTTGCGTGGGTGATCGCGATGGGGCGCTCGGAAAGTTCGGCGGCCTCGATAGTCGACCGATCCGCCGAATGGCTCATATCAACCACCAACCCCACGCGGTTCATCTCTTTGATGACCTGCTTGCCCATGCGGGTGATACCGGTGTCTTCGGCCTCATAACAACCGGTCGCCAGCAGCGACTGGTTGTTATAGGTCAGCTGCATGAAGCGCGCGCCCAGATCGTGCAGGATTTCAACCAGACCGATATCATCTTCGATCGGAGATGGGTTCTGAAATCCGAAGAACACAGCCGACCGCCCGGTTTCGCGCGCAGTGTCGATGTCGCTGGCCCAGCGGCCTTTCATGATCAGGTCTGGGTATTGTTCGAACCAACGGTTCCACTTTTCAAAGTTCAGAACGGTTTCGCGGAAATTCTCATGGTAGGCGATGGTGACGTGGATCGCGTCCACGCCTCCTTCACGCAGTTGCCGGAAGATCTTCTCCGACCAGTTTGCATATTGCAGGCCATCGATCAGCATCAGACAGGGCCTGCGCTGATATAGGCGGTTTTGACGGTGGTGTAGAACTCCGCCGCTGCCTTGCCCTGTTCACGCGGACCGTAAGAACTATCACCCCGCCCGCCGAAGGGAACATGGTAGTCAGTACCTGCGGTGGGCAGGTTGACAGTAACAACACCCGTGCGGGCATTGCGGCGGAAGTGAGTGGCACGTGCCAGAGATTTAGTAACGATGCCCGAAGTCAGACCGAAATTGGTGTCATTGACCACGCTCAGCGCCTCGTCATAGCTGCCTACCTTGATGACGCTGGTCAAAGGGGCGAACATTTCCTCGCGGTTGATACGCATGTCATTATTGGTGTTCAGGAACACGCCCGGCGACATGTAGAAGCCATCGTGCGGCATCTCAAGACGCTGACCACCGCAGGCCAGTTCCGCGCCTTCGGATTTGCCCAGATCAACATAGGCGAGGTTCTCGCCCAGTTGTTGTTGGCTGACGACGGGGCCCATCTGAACGCCCTCTTCTAGTGCATGGCCGACCTTCATCGCCTGCGCGCCTGCAACCAGTTTCTCGACAAATGCATCGTGAATGCCCGCGTGAACCACCAGCCGCGACGAGGCTGTGCATTTCTGACCGGTGCCACCAAACGCGCCGCCCAATGCCAGCGAAACCGCCAGATCCAGATCGGCATCATCCATGACCGCCAGTGCGTTCTTGGACCCCATTTCCATCTGAACCTTCGTCAGATTCTGTATGGCCGCTGCGGCGATGCCCTTGCCCACCGGGACCGATCCGGTGAACGAGATTGCATTGACCTTGGGGCTTTCAACAAGACGCTGCCCAATTGAGCGCCCTGACCCCATAACGAGGCTGAACAATCCTTTGGGAATATCCTGACGCTCGATGATCTCGGTCAAGGCCACTGCCGAGGCCGGGGTGATGTTGGCAGGCTTCCAGACGACAGCGTTGCCATAGCACAGCGCCGGTGCGATCTTCCACGAGGCCGTCGCAGTTGGGAAGTTCCACGGGCTGATGATCGCAACAACGCCAACGGCTTCGCGACGCACATCCACCTCGATATCAGGGCGCACAGAATCTGCGTTCTCACCGATCTGACGCAGACATTCTGCAGCGTAGTAGGTGAAGAACTGACCGGCGCGATAAACTTCGCCCTTGCCTTCGGCCAGTGGCTTTCCCTCTTCCCGGCTGAGCAGCGTGCCCAGTTCCTCAGCGCGCGCCATCAATTCATTGCCGATTGCGTTAAGAACTGCTTGCTTGCGCTCCAGCCCGTAGGCGGCCCATTCCGCCTGCGCCACGCGTGCCTGATCCAGTGTCGCCTCGAGCTGGTCGCCGCTGGCCTGCGCGAACATGCCGACCAGATCGGTCAGATCAGAAGGGTTCCGGTTTTCAATTTCGCTTTCGCCTGCCAGCCATTCGCCAGCGATTAGGTTCAGTTTGGTCACAATGCGCCCCAGAGTCAGAATTCGTTTGTCACAGGATGGATTTTCGGGGGCGCATCAGTCAAACTCAAATAACTTAAACAAACTTCAAGGAATCTGAAGGTTGGCCATCAAAATCGAAATGTTGCGATGCTTTTGCACCGTCGCGCAGACCGGCAATCTGGTCGAGGCAGCCGATCGCCTTGGCCGAACGCAATCAGCCATCTCAATGACGCTGAAACAGCTCGAAGACCATCTGGGTAAGAAACTGTTTGAAGGTGAGCGAAAAAACCAGCTATCGCCGCTGGGTGAGCAGGTATTCGAACTTGCCCTGAAACAGATCCGCCAATTTGACCAGGCCGTCCAGAACATCGATGCGGCGGCACAGGCTCAACAAGGTCTGATCAGGATCGTATCTGTCCCTTCGGTCGGGGCGTTGATATTTCCGCCCCTGCTGGAATACATGACCAGCCAATTCCCAGGTGTTAAGATTGAACTGCGTGACTCGGATACGCAACAGGTGCTCGACGCGATTGCGCAGGATCAGGCCGATATCGGCATTGCATCGGGATATCATCCATTGAATGGTGTTCGCGCTCTTCCACTATTTCAGGATCCATTTGGACTTGTCGCCGCCTCAGATCATGACCTGATCACAGGTGCAAAACCGCTGAGCATCGCTGATATCCCAACCGCGCCATTTGTGCGAAATAGGCTTTGCGATCTCATTCAATCGCCAGCGTTCCTGTCAGCCACCGAAAATGCCGCGATCACAATCCACAATACACATTCACTGATCACTCTGGTTCGATCCGGTAATTGGATCACTGTTTTGCCCCAAACCGTGGCGGAATTCCTGCCAGAGGCGGTCGCTTTCCGCCCTATCGTGGATCTTGACGACAAGAGGCAGGTTTATCTGTATGTCCGCGAACGGTCGCGGTTTCAGAACCTGACCGAACAGTGCAGCACTTTCATATTGTCATGCGATTTCGCCAAGAAATAGGATTCCCAAATTCAGCCTCCGCGCAGGCGCTGCATCAGATAAACTTCGGCACCTTCCGGGATCGGCTCGGACAGACCCGTCGCGATGATGCGACCGTCAACCGCAACCGATACGCCCGCGTCAATTGGGGCCTGTAATCTGGGATGATGGCGCACCAGTTCTTTCAACAACTCCCCCGTGGTAGCCGCCTCAACTTCGACCACCTGCTGGCCTCCGGTCAGAGACCGGAGGCTGGACCAGAGGTGAACCTGGATCATTTTTCCTTAAGCGCCGCCAGAATGCGCGGCGGTGACATTGGCAGTTGCTTCATCCGCACACCAGCTGCGTTGGATACCGCGTTGGCGATGGCGGCCAGAGGCGGCACGATCCCGGTTTCTCCCACGCCGCGCACGCCAAAGGGGTGGCCGGGGTTGGGCACTTCGACAATCACCGTATCAATCATCGGCAAATCGCTTGCGACCGGAATGCGGTAGTCAAGGAAGATCGAGTTCTGCAATCGACCATCCTCGCCATAGATATATTCTTCGTTCAGCGCCCAACCGATGCCCTGCGCGGCGCCGCCTTGGTATTGGCCTTCCACATAGGTCGGGTGGATCGCCTTGCCGGCATCCTGAATGACCGTGTAGCGGACGATGCTTGTTTTGCCGGTTTCCGGATCCACCTCGGCATCCACTATATGAGTGCCAAAGGACACACCCGCGCCTTCAGGGGTGGCTTCGAAATGACCTGAGATCGGACCTCCGGTCGCGCCCATATCTGCGGTGATGTCAGCCAACGGCAGCGGGTCGAAATCGCCCGCATTCGGGCCCGACGGTACTGCGCAACCATCCTCCCATTTCACCGCATCAACCGGAATGCCCCATTTGGCTGCTGCGCGTTCGCACAGTTTCTCAACCGCGTGGTTTGCGGCTTTGATCGTCGCCAGACCACTGGCATAGGTTACGCGGCTGCCGTGAGAGACATCATTGTAACCAAGCGAAGCGGTGTCCGCGACGGTCACCCGAATGTTTTCATAGGGAATACCCAGAACCTCGGCCGCCATCAGGGCCATTGATGCACGCGAACCGCCAATGTCAGGCGTTCCAACCATAACTTGCGCCGAGCCATCCTCGGACAAGGCCAACGAAACAGACGTCTCGCCACCATGATTGAACCAGAAGCCACAGGAAATTCCGCGCCCCTGCCCCGGTTTCAGCGGCGCCGAATAATGCGGATGCGCCTTGGCTGCTTCAAGTGTTTCGACAAGGCCGATGCGCTCATATGTGGGTCCATAGCTGGCTTTTGAACCTTCAGCCGCCGCGTTCTTGAGGCGCACATCCACAGGGTCGAGACCCAGTTGATTACACAGCTCATCCAGCACGGATTCAACCGCAAAAGCACCCATTGGTGCGCCCGGCGCGCGATAGGCGGCCTGTTTGGGGCGGTTAGCTATGACGTCATACCCCACCTGCCGCACGTTGGTCAGGTCATAGGGCGCAAAAGCACACATTGCAGTCAAATCGCCAGGTGCACCGGGAAACGCGCCGCCCTGCAGACGAAAAATACCTTGGGCCGCTGTGATCGTGCCGTCTTTCTTCATCCCGATCTTAATATCCATCGACGCGGATGAAGTGGGGCCGGTGGACCGGAATACCTCGGATCGGTTCATCACCAACTTGACCGGGCGATTGGCTTTGCGGCTTAACGCCAAGGCCACCGGTTCGATGAACACAGTGGTCTTGCCGCCGAAACCTCCTCCGATTTCGGAAGCTGTCACGCGCAACTGCGCGGTTTCGATGCCTAGCAACGTGGCACAGTATTTCTGAGCGTACCAATGACCCTGAGTGGTGCACCACAATTCCCCCTTACCGTCCGCGCCCAACGACGCAAGACAGGCATGAGGCTCGATATAGCCCTGATGGGTCGCCTCGGTCACAAAGCTATCTTCGATGACCAGATCAGCCTCGGCGAACCCGGCCTCTACATCTCCGTGACCGCTTTCATGATAGCGTACGACATTTGGATGCATGCCTTCAGGCACCGAATAGTCGGCCGCACCTTCGCGGATCACCGGTGCATCCGCAGCCATCGCCTTGTCTACATCGGTGACATGAGGCAACACTTCATATTCCACCTCGATCAGTTTCAGCGCATCACGTGCAGCCAACGCTGAAGTCGCGGCAACCGCAGCAATCGCATGGCCGTCATACAGCGCCTTCTCGCCCGCCATGACGTTTTCCTGGACATTCCAGAACTCGCCTTCCAGACCCGGCTTGAACGTGAGTTCGGCAAAATCTGCGCGAGTGACGATAGCCTTGACCTCCTTGAGCGCCTCGGCCTTTGAGGTGTCGATCCTGACGATCCGCGCATGGGCGTGGGGTGAGCGCAGGATTGCCCCGTGCAACATACCCGGCGCGTAGGCATCAGCCCCGAACCTGGCGCGACCTGTCACTTTGTCGAGCCCATCAGGGCGGTCGGGGCGCGTGCCTACAAAGTTGAAGATGGACTTACGATCGTCGAGTGCCATTACGAAGCCTCCCGCAGCTCAGCAGCCGTATCCATCACGGCGCGGATGATCTTGTCATAACCGGTGCAGCGGCACAGATTGCCGGCCAGCCAATAGCGCGCCTCTTCCTCGGTTGGATCCGGGTTCTTTTCCAACAGGGATTTGGCCGCAACCAATATGCCCGGCGTGCAAACACCGCACTGCAGGGCGGCATATTCAATGAACTTCTTCTGCAACGGATGAAGGACATCGCCATCTGCGATCCCTTCAACGGTTTCGATCTGCTTGCCCTCAGCCTCGACGCCCAGCATTAGGCACGAACACACCAGACGACCATCGACGGTCACAGAGCAAGCGCCGCAATCACCCGTGCCGCAGCCTTCTTTCGCGCCAGTCAAGTTCAGCTTGTCGCGCAAACAATCCAGCAGCGTTTCACGCGGATCGCAGAGATATTCAACTTCATCACCGTTTACGGTGGTCGTTACATGCAGCTTACTCATGTTTGCTCTCCCTTGGCGCGGGCATAGGCGATCTTGGCGGTACGCTTGGCAAGAACTCCGGCAACTTCGATCCGAAACGCGATGGTGCCACGTTTGTCATCAATTGGGTTGCATGCGGCCGATGCGGCAGCGGCGAGGGCATCGAGCGCGGAGTCATCCAAAGTGGTGCCAATGATGGCGCGGGCTGCTTCTTCGACCAGAAGGACGGTCGGAGCGACAGCCCCAAGTGATACGCGTGCCTCGGTGATGATGTCGCCGTCCAGTCGTAGGTTTACACCCACTCCGACCACGGCGATATCCATTTCGGTACGCGGGATGAAACGCAGATAGGCATCCCCACCGTTTTCGCCACGCGCCGGAATGTTGACAGACGAGATTACCTCACCCTTAGCCAGTGAAGTTCTACCGGGGCCGGTCGGGATGTTTTCAACCGCCACGTCCCGCACACCCTCTGGGCCAGTGACTGTGACCGTTACACCTGCCGCGACCATGGCGGGAACGGAATCAGCCGCCGGAGAGCCATTGCAAAGGTTGCCGGTCAACGTCGCGCGCCCCTGTACCTGAGTCGATCCGATCAGGTCCATTGCCTCGACCACGCCGGGCCAGTCGTGGCCAAGCTCAGGGTGCTCGCTCATCTCTGCGCCGGTTGTGGCTACACCCAATGTCCAACTGCCGTCGGAATTACGGGTGATGTCATGTACGCCGTTGATCTTCTTGATATCGATCAGCGTATCCGGCGTCACCAGTTCCGAGCGCAGTTGCACCAGAACGTCGGTGCCCCCCGCCAGAAACCGCGTGATGCCCGTTGCATTTTGTGCCAGCGCCGACGCTTCGGCAAAACTGGCGGGGCTGTGATAGTCCATGAAAGTACCTCGCACCTGTTGATCAGGGTTCACTGGGTTTTGCGAGGGACGTTAGTGCAGCGACCCCTGTTCGTCCATGGCCTGTGCGACCTATTTTTTGACCTAAACATATCGCATTCGGACTGCGCTCAGAGATCGATTTCGATCACACCGTCTTTTTGCGCCGCACGGCTTTGGCAGAGTATGATCGCCCCTTCTCGTTGTTTGTTCGATAACACAAAATCACGATGTTCGATTTCGCCCGAAATCACTCCGCATTTGCAGACACCACAGATGCCATCGGCGCATTTCACATCAACGTGTATTCCCGCTTCATTCAGGACCTGAGCAGCATCTTTGTCCGCTGGCACTTTCAGTTCCCGACCGGATTTTGCCAGCTTAAGGGTGAATTCGTGGTTCTCATACTCCGGCTGTTCGGGGACCGAAAAATACTCCAGATGCCGCGCTTCTTCTGGGAAACCCTGCGCTTCGGCGGCTTGCATGACGCCATCCATGAAACGATCCGGACCGCAGGTATAGACATGCCAACCCTCCTGATAGCCGCCAAGGATCGCATCCAAATCAGCACGCGTGCCCTCATCTGAAAAATGATAGTGAACGTGATCCGCCCAGGGCATCGTGGCCAAGTCGTCCAGATATCCCGCCTCGGCGCGCGTGCTGGCAGAATAGTGCAGTTCAAATGGACTTCCTAACGCGTGCAATCGATGCGCGAAGGCAATCATCGGAGTAATCCCGATGCCGCCCCCCATCAGGAAGGTTCTCGATGCATCTTCATTCAGCTCAAAGTGGTTGATCGGTTTGGAAATGAAAACCTTACGACCTTCATTGAAAATCCGATGCAAGAGGGCTGATCCACCCCGCCCCTCGTCTTCACGCAGAACGCCGATCTGATAGGTCGAGCAATCTGACGGGTCGCCGGACATGGAGTACTGCCGCAAAAATTCTGGCGCGACCAGCACGTCCAGATGCGCACCAGCGGTCCATTCAGGCAGCGGGGCACCATTGAGCGTCGAGAATTCATACTTCGTGACATCCGCGGTCATCTTGTCGACCTTAGTCAGCTCCACCCTCATGACCGGAGCATCGCCTGCGATCTGATAACGATGAATGACCGACATATCGCCCGCTGCCTTGCGCGCCTTGTACTCATCGGCGGTCAGCATCGCTTCATACGCTGCGATCCCGGCCTCGCGGTCCATCGCAAACGGATAGGGCCACGGATGCGGTGCAAGGTAGGCCGGATACACCGCAAGCGTCTGATCCTCGTATTTCAGGTCGAGGTCCTTTTGCAGATCGCGCCGGTTCAGGGGATGTTGCGTAGGGCGATAGGCACCGTCAGCTTCCAGCTCTATATCCCACCACCATTTCTTGGTGTCATTCAAACCGCCATTGCCGACGGCATCGTCCAGCCTTGCCAAGGCAGGCGCGGCCTGAGGGATATTCATCGCGGCCCATCGGAAAGGGCGTTCTTTGAATATGCCTTCCAGGTTCCAGGGGCAGGTTTTCATGCAACGCCCACACATGGCGCCGCCCGGAGTGGTGACCCGGTAGGTCGCGCATTTCTGGCTATCGGACTTCCAGATTTCGTAGCCATTGAACATCAGCTTCGGCCCGGCGGTGATCGCACCCGATGGGCACTCACGCGCGCATTTGTTGCAGTTCTCACAGAAAGTCTGCAGGCCAAAATCGATCGGCTTGTCATGCGTCATCGGCATGTCGGTTGTCACGACACCCGATTTCAATCGGGGGCCGAGATATGGGTTCAGAATAACTTCTCCGATCCGACTGACCTCGCCCATTCCCGACAGTAGCAACAGAGGGGGTTGCAGCACCTCTCCATCCATCACCGTATGGGCCTTGGCTTTGTAGCCGAGGTTGCGGATTTGCTGCGCGATTACGCCGCCCAAAAGCGAAAACCGCAGATATGCGCGCATCGACTGGGCCACGCTGATCCAGTCATCACCGCTGGCACCTTCCATCGTCTCGTAACCCTGGTCAATGATCATGCTGATCGCCTGGTCATGTGACGGGTTTATCTCTTCGCCAGTGGCGTCGTGGGAATACCAACTCCATTCGGGACACCGGCTGAGGCCCACCGCGTCGACTCCAAGGAAGTAAGTCGCAGCCTTGATGTTCGCGCCATTTCGGTCGGCATCTGCAGGTCCTTCGACCATGGCGCTGTCGCCATCCTGCAGCAGAACAAACGCGCCCAACGCACGGCGCTGTGCAAAGCTTGGGGCCGCTTTGCGGACATAATAGCCGCCTTTGGCTGCGTCCTGCAGGTTTTTGCCCATGTCGCCGAACTGTGCGCGCGCGAACATATCCGCCCGTTTGGGAACGCGGGCGACATTCTCTTCGTCGATATATGTGGTGGGGTTGTCCACGCGTTTGAGGTTTTCGAACGGATGCGCACCATCGACATATCGACGCTTAGCATACGGATCACGGTTCATGGCGTTCTTCGCAAAGCCCGCACCCAACCACCACGCCGGACCCTGGGTCCGGAACCAGGGTTGTTCCGCCATGGGGCAAAGCGGGAGATCATGAGCAATTTCCATTTCGGTGGTTACCGCAGCCAGACCAAAGCGTTTGCCAAGCCACGGCACTACGACTTCACCGTCCTCCAGTGAAGCCAGGCCTGCAGCCACGGCGAGTTTGCCCAGATCAACCTCGGATGACATTGCCGAGTGTGCCCGTGCATCAAATCCCAACAAACGAGTATAGTTGGCTATCACAACGGCATTTTCGGTGGCCAAGAGGCAGGCGCGGTGATCCTGCGCCTCCGCGATCCATTCGGCCCCCGGCTCCGAAGGATCAGGATCACGGTTGAATTCATAAACAAACACAAGTGCATGGCGATGGCTGTCGATGGGCTTGGGCGCGGCTTCCATGCTTTCTTTCAGATCTGCCATGATCACGTCGATGCCCGAGGCCAGCGTCTTGGTCTGGCGGGTTCGAAGGGCATGGGCCAACCGATCGATATCCGGGTTGCGCCGGGGTTCGGCCAACATTGCATCCGGCAGCAGAGGTCCGCAGCCCATCATCGACGCGTCGTTAAAATAGCCGAACGCTTTCAGGTGGTTGACGCGATCAACGGGATCGGCTGGAATTTCAGACGCGACTGGATTCACGAAACCGTCCCGGATCGCATCCAGCATTGCCTGGAATTCTCCCATTGCATTGACGATGCTTTCGGGCCGATCAGAACGGTGAAAGCTGAGCGCGCGCATTGGTGGGACTTGTGTCAAGTCAGGCATCCGGTTTTGCCGTGCCAGCCGTTCCAACGGGTACGAGCCCATATGAACGGGTCGGTTCTTGTCCGAGAAAAAGCGGATCCCCATCGTGTGCCTCCTGCTTGCTGCCCTTCCCCCTATCCCGGCATGGACACCAAATCCATTCATGAATAATCATATACAGTATGAATAAAATTGATTTCACTGATCTTGATGGCAAAGTCCTTCGGGTATTTCTGACAATACTCGAAGAAAGTTCAGTCTCGAAGGCAGCCGACCGGCTCGGGGTGACGCAATCGGCCATCAGCCACACGCTGGGAAAGTTGCGGCAAGTGCTTGGTGATCCGCTGTTCGTTCGATCCGGTCAAGGGCTGACCCCGACTGAACGCGCGCTTGCCCTCAAAGAGCCGGTGCAACAGGTGCTGGACAACATGCGTGCCCTGACCGTCGGCCGTCCATTTGATCCTGTGTCTGAACAGATGGCCATCCAAATCGCCACCAATGATATGCCGCGCGAGCTGATCTTTCCCGAATTGCTGCGTAAAACGCGCAAGGAAGGCGTCCGGTTGCGACTGGAATTCATCCCTTCGGGGGTTCCGGACCCGGACTTACTACGCAGTGACCGGTGCCAGTTGATGCTGACCCCATTGCCGCCAGATGGGCCGGATATCTTTCAGAAGCGCCTGATCACCAGCCCGCTGATGGTGTTTTATGACGCCGCCCACCGTGAACCGCCCAGGGACTGGTCCGCCTATTGTGACAGCGATCATGTCGAGGTGCGTTTCGCCGATGGACGAAATGCCCGTGCCGTAATGCGTGGCGTGGACCAAAGCCAGATCAGACCACCTGTTGTTACCTTGCCGCATTTCAACGCAATCCCGACTTTCGTGAAAGGCAGCGACCTGATCTCGACCGATACAGCTTTGATGAAACGCGGCCCGCTGGCGACACTGGACTTTGCGCCATTACCATTTGAGTGTGACCCAGTGTCGATCTACATGGTCTGGCACCAGCGCTCGACCAACGATCCCGCGCATCGCTGGTTACGCACACGGATCGAGAGCATTGCCGCCAATCTTCAGACCTGAGACAGAAGCCAGTCGCGCATGTGTCCTACTAATTCTGGTTGACGTGGCTTCTTAGGGGTGACGATAAAAAAGCTCAGATCATCAACCAGCACCTCGGATAATGGTTGCGATAGGCGCCCCGAGGCCAGTTCATCCGACACAAGCGGGGCATTGGCCAGCGCAAACCCCTGACCTGAGATTGCGGCGTCAATCGCCAGGCTTGTCTGACTGAAGCTTATCGTCCGGGGTTTCCCCTCTACCCCGGCTCGTTCCAGATACAGAGGCCAAAGTCCGTGGGAATCGCTGAGTAGAACGTACTCCATCAGATCATCTGGGTTGGAGATTTGTGACGCCAATTCTGGAGAGCTGACAACAACGAACTCCGTCGAGAATAGCGGTATGGCATTCAGGTCCTGCGCAATCGGCGAACGGCTTTGACGTACTGCGATGTCGATCCCATCCGATCTGAAATCCGCCAACCGCTCGCGTGCATCAACCTGAACTGAAATATCGGGATAGCTGGTCAGAAAATCATTCAAACGCGGCACCAGCCATTTAGATGCAAAACTGGGCGTGACCGATATTGCGATCTGCCTATTACTGGATAGGTCATCGAAGGCATCTTCGATCAGACGAAACGCCCGACGTAATGGCGCTTGTAGCCTGCGTCCCGCTTCGGTCAGCCGCAACCCGCGCGGAAGGCGTTCAAACAGAGCAGTCCCCAATCGCGCCTCAAGTCCACGCACTTGCTGAGCAACGGCCCCTTGAGTGACCCCAATTTCTTCCGCTGCAAGGCGAAAGTTCAAGTGACGCGCCGAGGCCTCGAAGGCGCGCATCGCGTTGAGAGGTGGAAGAGCAGGCATTCATAGACTGTAGATTTTCTACTGCTACTGCGCAACAGAACTGATTGGTCAAATTGATACGGGTCAGCCATCTTCACATCAGATATCGCAGAGGGGCGCGAAGATGGAAAAAGTTGCATTGATCACTGCAGGCGGCAGCGGTATGGGCGCGGATAGCGCGCGCCGGTTGGTGGCGGACGGGTTCAAGGTTGGCATCCTATCCTCTTCGGGTAAGGGTGAGACGCTGGCGCATGAATTGGGCGGCGTCGGTATTACGGGTTCGAACCAGTCAACTGATGACCTGCAAAAACTTGTGGATGCGGCGATGAACCATTGGGGGCGCATCGATGTATTGGTCAACTCGGCTGGTCATGGCCCACGCGCACCGGTGCTCGAGCTTACGGATGAGGACTGGCACACTGGTATGGATGTCTATTTCATGAACGCGGTGCGGCCCACACGTCTGGTTACCCCTATCATGCAGGCGCAGGGTGGTGGATCGATCATCAACATCTCGACCTTTGCCGCCTTCGAACCTGACCCGGTGTTTCCGACTTCGGGCGTATTCCGCGCGGGGCTGGCGGCCTTTGCAAAACTGTTCTCGGACAAATATGCTATCGACAATATCCGCATGAACAACGTCTTGCCGGGGTTCATCGACAGCCTTCCCGAGAAGGAAGAGTTCCGCGCACGCATTCCGATGGGCCGTTATGGGCGCAGCTATGATGAGATCGCCTCGGTCGTCTCGCTGCTGGCTTCCGAAGGTGGTGGATATATCACCGGCCAGAATATCCGTGTGGACGGCGGTATTACCCGGTCTGTCTAAACTTCAAAATCGGGTTTTGACGAGGTGCGTCAGTGCAGCTCCGGTTTCGAAAAAAGCACGGCGCAGACCCGTCCAGCTCTCACGGTACTCCGTTATCGGCGGCACAGGCAGCAGCGACGGATCATCGTTAAGTAGGCTTTCGGCCATCAAGCGACCGAACACGGTGCCCGGTCCGATCCCACGCCCCGAGAACCCATGCGCGGCCAGCGCATGCGGACCGATCTGAATGATCTTGGGGATGTGGTCTGAAGTCATCGCAATGCGTCCGTGCCAACCTTTGACCAGCGGTTGATCCGCCAGTTGCGGGTAGACCGCCACCAACTTGCGACTGACCCAAGCTTTGTGCGCAAAGCCTCCGACGCTGTTCAGATCACCCATTCCGCCGATGATAAATCGTCCCTCCTGATCCAGCCGGAACGATGTCATGATCAGCCCTGTATCCCAACAGCCTTCACCCTCTGGCAGTATGCTGGCTCGTAGGTTAGGTGACAGCGGAGCAGTGGCGTATTGGAAATAGTACACAGGTACGTAGGCGGGCGCGGTATCGGCGATGCCTTGATGATAGGCGTTGGTCGCCTGAATGATCGATTTGGCACGCACGGTGCCGTTTTCTCCGTGCAAAACCCACATCCCCGCCTCCTGTCGCAGGGATTGGATTGGGCTTTCGGTATAGATCAGCGCCCCCACATCCTGCGCGGCGCGTGCCAAGCCGACTACAAAGGCCAGCGGTTGAATTGTGCCAGCACGGGGATCGAACAAAGCGCCATGGACAGCGGGGCTACCTGTGCGCTTGCGTGAGGTGTTTGCATCAAGTAGCTCGACCGGCGCCCCAGAAACGCTCAACTGGCTATGGCGTGTATGCAAATCCTCAAAGCCCTTGGCCGAATGGGCACAATGTAACGTGCCATGCCTCACCGGCTCGCAGGCGATCTCATGCGCATTGACCAGCCCAAAGACTTCAGACGGTGCATTCGCCAGCAGATCGATCAGACGGCTACCCGGCACCTGCCCCAGATGCGATCGAATTTGATCAGGCGGCAGCCAAAGCCCAGCATTGACCAACCCAACATTTCGACCCGAGCCGCCATGCCCAATCCGATGTGCTTCGAGTAGGCAAACCGAAGCCCCAGCCTTTGCTGCGGTCAAGGCGGCAGAGCATCCCGTGTACCCGCCTCCTATAATTGCAATGTCTACGGTTACGTCACCGGAGAGTTTTTGCGTTTTGATACTCTCGCCGCAGGTCTGCCGCCATAACGATTGATCATAGTCAGGCATTCCCAAGCCTCGCCAAATTTTCGTCGATCATCAGGCCGGATCTAGCCAGTTGCAAGGGCGCGTTGCTCGGCCCGCCCCATGGCAATCAGAAACGGGTCAGTTTCCTGCAGCGACTGGAACGACATCTTGTCCGTCATACCGCGCCAGTTCCCCAAAGTCAGAGATTGCGCGACGGCACCGCCTAGCGTTGCACCGGGGCCTGTCACAATAAAGAGGTCCGGAGCAAACTCGCGCGCGGCCGTCTGGATGGCATGGGTGAAATCATAGGTCTCGGTCACCTGATGGCCAAGTGTATACTCCCACAGTGCCCCGGTATCTGTCGCTCCTGGCCACCAGATTTTACCACGGCCGTCGATCATCGGGCGCTCTGGTTGGCCAAACAGATCAGCGCACAGTAGCGCCCGACCTTCGGTCGCCACTGGTGCCTGTAGCACGGTGTGGAAGGCAGCGTGGTTCGCCAGTCGCAAAGGAAACCTATCCTGCACAACGGGATTGGCGGTTTCAAATGCATTTAGCCCTGCCTCATTCCCTGCAAGTACCAGCATCCCGCCCAGATCAATCGAAAGCGCCAGAGTATGGTCTTTCAATGTGTTGATCCGTGCAACCGCGTCTAACAACGCTGATTTGCGTGCAACATCATTCGACCATTCTTCGTCGACGAACGGGTACACCAATTGGCCACCGATCAGTTGCTTTTGCATTAGCGTACCCATCGTATTGACCACACGAAAGCCGTTCTCTGGTGTCAATGCACCAGCGACGGCCAGCGCGATGTACCATCCCATCGAATTGCCGGTGACGGCGACTACCTCAATATCCTTGGCAAGTGCCTGCGCATCCGCCAATGACGCCGCATAGATCAAGGGTGAGGCCACATCGCCACGCGAATATTTACCAACGCTGAAACGGCCAGCGCCATCCAGCGCCGTAACCGTCTCCTGCCCCGCTTCAGCACGGATCTCATCGAAACTGTGAAATTGGCTCATCCGACCCGCATGATGTTGATGCAGGTAGCCCAATTCAGGCTTGTTATAAGTACCCCGACCAGGACAGATCACAACAGCAGTGCGGGTCATGATTTTCCTCCGGTCAGCGCCAAAGCAGCGTCAACAATTCCGTCTTTCGAGGGGAGAGGCGCAGCGTAGGCCGGACCGGTCGCGATAAAGCAATCCTCGGCCACAACACGGGCGGTTGGTATCGCGGGGCTGTCTTCCGCGAAGAAAGTCATCAGCGCTTCAGACTGGCTGCCGGTGCGGCGGCATTCGTCAACGATCAATACATGTGCGCATGTGTTGGTGGCCTCGCGCAGGGCGTCAGTGGGTAGTGGAGTAAGCCAGCGCATATCAATGATCCGGGTTTTCAACCCTGCCGCCTCAAGCTCGGGTAAAGCCTGTCTCGAGAGATAGTGCCCATTGCCGTAGGTCACGATCGCCAAATCTGTGCCGTCACCATGTACGCCAACCTCGCCCAGCGCGATCTTTTGATCCGGTGACGGATATGTGGTCATCCACCCTCCATCCTGCGCCCCGTGCAGATCGCGCATGGGATAGAGCGCGATCGGTTCAAGAAACACCACAACCCGTTGCTCTTCTCGCGCCAACCGCACGCACTCGCGCAGCATTTTTGCCGCATCCGTACCAGTAGAGGGGCAGGCGATGATTACCCCCGGTATGTCCCGCAAAACGGCCAGAGAATTGTCGTTGTGAAAATGCCCGCCGAATCCCTTCTGATACCCCAGACCAGCGATCCGCAGGACCATCGGATTAGTGAATTGCCCATTCGAGAAGAACGGCAAAGTTGCTGCCTCCCCCCTGATCTGATCCTCGGCATTGTGCAGATAGGCCAGAAACTGGACTTCGGGGATCGGCACGAAGCCGTTATGACCCATGCCGATAGCGAGCCCCAAAATAGATTGCTCGTCCAGAAGTGTATCAATCACCCGGTCCGGGCCAAAACGCTGCTGTAGCTTCTGTGTCACGCCATAAACGCCACCTTTGCGTCCTACATCTTCGCCCATACACACGATCTCATCATGCGCCAGCATCAGATCGGTCAGCGCCCAGTTGATCAGCCGACTCATCGGCTGGGGCTCATCCATCGCACGCGTATCGCCGCCAAAAGTTTCAGTCCGCGCTTTTGCACTCGGGCCATTTGTCGGCTTGCAGGGACGTTTGGGCGGGATCAGGCTTGCCATAACCTCGGCCACATTCGCCAGATGAGGACGACTGGCAGCCTCGGTCGCCACGCGGTCGGTTCTTGCGCAAGTGTCGCGGTAAATACTCAGCGCCTGGTCCGGCGACAACGCACCTGCCTGATCCAGCAGCCGTACGGTGTGCAACAACGGGTCGTTTGTCTCATCTGCTTCAACTTCAGACTTTGGCAGATAAGTTGTCGGCACATCCGCACCAGCGTGGCCATACAGGCGCACTGTTTTCAGATGCAGGAAAGCTGGTTTCCTACGCCTGCGGACATAGTCGGCGGCCTCTTTTGCGACAGCGTGAGTTTCATAGATATCCAACCCGTTTGCCTGAAAATACCTGATCCCCGGACGGTGCTCCATCGACGCCTGAATCCAGCCTTTGGGCGTTTTGACGGAAATCCCGATTCCGTTGTCTTCACACACGAACATCAAGGGCAGCGGCGTCGACTGCACGCTTGTCCATCCTGCAGTGTTGATCGCCCCCTGAGCCGTCGAGTGATTGGCTGAAGCATCCCCAAAAGAACACATTGCAATTCCGTCTTCCGGCAGCACGCGATGTTCAGGCGTGTTTCGGCGCGCAGCCCCCAGCGCATAAGCCGCACCGACAGCTTTGGGTAAATGGCTGGCGATGGTCGAGGTTTGTGGCGGGATCATCAGTGCTTTTGACCCCAGAACCTTATGCCGTCCGCCCGAGATCGGGTCATCACTTGAGCACGCAAAGCTGAGCAGCATGTCCCATGTGATCTGTTGACCCGGTACCTGTTCCGCCCGCGCGATCTGGAAGGCCGCGTCCCGATAATGGAGGAACGCAATATCGGTCGGGCGCAGGGCATGCGCAACGGCTGCCATCCCCTCATGCCCGGACGAGCCAATCGTATAGAACCCCTGCCCAGCCTTTTGCATCGCTCGGCTGGTCCTGTCCAATGCACGGCTCAGAACCTGTGACCGGAACAGCGAAACCGCATCTGCATCGCTCAACCCGGAGCACGGCGGCACACCGTCGGGAAAATCGCGATCTGCAACGCGGGTCAGAAAATTCTCATGTACGATCTGGGCGCGGTCCATGGTTCTCGCTTTTGTTTGGTCTGTATCATCGGCTTTGACCGATCTCGGCGCGGGTTCGCCCAGCCTCTCGATTTTCCCGCGCCCGGGCGCGCGTTTCAAGATCACAATTGGCGATGCGTTCCAGCTTTCATCGCTCTGGTGGTTGGAAAAAACCAGTGTTATTGCGTTCAGAAGGTATGAGGATAAGTCATATGATTACGCCCAGGCGGTTTCTTCCCTCCATCTCATCTCTGCTCGCGCTCGAGGCTGTTGACAGGTTGGGCAGCGCTTCGGCTGCGGCAGCTGAACTGTCCCTGACCCAAAGCGCAATCAGTCGCCAACTGAAGACAATGGAGGACCAGTTGGGCGTGCAACTGATCGAGCGCAGCCAAATGCGGCTGCGCCTCACGCCCGCCGCCAAAGATTATGTCCAGACCGCAAGGTCTGCAGTGCAGGAACTGGCGCGTGCGGCATTGAAGCTCAAAGCCAACCCGGCTGGCGGGTCGCTTGACCTGTCGATCCTTCCCGCGTTCGGGATGCACTGGCTTGCACCGCGCCTGCAGGATTTTGCCCGCCGCCATCCTGAGGTCACAGTCAATCTGGGTACCCGCCTCAAGCCATTTGATTTTGCCTCTGAACCATTTGATGCAGCGATCCATTTTGGTCAGCAGGATTGGGCGGGTGTTCAGTATCTGCCGATCATGAGGGAAGAGCTCCTGCCCGTTTGTGCCCCTGCACTTACCAACGTCAATTTCGACACCTTGGATACCCTCTGCGCCGCGCCGCTGTTGCACCTTGATTCCCGACCAGACGCCTGGGAGCGCTGGTTCGAGATGCAGGGCCAATCAGTCACCGGCCTGCGGGGTATGATGTTCGATCAGTTCTCGACCATGATCCAAGCCACGATCCATGGATTGGGCGTAGCTTTGGTGCCTTCATATCTGGTTCAGGATGATCTGCGCTCAGGGAGACTTGTTAAGGCGTGGGACGGTCCGTATGTGAGTCTTGGCAGCTATTATCTCGTATGGCCGAATGACCGGTCTACCCCCGAGCCGCTGCGATCTTTCCAAGGCTGGATCAGTGAACAATTGGAGCCTGATACCAGCCTTTAGAACTCCCTTAGAATTTGCCGTTGTCATTCTTCCATTCGCTGCGCGGTGCAATGATCTCAACCGTATCCCAGTGTTCAGTGATCTTGCCATCAGATACGCGGAACAGATCATAGAAAGAGCTATGCTTTCCCGCACGCTCACCCTCACAAACGGTCAAAACAAAATCGCCTTCCGCCAGAACCCGGTGAAGATGCTGATAGTTAATAGCCTCTGTGTCAGAAAATGCGGCGCGCAACGATGTTAACTCGTCTGAGAAACCCGGGCTGTGTTCCACAAAGGCAGTGGTGTCAACAAAAGCTTCTATCTGATCTGGATCTCCTGCGATCAGGGCATTTTCAACGAAAGAGCGGACAAGCGTCCGGTTCTTTTCTGTATACTCGATGTCCCGGCTTTCTGTGGGGCCATCCACCATACTGCGCCCCGAACCATTTGGGCCCAATCGTTTCTGAGTATTGTCCCAATGCTCGACCGCTTGCCCGTCTTCAAAGCGGAACACTTCAAAACCAATGTTTCGGCGCGAGAAATCATATTCGGTATGTGCAAAGACAAAGTCTCCATCTTCAAACGCGCGCACAATGTTCACGCGTGGAGAGGTATCAGACAGCCGCTTGAACAACGCCGCCAAGCCCTCACTGCCTTCATGAGTTTGTGGATTGTGCTGGATATACCGCGCTTCGTTCACCACTGAAATCGGGCCCGGATCGCCCGTCTCAATACTCTTGAGCAGGGCGCATATGCGATCTTTGTTAGACGCAACCATGTCGAGGTTCCTCTCGGACAGAATATCCCTCAATCACAATGGCAGGCGGAATGCAGTGCTTCAATGGCAACGAGTGTCGCAAACCTGCGCGGCCTCCGGCCTTGCGTCCTGCGGACAGCAGGGGCCGGGCAGGTGCGGACTGCGCCCGCGCCTGCCTGGCCCAATTGGAGGAGACGTTCTGCAAGGAATGCCGACGACGGGCGAGAGTGCCTCGCGTTAGACGTCCAGCGAACGGGCGATAAGCTCTTTCATCACCTCATTGGTGCCACCGTAGATCATTTGCACCCGCGCATCCGCGTAGAGCCGCGCAATCGGATACTCCATCATGAAGCCATAGCCGCCGAACAGTTGCAGGCATTCATGCATGATTTCGTTCTGCACCTCTGAACCCCAGTATTTCACCATTGACGCTGTCGCTGCGTCCAGCTCGCCGGCCTCCAGCTTGCCGATGCAGTCATTGACAAAACTGCGCAGGACCTCGGCCTTGGTCTTACACTCGGCCAACTTGAAACGGGTATTCTGGAAATCCATCACCCGCTGGCCAAAAGCTTTGCGTTCCTGCACATATTTCACAGTCTCAGATATTGCAAAGTCGATCGCGCCCAGCGCCATGATCCCGATGGTCAGCCTTTCCCACGGCAGCTGTTTCATCAGCTGATAGAACCCTTGCCCCTCCTCTGAGCCCAGCAGGTTAGTCATTGGAACTTTGACATCCTCAAAGAACAATTCTGCCGTGTCGTTGCCCTTCATCCCAAGCTTTTCGAGGTTCCGTCCCCGGCGGAATCCCTCGGTTCCTTCGGTTTCGACGGCGATCAGCGAGACACCCTTTGCCCCAAGGGACTTGTCGGTCTTCGCCGCCACGATGACCAGATCAGCCGATTGCCCGTTGGTGATAAATATCTTGGAGCCATTAAGCCGATACGAATTGCCATCCTTCTCAGCCGTAGTCTTCACTGCCTGCACATCCGATCCGGTACCCGGCTCGGTCATGGCAAGCGCTCCGATCATCTCGCCCGAGGCAAGCTTTGGCAGCCATTTGTGTTTCTGATCTTCACTGCCATAGGTGGTGATGTAATGGGTCACGATGGACTGAATGCCATATCCCCATCCAGCATCACCGCGTGCGGTCTGTTCGTACAGAGTGACAGAATCGAAGCCCATTCCACCGCCAACACCGCCATATTCCTCGGCAATCGAACCAGCCATCAGACCCGTCTGACCCGCCTGCAGCCAAAAGTCCCGATCGACAACGCCGTTTTCGGCCCATTTCTCTGTGTTGGGAACCAAAGCATCGTCCATGAAACGGCCGGCCATCTCGGCAAACATCCGGTGTTCGTCAGTAATCCAGGCGGCGGTGCTGGTAAAAAGCGACATCAATAAGCTCTCCAGATCAGGTGTTTGACCCAAGGCTACCTGCGTGTGCGATTCCTTCCAATCCATGTGACGTGGCGTCGAAAAGCGTTGCTACGCAACGTCTTTGGTCCAGTTTCCTGCCCTGTTCACTTCTGCGTTTCCACATCTGACAGCCCACGCAATTGTCATCCATATTGAAGACGATCCGCGAAAGACTCAGGAGACAGCAAAAATGCCCCGCGCCTTTTCTGAACTGACCTTCACGCCCGCAGTGCGCGCCCATCAAGAACGGATGGGATCAGCCAAAACCTACTCAAAGTTCCTCGAATCCGGGCCGCGGCAAGGCCATCAAATCGGACCGGCAGAGGAGGCATTCATTCACGCACGCGACGGATTTTATCAAGCCACTGTATCAGAAACAGGGTGGCCCTATGTTCAGTTTCGGGGTGGACCGGTCGGGTTCCTGAAAGTGCTGGACCCGCAAACTATCGGTTACGCAGACCTGTCGGGAAACAAGCAGTATATCTCGCGCGGAAATCTTGATGGAAATGACCGCGTGGCGTTGATTCTGATGGATTACGCGAACCAGCGTCGCCTCAAGATCCTGGGGCGGATGACATTTTCCGAGGGTGTTGAGGCCGCAACCAATCTCTATGTCGACGGCTCTGAGACCGAGGCAGAGCGTGCTGCCATCATCAAAGTTGAGGCGCTCGATTGGAACTGCCCGCGCCACATCACGCCTCGCTTCACCGAGGCCGAGCTACGGCCCCACCTAAACACTCTGGGCAAGCAACTGGCTGATTTACAGACAGAAAATCAACGGCTGCAACGCGAGTTGGCCGAGCTCAAGGCTTCCGGCGCGTAGATCAACTTCAATCCAGGTGCGACGGTGGCGCGCAGTTGAGAACAGTGCCTTGACCTTCCAGTGACTGGAGCCTCTATATCGAGACCAAAGTACATTACCAGGACGCCACGAATGGCCGAGCTACTGCATACACAGATCAGGATTACGGGCATGGGATGCGCCTCGTGCGTTGGCCGGGTCGAGGGCGCATTGCGTGCGACACCCGGGGTGTGCTCCGCCGAAGTCAACTTCGCTACCAAGACGGCCGATATCACCTATGAAGCCTCATTCGACGAGATTCTAGACGCGCTCAACACAGCGGGCTATCCCGCGGCGACAAGACAGATACGTCTGGACATCGATGGCATGACCTGCGCCTCGTGCGTGAAGCGGATCGAGCGTATTTTGCAGTCAAGCCCGGGTGTGTCAGATGTGGCAGTCAATCTTGCCATGAAAAGCGCCACTGTGACCTTTGCTGAGGGTGTAACCGAAGCGGCAATGCTTGCGAAGACTTTGACCGAGGCGGGGTATCCGGCGCGCTCGGAGGCCGAGGACGGAGCCGATCATAATTGCAAAATAGATGAGTTTGCAGGACTGCGGCGCGCGACGGTGTTTGCGGCCATGTTGGCCTTGCCGGTTTTTGTTTTGGAAATGGGCGGGCATATGATCCCTGCATTTCACCATTGGGTTCATTCTACTATCGGCCTTCAAACAAGCTATTTGATCCAGTTTGCGCTAGCTTCAGCGCTGCTTGTCGGTCCTGGCCGGGTGTTCTACACCAAAGGTATCCCATCACTGCTGAGAGGCGCCCCCGATATGAACGCGCTGGTCGCTTTGGGGACAGGCGCGGCATATCTGTACTCGGTCCTCGCGACATTTGCGCCGCAGGTTCTGCCGCAAGGCACCGCCAATGTCTATTTCGAGGCTGCGGCAGTCATCGTTGTACTGATCCTGCTGGGCCGTCTGATGGAGGCCCGCGCAAAAGGGCGAACAGGTGCAGCAATTCGCAAACTGGCCGGACTCCAACCCAAAACAGCACGGGTCGAGAGGGATGGAACAACCCAAGACCAGCCCATCGCCGAGATCATTGTGGGTGACATCATTCAGATCCGCCCGGGTGAGCGCGTTCCCGTGGACGGGAACGTTTTGGACGGAACCTCGTATGTCGATGAGAGCATGATTACCGGTGAGCCCATACCCATCGGCAAAGCCAAGAACGATCCGGTGGTCGGAGGAACGGTAAATGGAACAGGTGCCCTTCGCATTCGGGCCACGCATGTAGGTTCGGATACCGTGCTTGCGCAGGTTGTCAGACTCGTCGAACAGGCACAGGGGGCAAAGCTGCCCATTCAAACGCTGGTGGATCGAATCACATACTATTTTGTACCTGCGGTGATAGGCGTGGCCTTATTGACGGTTGCTGCGTGGCTGATTTTTGGGCCCGCCCCGGCTTTACCGCTGGCACTGGTGGCCGGGGTTTCGGTGCTGATCATCGCCTGCCCTTGTGCGATGGGTCTGGCTACGCCGACCTCGATCATGGTGGGTACCGGGCGTGCAGCTGAATTGGGCGTGTTGTTCCGCAAGGGCGATGCATTGCAGCAGTTACAACAAGCCAAAGTCATCGCCCTGGATAAAACAGGCACGCTGACTCTGGGTCGGCCCGAACTGGAAGAGGTTGCGACAACAAACGGCTTTGACTGCGCCGAAGTCCTGCGCCTGGCCGCGGCGGCTGAGGCGCGATCGGAACACCCTATAGCTACCGCAATCACTCGCGCAGGTCCTGACATTTTGCCTGACGTGAAGGAATTCAGCTCCCTGACAGGGTTGGGCTTGCGCGCGCAGGTCGAGGGGCATTCTGTATTGATTGGGTCTGACCGCCTTATGGTACAGACCGGCATCGACCTTGGTAGCCTGCGGCCTGATGCGCAGATACGTGCAGCCCAAGGGGCTACACCGATCTATGTTGCAATTGACGGACAAGCCGCTGCTGCGCTGACAGTTTCAGACCCAATCAAACCGGGCACGCCCGAGGCACTGACCCGACTGCATGAGATGGGTGTGACCCTCGCCATGGTCACCGGCGATAACGCGCAAACCGCACAGGCGCTGGCCGATAAGCTGGGCATTGACCACGTCACCGCCGAGGTGCTGCCGGAAGGGAAGGTTGACGCAATAGAAAAGTTGCAAACCAGGTTTGGAACGCTCGCCTTTGTTGGTGATGGCATCAACGATGCGCCTGCTCTGGCAAGGGCTGATATAGGTGTGGCAATCGGAACCGGCACTGACGTGGCAATCGAAACCGCGGATGTCGTGCTGATGTCGGGCGATCTGCGCGGTGTCGCAAACGCGGTCGAAATCAGTCAACGCACGATGCGCAATATTCGCCAGAATCTCGGTTGGGCTTTCGGATACAACACGCTGCTGATCCCGGTCGCAGCCGGAGCGCTATATCCGTTTGGCGGATATCTACTGTCACCCGCTCTAGCCGCCGGGGCCATGGCCTTGTCCAGCGTCTTTGTCGTATCCAATGCTCTGCGGCTGCGGCGCATCCGGACCAGCATACCGGGGGCCAGCGACAATTCACTTCAGCGGGAGGCTGTAGCATGAACATTGGAGAGGTCTCGACCCATACGGGCCTGCCCGTCAAAACCATCCGCTATTATGAAGATATCAACCTGATCAAACCGCTGCGCGACAACAATGGGTATCGTCGGTTCCGCGATAAGGACATTCACAAACTGAATTTCCTGGGTCGCGCCCGAACGCTCGGGTTCACTATCGAAGACTGCCGCACATTGCTGGCCCTTTACGAGGATGAGACCCGGGCCAGCTCTGACGTAAAACGCGTTGCGCGGGATCATCTGGCGCAGATTGACGCCAAAATTGCCGATCTCAGAGGTATGCGCGAAACGCTTAGCCATCTCATCGACGCGTGTGCCGGGGACGACCGTCCTGATTGCCCGATTCTGAAAGACTTGGGCGGCAAACTGTGACGCAGGGTTGCCCTTTAGCCCAACCTTTGATTTGTCTCTGCTGAACATCTCGCCCTGTTGTGCCGTCGAGGCCTGGGACGGATTACAAAGAGGATCATCACATGGCAAAAATCGCTTTCCTTGGTCTGGGCGTCATGGGCTACCCGATGGCCGGGCACCTTCAGGCCGCCGGTCACGACGTCACAGTCTATAACCGCACCGCATCCAAAGCAGAGGCCTGGGTTGCCCAGCATGGCGGAACCATGGCGCTTACTCCGCGTGAAGCCGCGGCAGGGGCCGAATTCGTGATGGCCTGTGTCGGCAACGACGACGATCTGCGCATGGTGTGCACAGGTGAGGATGGAGCCTTTCACGGAATGGCCAAAGGTTCAATCTTTGTGGACCACACTACGGTATCCGCCAAAGTGACGCGCGAGTTGTACGAGGCTGGCAAAGCTGATGGGATCGCTTTTGTGGATGCCCCGATCTCGGGCGGTCAGGCCGGGGCCGAGAATGGTGTATTGTCGATCATGTGTGGTGGCGATCAGGAGGCCTATGACGCAGCTGAACCGGTGATGCAGGTCTATTCCAAGATCTGCCGCCGCATTGGCGACAACGGTGCAGGCCAGATGACGAAGATGTGCAATCAGATCGCCATTGCCGGGCTGGTGCAAGGCCTCAGCGAAGCGCTGCATTTTGCTGAGAAGGCCGGTCTAGATGGCCGTGCTGTCGTCGAGGTAATCAGCCAGGGCGCTGCGGGCAGTTGGCAAATGGCAAACCGGTACGAGACCATGTTGGATGACCACTTCGAACATGGCTTCGCCGTGGATTGGATGCGCAAGGATTTGGGGATCTGCCTGAATACAGCAAATGAGACCGGCGCATCGCTGCCCGTTACCGCGCTAGTCGATCAGTTCTACAAGGATGTGCAGAAACTGGGCGGCGGCCGGTGGGATACGTCCTCGCTGTTCAAACGCCTGCGTGCTTTGAGCTGACGGCAGGGGGGCTATCTGCCCCCATCGCACCGGGGCGCGATCCCCCCGAGAGTATTTTTGGCCAGATGAAGGGGATCAAGTTGGGAATGGCATGGGGTAATGCATGGGCGATCTGAATGCATATTGGGCTGGAAAGCTGCGTCAGAACTGGGGGCTGGAAGCCCGTCTAACGCGGTTGGATGGGGAATATGACCTCAACTTTCTAGTCGAGGCCACGAATGGGCAGGACTATGTGCTCAAAGTAATGCGGGCCGGATGTGACGCCGATCTGGTGGATTTGCAGATCAAAACACTAAAGCATCTCGATGCCGAGGCTCCGGGCTTGCCGTTTCCTGACGTTGTTTCTGATTTGAACGGAACCATGTTGCCTGAAATTGCTGACGCGGACGGGCAGCCGCGGCTGGTCTGGCTGCTTGAACGACTGCCAGGGCAGTGCTTTGCCCGCAGTGTGCCAAAAAACGAGGACCTGATCCTCAAGCTGGGGCGTGTTCTGGGCGCAACAGACCGGGCGCTGGAGGCGTTCAAGCACAAGGGCTTAAGTCGTGCAGATTTCAAATGGGACCTGACCCAAGCTGGTTGGATTGTTGATCAACTGGAGGCAATTTCTGATCCGGCACGGCGCGCGCGACTGCGACAGATAGCCCTAGAATTTGATGCCATCGGTGATCAGCTGAACGGCTTACCTAAACAGGCGATCCACAATGATGCCAATGACTACAATATTCTTGTTGAAGGCGAGTTGAGCGAACGTCGAATCGTCTCGGGCCTGATCGACCTTGGTGATATGTGCTCAGCACCGCGTGTATGCGAACTGGCCATTGCCGGGGCCTATGTCGTTCTGGACCACCCAAAACCCGAACGCGCATTGGCCGCTTTGGTGCGTGGCTATCACGCCGCCAACCGTTTGCGACCTGATGAGATCGACCTGATCTGGCCCCTTCTGCAGATGCGGCTGGCAGTGTCGGTGGTGAACTCTACTCTGATGGCGGCCGAGAACCCGGACGACCCTTATGTGACAATCAGCCAGGCTCCGGCGTGGCGATTCCTGGAGGACGCGAAGATCAATGGCGCGCTCATGCCAGCCCGCCTGCGGGCCGCTTGTGGCCTTCCGGTAGTTGACGGAGCCGAGCGTGTCCACACCTACCTATCCAGCCATCGCGGGCATTTTGCACAGATGTTCGGGCAGGATTTAAGCGATGCACCGATGGGCTCGTTGTCGGTGGAAAATTCGACATGGCCACAAAATCCGTTCCACATGCCGCTTGCTGAGGCGGCACGAGTCGGAGAGGAATTCGGAGAGGGCCTCTGGCTTGGCTATTACAATGAACCCCGCCTGATCTATGCGGAGCCAGGGTTCCGCAAGGGTCCGTGGAAGGCCTCGGATCGGCGCACCGTGCATCTGGCGGTGGATGTGTTTGCACCCGCCGGAACGGTGCTTCATGCGCCGCTGAGTGGTCGGGTCGAGGTGGTTGAGAACCGGGACGCTCATCTCGATTACGGTGGGGTGGTGATCCTGCATCACGAAACACCCGAGGGGGACACGTTCTATACGCTCTACGGCCATCTGGACCCCGAAGTAAGCGAGCGTTTGAAACCCGGTGATCCGGTGGCTCAGGGTGCGGCCTTTGCCCGGCTGGGCAATGCCAGCCAGAATGGTGGCTGGGCCCCGCATGTGCATTTCCAACTAGCACTGACGACCGACGGGATGCAGGCCGACTGGCCCGGAGTTGCCGACCCGGATGAGATGGAACTGTGGAACGCGGTGTGCCCCAACCCGGCGGCTTTGTTGAACCTGCTGGATGAGAAGGTTTTATATTGCCCAACCGACAAGCAAGCTATCCTGCAAGACAGACACGATCACTTCGGCGGCAACCTCAGCCTAACATATGACGATCCGATCATGCTGGTGCGCGGTTGGAAGCATCACCTGTTCGACGAATGGGGGCGGCCTTATCTGGACGCGTACAATAACGTACCACATGTGGGCCATGCACATCCGCGCATTCAAGCGGTCGCGGCGGATCAGCTGAAGAGGATGAACTCCAACACCCGCTATCTGCATCCTGCGCAGACCGCATTTGCTGACAAGGTTTTGTCGAAACTGCCAGATCACCTTGAGGTCTGTTTCTTCGTCAACTCGGGAACTGAAGCCAACGAACTGGCCTTGCGGCTGGCGCGCGCGCATACCGGGGCGAAGGGTATCGTGACGCCGGATCACGGCTATCACGGAAACACAAACGCAGCGGTGGCGATCTCGGCCTACAAGTTCAACAAACCCCGAGGGGTTGGGCAAGCCGATTGGGTGGAACTGGTTGAGGTCGCAGATGACTATCGCGGTTCGTTCCGCCGTGACGATCCCGACCGTGCCCGGAGGTTTGCGGATCTGGTTGATCCGGCGATTGAGGCATTACAGGCGAAAGGCCACGGCCTTGCGGGCTTTATCGCAGAAACCTTCCCTTCGGTCGGCGGGCAGATCATCCCGCCAAAGGGCTATCTGCCTGCTGTCTACGAAAAAATCCGCGCTGCCGGCGGGGTCTGTATCGCAGATGAGGTTCAGACTGGTCTTGGGCGATTGGGTGAACATTACTTCGGCTTTGAACATCAGGGCGCGCTGCCTGACATCGTGGTCATGGGAAAACCCATCGGCAACGGCCACCCCCTGGGCGTGCTGGTCACCACCAAAGAGATCGCCCAAAGCTTCGACAACGGGATCGAGTTCTTTTCTACTTTTGGCGGCTCAACCCTGTCCTGCAGGATCGGGAAAGAGGTGCTGGACATTGTCGACGACGAAGGATTGCAAGAAAATGCCCGCGTCATGGGGGCTCGCCTGATGGACGGCCTCAGGCAGATTGAAGCAGACTTTTCCTGCGTTGGCGATGTGCGCGGTATGGGCCTTTTTCTGGGCGTAGAACTGATCAACCCAGATGGCTCGGAAAGTGGCGAGATCTGTAGCTACGTTAAAAACCGGATGCGCGATCACCGCATCCTGATTGGCAGCGAGGGGCCGAAGGACAATATCCTGAAAATACGGCCGCCGCTAACCATCGAAGCGGAAGATGTGGACATGATCCTTTGGGCGTTGCGGGAAATACTTGCGGAGGTTGGGGACTATAGCCCCGCCCTCGAATGCGATCACGACCATCACCATGCAGACTGTAGCTGTTGCTGAGTAAAACAAAACCCCGGCAAAATGGCCGGGGTTTTGCTACCACCGATCAGTGGAGCACCGCATTTGGGGGTTGGTGCCCTGTCGTCGGCAAAGGTGCCGCTAAAATCATCCGGCGTAGAGCCAGCCCCAGTTCCTCGGACAATGAGGCCAATGCTGGGGCAAAATCAGGTCGCACAATCAGCGAGGCCATCATCATCGCGTCCTCGCGCGCGCCCTCGGACGCGGCGCCGATCATCTGGGCAAAGCAGTTCTCATCAGCCCCCAGACAGGCGCATCCCAAGCCATGGCGCACCAGCGGGCGGCGACCATGATGCGTACACAGTGAACACAGCCGATCCAAAGTCAGCATCGTGGCATGGCCCTGATCTGCGCCCAGCGCGATGTCGAAATCACTAGCAGCGTTGGCGCGGCCTTTGTCACCATCACCCCAGAGACGCAGATACATGACTGCACCGGCCTCAATGGGGCTCAAGTCTGACAGGCGGCCGACGGCCGCCCCGCCGCGCGAAGAAGTTGCACTCATTTGGTCAGGATCAGTTTGCCCGCGCGGGTGATGCGCAGTGTGTAAAGCTGATCGCCCAGCTCGATATGGGCCAGATTGCCACCGTTTGTCAGGTCTTCTGCTTTATGAGCCGGCAGCATTGAAACAGCATAACTTTGCGTCGAGGAGGGGGTTTGCATGTTCATCGGGGCATCTCCAGAGCGTCTTTGGCACGTGGCCTGTCGGTTTGTTTCGCTTGATCTGGCTGACCCTGAATAGGGTTGGCTATCTGTTCGTAAGATTAATCTGATAAAAATAGTAAGGTTTGTCAAGTCACAGTTTTGAAGCCAATTATTCGGCTCTCCATTGCGTCGTCACGAATTGCGACCTAGGCACTAATCATCAATAGTTAAAGGTGGATTCGCAGATGACGGCAGTCGTTGTATTTGACCTGGACGGCACCTTGGTGGACAGCCTTGCCGACATCGCTACTGCAGCAAATCGAATGCTTGATGATCAAGGGCATCCGGCATTGCCTAATGACACAATCCGTAGATTCGTCGGAAACGGTCTGCCTAAATTGGTCGAGCGTGTAATGACCCATTGCGGGATAGAGCCGGATCGGCACGCGGAACTGACGCAGCTTACCTTAAAGCACTACAATGCGGGCGCGTGCGACCAGACCGTCGTTTACCCCGGAGTCTTTGAGGCATTGGAAGAACTTCGTGAAATGGGTTGTGCTCTTGGGGTCTGTACCAACAAACCCGAAGCGCCGGCCTGGCATGTATTGAGCGAATTGAAGCTGCAGCCTTATTTCGACACGGTGTTTGGCGGCGACACCTTGGATATCCGCAAGCCCGACCCAGCGCATCTGAACGCCAGCTTTGAGGCACTGCAGGCTGCCGGCCCGCACATCTTTGTCGGTGACAGCGAGGTTGATGCCGAAACAGCCCAGCGTGCAGGGGTACCGTTTTTGCTATTTGAACAAGGCTATCGCAAATCACCTATTTCGGACCTGCCGCACACGCTCAGCTATCAAGACAGCGCCAAGCTGCCTGCACTCGTTCGGAAAATCCTTCAAAACGATACGGTGTGAGCCTAGTCCCAAAAAAGTAGAGGGGCCGGCCAAGGGGGTAGGAAGCCAGCCCCTCATCGGGGGAAATTAGTGAAAGTGGTTGGGCACACTGGCCCGGTAGTTAATCAAAAGTAAACGCATCCATGGGAATCGCGAAATTGGGGGATTCCCGTAGTGTCGAAACATTTTTGTCTGATCCCAGAAAAAAATTTCAAACCAGCGCGCTTCGAAAGGGAAGATTCAGCCGATCTGCGCAGCCGCCGCCCGCGCTATTACCAATTCCTCATTTGTCGGAATGACCATCAATTTCACGCGCGACAAATCGGTGGAAATAACCCGCCTGTTATCAGCGTTTGCATCATGGTCCAGCTCGATGCCCAACCATCCCATATCAGTGCAGATGCGATCACGGATGTAGGTCGAGTTCTCTCCGATCCCACCGGTAAACACGACCGCGTCCAGCCCACCCAGCACGGCGGCCAATGCACCTAGTTCGCGGCGTATCCGGAAGGTGTAATAGTTGATTGCATTACGCGCACCCGGCGTATTCGACGCCTCGAGTGTGCGCATGTCATTGGTCATACCCGAAAGTCCCAGCAACCCGGATTTGCGATAAAGAAGATCCGATATCTCGTCCGCATTCATGCCCTGTTGATCCATGAGATACAGCACAACCCCCGGATCCAACTGACCGCAGCGCGTGCCCATCGGCAAACCATCCATGGCCGAAAATCCCATGCTCGACCCGACCGAGCGGCCTGCGATCATGGCACACATCGAAGCACCGTTGCCAAGATGGGCTACAACCACGCGCCCGCCATGAATTAGTGGGGCGGTGTTGGCCAAATGGTCCGAGATGTAGTCATAGCTCAACCCGTGAAAACCATAACGCCGAACGCCTATGTCGTAATACTCGGTCGGCAATGCGAATGTGTCATTCACCCAGGGGTGATGGCGGTGAAAAGCCGTATCGAAACAAGCAATCTGCTTGGCATCTGGGAACCTTTCCATCGCCGCGCGTGCACCGTGCAGATTGTAAGGCTGGTGCAACGGCGCAAAAGGCTCGAGCTTTTCGAGCACCTGCAAACTATCGGGGGTCAGCAATATCGGTCGATCATTGTCCGGCCCGCCATGCACAATGCGGTGCCCAACGGCTGCCACACGTGCAGCCGGGAACTCTCGCTCTAGAAAATCCAGAATGTAATCCAGTGCGTTGGCCTGATCGTGCAGAGCCTCGGACGTGGTATCAACAAGTACCCGGCCATCCGTGGTCTTTGCGCTGATATGTGCCGCTGCACTGCCAATGCTTTCAACCTCACCCGAGCAGATCAGCACCGGATCGTCTCCGGTGGTTGTGAACAACCCAAACTTGAGTGAAGACGAACCCGAATTCAGAGTAATGATATGGTCCATCAGAATCTACCCGATATACGTTCCCGTTGCAGAGTCGCATCCAAGGCAGCTGCATCCTGTATTGTGAAGCGCCGCGTCAGATCTGCAATATCGCAATTCTGTAACTGATCATTTGGATTGTAGTGGCAATGCATTGAATCTCTCGGCGGTGGATTTGACCGGAGCATTATGAGATTTCAAGCAAATGTCCAATGACATGGCCAAGCTCTTCTAGGGTTCAAAGCCCTCGGGCACACCAAAGAGCGGCGTATCAAGCGTCGTTCCCGTCAGAGCATGAAGAAAGGCAACTAGGTCGGCAATCTGATCATCCGTCAGATTTTGCCGGGTAATATCGATTTTGCGGCGCTGGCGAGCCATCTCTAAGCTGTCTTCCCAGACGATGAAGTCGACACGTTCCAGCCACGGCACTTCGGGAAGGGCAGCCATATCTGAGGTCCATGTCGCAAGGCTTTCCTGCGGGTTCAGGTGATGGCGTACAATACCTTCAAGATCGGGAAACGCACCGTTGTGACCGTAGGGCGCCGTTTTGGCGACGTTCCGCAGCATTGGCGTGCGGAACCGATAGGCGTCTTCCAGGCGATTGCTTTCACCCACACGGCCCACGTCGCGCGCATAAGGATCCCACAGACGGGTTTTCCCCGGACCAAACGGAGGCAACCCTAATGCATGGAAACTTTGATCCGAAAGTAATGGGCCAGAGTGGCAGGAAGAACAGCCCGCGTCGCCAAAGAACAGGGACATCCCTTCTTTTTGTTGTGGCGTCAGGACCGAACGATCGCCGGCCAGAAATTGATCAAACGGACTGTCTGTGCTGCGCCATTCCAATGCCATGAACGCGGCCAGCGCGTTGGCGATCTGGGTAATCGTGATGTCTTCGGTCGTGTCGATTTCATCAAACGCACTGACCATGGCTGGGCCATAGAGAGGGTCGGTGCGGACGCGCTTCGCGAGGATCGGCCAACCTTTGTCGATGCGGTCATGCACCGCGCCCGTCACCTGATTTTCGGCGACATTGCCAGCCATCTCGAACTGCGAGGTCAGCGGGAACAATGCTTGTGCGGCCAATAGGGAGTTCAATCCTTCCGGCAGCCACTCCTGTGCAGGTGAATTGAAGCCGTTGCCGTAAACGTCCGAGATACTCAGGCGGCCGTCGTGAAAGACCGTATGGATCTCCTTGGCCCCCAGATTCCACAAGCCCGGCGAGTTCCGCGGAATTCGCTTGCGGATCTTATCCGCCCCGATGCCGGGCGTGCGGTCCGGGCCTAGCCCTTGCCCGCCTTCGCCGATGCCCAGAGACAGCCCGTCCGAGGTGCCAAAATCCGGGTGATGGCAATGAGCGCAAGCAATGTTTTGGTTACCCGACAGGATAGGATCGTAAAACAGTTGATGACCGATAGCGGCCTGTTCCGTATCAAAGGGAATGAAATCAGAATCCGTCAGCGGGCGCGGCAAATCCTGAGCCGCCGCGGCTCCGGCCAAGAGGAAAGCAACCCCATGCGTCAGTTTGTATTTGCCCTTTATCTGCTTGCGACTCCGGCGCTGGCCGAGTTGGAACAGGCGCGTGATTTGATGGAAGCCGGGGAGTTTAAGGCCGCGCGCGAAGAACTGTTGCCAGCGGCGCGATCCGGCAATGCCGAAGCCGAAGAGTTGATCGGTGTGATGTACGGGCTGGGTCTTGGGGTCGAGCAAGACTATGAGCGCGCGTTCGAATGGTATCTGCGCGCCTCGATGAAGGGGCATCCGGGGGCACAATCCGGCATCGGCTGGTATTATGAGCTGGGTCTGGGCATGCCTGCGCCTGATCTGGTGCGAGCCTACATGTGGTACACGCTCAGCGCGATTGGCGGCGACCCCGATGCGGCGATCAGCCTTGAGGAAGTGGTCAAGAAGATGTCGCCGGAGCAGATCGAAAGGGCGCATGTTCTGGTCAACGACTACAAAGGGTGGATGTACCCGTTTCGGTGAGGGCCGGGCCCAAAGGCCCGACCCAACAATTTAGTTCAGGTCCGCATCACGCGAGGCGTTTACATCCGCCTCAGCCGCTGCAACGGCCTCGGTCAATGCGTTAAACACTTCATCTCCGCGTGCCACGTTGGACTGGAACCAGGCATAGACCGGCGTTGCAGCCTCTTTGAACGCGGCTTTCTGCTCGGGTGTAGGTACGTAAAGATCACCTCCGCCAGCAACAAAATCTTCGTATGCTTGGATCGATTTGCGCTTGGGCGAGGCAAAGGTGGCCTGCTGCAGCGCATAGAAACCATCCACGACAACGCGACGCATGTCCTCGGGCATTTCCTGGAATTTGGCGTTGTTCATCCACCACAGCGCACCCATGTAAGCGTGACCATCAAGCGTGACGTATTGCAGACCCGCATCGGGGAATTTCATGCCCATGATGTCGGTGATGCCGTTTTTCGAGCCTTCGACAACGCCAGTCTGGAAGCTGGTGAACAGTTCCGGCCATGGGATTGGGGTCGGCGATGCGCCCAGCGCCTTGACAAGTTCCTGCGGTAGGTCGGCCACGACTGTGCGAATTTTCAGACCTTCCATATCGGCAGGCTCGGCAACACGACGCTGCGTATTGGCGAAGTTGCGCCAGCCTCCGGTGTTGCCAATGGTCATCAAGCGGATCGCGCCACCGGAATCTTCCAGCGCCATGTCGCGCATTTTGCGGGTGAAATCGCCTGACAACACGTGTTCGGCAATGCGGTCATCGGCCATCAGATATGGCAGGTCCAGAACCTGCACGTAAGGAAAGATGCCCGACGCGCCGCCAGAGGTGGAGATGTAGATGTCGATGGTGCCATCCGCCACGCCCTGCAGACACTCGGCACCGTTCGAGCAAAGCTGCGTTCCGATGAACAGCTCAACCTCAATGGCTCCGTTCGAGGCCGCCTCGACATAGTTTTTGAAAACGACCAGACCGTCATAGTCTTCATCGTTTTCATTCGAGTTTGCTGTGGCGCGTAGCGTGTAGTCGGCGGCTGTCGCGGCAATCGCGGATGCAGCCACCAACGATGTGGCCACCGCTGCGGTTTTGATAAATCTTCTGAGCATGCGTTTCCTCCCTATGGGTCTCAGTTAGTTTGCAAATCCCGTTATCCTCGGGATCGTCATGGATAGTGCGGGAATGTATGTGATCAGGAAGATCACAATGATTTCGACTGCCAGAAACGGCAGGATGGCTTTGGCGATGGTTTCTACCCGCTCCCGCGACACTGCGGCGGCTACGAACAGAACCAGGCCCATTGGCGGTGTGGCCAGACCAACGGTCAGGTTGACGCTCATGATGATGGCGAAATGGATCGGATCCACACCGAGGCTGGTGAAGATCGGACCAAGGATCGGGCCAAGGATGATGATCGCCGGACCTGCGTCCAGAAACATACCCACGATGAACAAAAGCAGGTTGATCAGGAACAGCAGGATCAGCGGGTTTTCCGATAGGCTGAGGATTAGCGAGGCCAACTGCTCCGGCGCATGGCTGAGGCTGACCACCGTCTTAAACGCCATTGCCGCGCCCACCAACAGCAAGACGACCGCCGAGGTCATTCCCGCGTTGCTAAGTATTTCGGGAACTTCCTTCAAGGTAAGAGTGCGCAGAACAAAGAAACCGATAATGAAAGCGTATCCCACGGCCACCGCGGCGGCCTCGGTGGGGGTGAAAATACCGCCGAGAATACCACCCAGAATGATCACTGGTGTCATCAGCGGAAAGAAGGCCTTAAGGCTGGCCTGACGGCGTTCGGGCCAAGTGTATTTACGGCTCGCGACAGGGAAGTCATAACGATCGGCCATGACCTTGATCATAAGCATCAGGCCAACGCCAACCATCACACCGGGCACGATACCTGCTAGGAACAGGGCCGCCACGCTTTCGCCCATGACATAGGCATAGATGATCATGATGCCCGAGGGTGGGATGATCGGCCCGATCACTGAACTGGCCGCCGTGATCGCTGCGGCGAATTTGCGGGTATAGCCCTGCTTCTCCATCGCCGGGATCAGCATAGATCCAAGCGCCGATGTGTCGGCGACGGCAGAGCCGGACAGACCCGCGAACAGGATCGAGCTAAGCACATTCACATGCGCAAGGCCGCCCCGCAGGTGGCCCATCAGGGCCTGGCTGAACTCGACGAGGCGGATGGTGATACCGCCGCGATTCATCAGCTCTCCGGCAAGCATGAAAAACGGAATGGCCATCAGCGGGAAGCTGTCCATGCCGTTATAGACATTGCGATAGAGCAGCGTGATGTCGTTGGTTTGGCCACTCAACCACAGCAAGATACCGGGTGCAGCCAGTAGCGCGAAAAAGACCGGCAGGCCGATCAGCAGGAAGACAAGGAATGTAGGCAGGAACCAAATCAGCATCTATTCAGCCCCCACCGCAGCTTCGGGAATTTCGGGCAGAAGATGCGCTCCGCCCAGCATGGTCACTATGGATCGCAAGATCAGTTCGATATTCACCGAGATCAGCAGGATGATCCCCACCAGCAGCGAAGCCATCATCCAACTGCGCGGGATGCGGTACCATTCATCGAATCCAAAAGACGTGGGCAGATACAGGGCCGCGGTGGCAAACTTGCCGCCAAAACCTGTGACCTCGGACCAGCCAATATTGACAGCAACCAACAGCACGACCAGCGATATCAGCAGCAGGAACAGATTGAGCGAAAGGCCAAGCGCACGCGGCAGGAAACGTGCGAGCATGTCGATGGCGACAAACCCTCCGCGACGGAAAGCGGTGGGGGCCATCAGCCCCGTCATCCAGAGCATGCAGAACCGCGCAGCCTCATCCGGCCACGGCAGGGCGTTGCCCAGAACGTATCGAAAGAACACCTGAATCAGGATTGCGATCACCATAACTGCAATCGCAACGACGCCAACCGCGCGGCCCAATCGCAGCACGGTTTCGTTCACGAATGCAATCGGCGCTAGCGCCGATGCCAGTCCGCCCATGCGGATCCTCCCTTGTTCAGCTGCGGGTTTGCCCCGCAATCGTCATATCGCGCTTAGCTTTGCGCGAATTGGCCGAGTTTTCCGGCAAAGAAGGTCAGCGCGTCTCCATCCGCCATGCTGACCTTCAGAACTTTGCCCACGACGATCACATGATCGCCCGCATCGTGATAAGCGTGCTGCTCGCATTCGAACCGGGCAAGACTGCCCGGCAACAACGGGGTGCCGTTTTCGCAACGGTCATGTTCGATATCACGCAGCGCATGGGCGTCTTTTGAACAGCCAAAGCACAGCTCGGCCTGTTCAGCAGACAGGACATGCACGCTAAAATGGCGTGCCGTGTTAAAATACCGGAACCGGCGCGAATTACGATCGCCCGCCCACATCACCAGTGGTGGGTCCAGCGACAGTGACGAAAAGCTGTTGGCCGTAATGCAGATCGGGCCATCCCCACTGTCGCAGGTCACGACCGTAACACCGGTGGCAAAGCGACCAAAGGCATCGCGCAGGGTGCGCGTGTCGTCTTTATGCGGGACGAATGTATGGTTCATATCGCGCGAGATTGCATTCATCAGGGCACCTCATGTCCCAGCGCCGCCTCATACAGGCGGTACCAGCTTTCACGATCCAGCTTGACCTTCAAAGCATCCGAGACGCGCTTGATGCGGCCCAGATTATTTGTGCCCAGAACCGGCAGGATGTTTGCCGGATGCGCGAGCAGGAAGGCAACGGCCACTGCCGCTCGGTCCACGCCGAATTCTGCGGCGATCTCATCCGCTACAACACCGACCGGAGGGTTCCCGGCCATCAAAAGGCCGCCGCCAAGCGGGGACCACGCCATCAGCGGATGTCCATGCTGCTGATGGAACGCCAGATCACCGTTAGTGAACGGGCCGATTTCTCCAAGCGAGATTTCAATCTGATTGGTGACCAACTGGGTTTTCATTGCCGACTGCAGCAGAGACCAATCCCAAGGGCGGAAGTTTGACACGCCTACAGCCCCGACCTTGCCACTGGCAACCACCTCGTCCAGCACTGCACCGGTTTCATTGTGGTCCATCATTGGATCAGGGCGGTGGATCAATAGCAGGTCGATGTGGTTAATCGCCATTTCCGACAGAGACGTATCCACCGATTTCAGAATATGCGCGCGCGACGTGTCGTAGTATTTGACCTTGGCCTCCGCATAGCGACCCATTGGCGCGACGATGTCACATTTGGTGACGATCTCCATCTTCTGGCGCAGGCTGGGATTGGCGCGCAAGGCGTTGCCCAGAACAGCTTCGGCTGCGTATCCACCGTAGATATCTGCCTGGTCGAAGGTGGTGATCCCTTGATCCAGACAAGCCTGTATCTTGGCCTCGACATGCGCTGTCGAGGTGTCACTGTCATCACCCAAGCGCCACATGCCATAGACAAGGCGGCTCATTTCCAGCGTGTCAGATAGTTTCACACGTTGCATTAGCGACGAACTCCGTTGCCCAGCGGGGTCGCCGGGGTGGTTGCTGGCACGCGTCCGTAGGCTTCGGGAAGCGAGCAGGTTTTCAGGTTGGGCATCACGCGGGCGCCAAAATGCTTGGCTTCGTCCATGTGCGGATAGCCCGAGAAGATGAAGGCGCGGATGCCCAGCTTCTGATACTCTTCAATCTTAGACATAACTTGATCGGTCGAACCGACCAGCGCAGCACCACAGCCCGAACGCGCGCGACCGACGCCGGTCCACAGGCCGGGTTCGACATAGCCATATTCATCCGCCAGATCACGGTTCTTGGATTGATGCGCCACACCCAACGATGTCGCGTCCAACGCCCTCTCGCGGATCGCGCGACCGTATTCGTCATCCAGTTTCGAAACGATGTAGTCGGCGTATTCCTGTGCCTCAGCCTCGGTATCGCGAACAATCATGTGGACGCGCAGACCGTAATCCAGAGTACGATTGTAATTCTCGGCAACGGCATGAACGGCTTTCATCCTCTCGGCCAACTGATCCTTGGTTTCTGGCCACATCAGATAGACATCGCAATGCTCGCCGCACAGGTCCAAAGCAGACGGGGAGTAGCCGCCAAAATACAGAAGTGGGCCACCAGCCTGGTAAGGCCGGGCCGGGTCCGTAGTCAGGCTCGAAAAATTGTAGACCTCGCCCGCATGGTTAATCTTATCCTGCGTCCAGGCCTGTTTCAGAATCTCAACCACTTCGCGCGAACGCTGATAGCGAAACGCACTGTCGGCTTTCTCGCCCGGGAAATCGGACGAGATTATGTTGACCGTCAACCGCCCCTTGAGCATGTGGTCCAGCGTCGCGATGGTACGGGCCAGCATGATGGGCTGCATCTCACCACAGCGCACGGCGGCCAGTAGGTTGATTTTTTCAGTAATCGGCGCGCACCCTGCGACAAAGCTCAAGGTGTCCTGTCCGACCTGATATGACGATGGGCAAAGGATGTTGCGAAACCCTTGCGCCTCGGCCTCTTTCACGATGCCCGAGCAATGCTCCCAACTGGATCGCAGATCACCATCGGGCACACCCAGAAACTGGTAGTCATCCGAGCAGAGCGCTGCAAACCACGAAACCTCGGCCGCATCCAGGTCGGGGGATGTGATGGGGACGATGGTCATTTGATTCACGCTCCGTACATCTTTGACTTTCCTCTTGCGTAGCAAGCGCATTGATGTAGATCAATAGTGTATCAATTTTTCCTGCGACCGAGTGAAGCGCCCTCAATGTCCTCCAACAGCCGCAACCCAAATGCCCTGCCGATCTATGTCCAGATCTCAGAGCTGCTGATCCGCGATATCGCGGCGGGTCGCCTGATTGATGGTGAGCGTCTTCCGCCCGAACGAGACATGGCTTCGAACCTGAATGTCTCGGTCGGGACCTTGCGGAAATCCCTCGCCGAGCTTGAGAAAAAAGGCATGTTGGAGCGTATTCAGGGTTCGGGCAACTACATCCGCGAGACTGGAACGCAGAACAGCGTCTATGCGATGTTCCGGCTGGAATTACCCGAAGGCGGCGGGTTGCCGCGCGCTGATATCCTATCGGTTGATCATCTGCAAAAGCCCGCAGACCTGCCGGAATTCGGCCTGTCTGATCACGGTTCGCGGGTGCGCCGGATGCGCTATTTGAATGACACAATCATCGCGGTCGAGGAAATCTGGCTGGACGAATCGGCTGGGACCATCGACCAGAACCTGCTGTCCGACTCACTTTATCGCTATTACCAGCAACAGCTTGGCTTCTGGATTACACGGGCTGAGGATCGCGTTTCCATCGGTTCATTGCCCGACTGGACGCCTGAAGGCTTCACCAAATCTGCCGGACACACGGTCGGTTACATCGAACGGTTCAGCTGGTCTGAGAAAGCCGAACCTGTCGAGTTTTCAAAAACATGGTTCGATCCGGATCGGGCCAAATACGTTCAACGCCTGAAGTAAAAGGAACTGCGCATGACCCGGACCACCAACTACGGGCTGATCGGATGCGGCATGATGGGGCAGGAACACCTGCACAACATTGCTCTGCTTGAGGGCACACGCGTCGCCGCAATCTTCGAACCTGACCCGGAGATGGCGCAAAAGACGCAGGCGATTGCGACCAATGCGAAGATGGTGTCTTCCATTCAGGACCTTCTGGCGGTCAGTGATTTGGACTGTCTGGTCATCGCCAGCCCCAACCACCTGCATGTCGATCAACTGGTCGAGATTGCGGAAACCCGCCCTCTGCCCCTGTTGATCGAGAAACCGTTATTCACCGACCCCGCCGATCTTGCCCGGCTTGAGGAACTGGAACGCATTTACCCTCACCCGATCTGGGTAGCGATGGAATATCGCTATATGCCCCCTATCGCAGCGCTGATCGAGGAAGCAGCGACCGCCAGTGGTGGGATCAAAATGCTCTCGATCCGCGAACACCGTTTCCCGTTTCTTGAAAAGGTCGACAACTGGAACCGGTTCAATCGCAACACCGGCGGTACGTTCGTTGAAAAGTGTTGCCACTTCTTCGATCTCATGCGCCTGATCCTGCAATCGGACCCAGTTCGGGTTTCGGCGAGTGGCGGCCAAGCTGTCAATCATTTGGACGAGGACTATGACGGCAATACGCCGGATATTCTGGACCACGGCTTTGTCATAATCGATTTCGCCTCAGGCGCGCGCGCGATGCTCGAGCTTTGCATGTTCGCCGAGGGGTCGCGGTATCAGGAAGAAATCTCGGCCATTGGGCCCAATGCAAAGATCGAAGCGCTTGTGCCCGGCCCGGGCCGGTTCTGGCCCGAACATCTGGGCGACGCTCCGGTACCACAGCTGATCATCAGCCCCCGCGCACCGAAAGGCCCAATCCAGAGAGAGATCCCGGTTGATCCCGAGTTATTGGCGGCTGGCGACCACAATGGCTCCACTTATTATCAGCACAAAGGTTTTCTGGAGTTGATCCGGGGTGAACGCGCCAAACCCGAGGTCTCACTGCGCGATGGGATTTGGGCCGTACGCATCGGTCTTGCGGCGCAACAAGCATCGGAGCAAGGCCAAACAATCAGCCTAAAAGGATGACCATCAGGGTTAGAAGATCACGTTCAGCATCAACAGCGAGACGATCAGAAATATGATCGTCATGACGCCGCCGGAACGCACGAAATCCATAACCTTGTACCCTGCGGGCCCCATGATCAGCGCGTTGACCTGGTGGGTCGGGATAATGAAACTGTTCGAGGTCGAAATCGCGACGGTCAGCGCAAAGACAGCGGGGTTGCCACCGGCGGCAACCGCGATTGAAACCGCAAGGGGCACCAGCAGAACTGTGGCCCCGACATTCGACATCACCAGCGAAAACGCTGTCGCCAGAATGGCGACTCCAGCCTGAAGCGCCCAGATTGGCCATCCGTCCAGGATGATCATGATCTGTTGCGCAATCCATGCCGCAGTTCCCGTATTCTGCACCGCTTGCCCCAATGGGATCAGGCAGGCCAAGAGGAAGACCGTGTTCCACCCGACCGCGCGGTAGGCCTCGTCCACGCTCAACACGCGGGTCAGCATCATACCCGCAGCACCCGTCAGCAGGCAAAGTGACAACCGGATATCTGTAAATAGAATTAGCGACAAAGAAATCACGAAAAACAAAAGCGCCCAGCCAACCTTTTGCGGGCGCAATTCGTCCTGCGGGAAGTCTGATGTGACCACAACAAAATCCGGGTCACGCTTGATCCGCATCAGGTTGTCCCAACGGGTATGGGCAACCAACATGTCACCGGCCTTGAACTTCTCAAGACCGATTTGCGTGGATTCGTGTGTCTCTGTTTCGACATGGCTTAGCGTTTCCTCCCCCCGATGGATGGCGAGCAGAGACATTCCGTAAGTTTTCCGAAACAGCAACTCCCTCGGGCATTTGCCGATCAGCTTGCTCTCGGGCGTCACGACCACCTCTGCGACCCCGGCATTTGTGGGTGCAAACTCTTCGACAAACACATCCAGATCCGGCAGAACGGTCAGCCCGTACTTTTCAGCAAATTCTTCGACAACCCAACGCCGCCCCACAATCGCCAATCGGCATGGCGCGGCGATCTCGGCTGTCAGCACTTGAACCATCGAAGTCTTGCCGCGATAAAAGGTCGAGATGATATAGAGGTGATTTTCAAAGTTGATGTCGGCCAGTATCTGCCCGACCAGCGGGCTGTCGGCCGGTACAACAACCTCAAACACGTCGGCTTTCAGCCCATAAACCCGCTGAAGATATTCCTGCGTCCCGCGCCCGGTACCGGTGCTTTCAGAACCTGAATCACCCGGCAAAACCCATCGCCCAAGCAACAGGAAATACGCGATACCCGTCAAAATCAGCACCGCACCTATGGGCGTGACCGAGAACAACCCAAAAGGCTCCATACGCTGTGCTTCAGGCAAACCTTCATTCGCAGTTTGAATCAGATCATTCAGAAGGATCAGCGGAGAAGAGCCCACCATAGTCATTGTGCCACCCAATATGGCGCAAAACCCCATCGGCATTAGCAATCGCGACAGCGGGATCCCTGATCGAGATGAGATCCGGCTAACCACAGGAAGGAACAAAGCCGCGGCACCGACATTCTGCATGAATGACGAAATCACACCGACCGTGCCCGAAATGATGGGTAAAACCCGTCCTTCCGACTTGCCACCATATTTCAGGATGACCGAGGCGACTTTGTTCATCAGCCCTGTCTTGTCCAGCCCCGCACCAACGATCATCACTGCAATGATCGAAATGACCGCATTCGACGCAAATCCGTCAAACAGATGCGGTACATCCGCCAGATTCTCAAGGCCGGGCGCATAGCTCAGCAGACCGACAATGACCAAAACGAGAATAGCGGAAAGATCGATCCGGACGATTTCAGACACAAACAAGAAAACCGTGAACGCCAAAAGCCCCGACACCACGGCCATCTCATAGGTAAATGCCAATTGCTCCACAGGGGTCACCGGGCTTCAATCGTAAACTTAATTAACATTTCTAGGCAATTGCCCGGTATCTGTCATGGTTTTTGTGATCGTGGTGCAAAATCAAAACCATTATCAGGTTGTACCCGCCTCCATATCGAAAGATCTAAACATAACAAACATCCCGCAATTAGCGCCAAAGACAGATCGCCATTTTGTAGAATAGCGTGGATGGCCGCTAATCGTTCCGTCAAACAGCTGACTCCAGTATGTCGCGGGCAGCGCACTGTTGAACATTTGGATCAAGCTCGGACAAAGCAGAGCGGAAATCTCGACCCCACAAATGGAACCCAAATGTGGTGGGTGTCACAAAATCTGAAAGCCGGGTTCCTGCTTGAAACAACGCAGGTATTTCTCGACTGGAAATATGGTAAAATGCGGTGCTGTCATGAGCGTATTTTCGTTCGCCAGACATATTCAATGCAGTTGTCAAAGCTCTTGGGCCAGTTGACCCCCAACGCAAGCGCCCAAAAGGTTTCTCGCGTTGCGCCTCAACCGCCGCGTTCAATCCCAAAAGTGCAGGCGAATCCTTCCAGGCCTCAGAGACCAACTGGTCCTCCTCAAACACCTCTCCCAATAGGGCGAGCGATTTACTATGCGCCGGAAGCCCAAAAACCGCATTATTCACGAGTGAATGATACGTTTGATGCCGTGGAAGATCCGGAAAAACACATCCAACACAAAAACCAGCACGAGATTCAGCCGAAGCCATGAGCCTCTCGGCCGAAGCGACCATGTACATATCGGTATCAAGCCAGATCATGCCGGTCTTACTAATCAAATGATACCTGAATATGTCTGCGTGTATCGCCGGGCTTTTGTGCCTTACATGCCGAATGACCCTGCCTGGCTCATATATTTCTCTCGCATCAAAATACTCCACCCCTTCTGGCAGGTTTCGGATCGGCTCGTAAGAAAAGACAATAGGATTATAACCAAAGTCCTTCATGGAATTGAGGCAAGCACGTTCCAGTTTTCCCGGCTCTCCCCCCATCCAGAGCGTCCCAAATTTTTGGTCCTTCTTTTGCTCGCTTCGCTTCTTGGGCAACGCGGCATTCTTTGGTTCTCTCTTTGGCTTTAAGTGCAGCCAACGCATTGGGTATCTACGTCCCTCGGATGCAAGCACCCAAGTCAAATCGTCTGGCATTTGCAACTCATTCCGAAGCTGCAAAAGATCGCGTTTTGTATCGTCAACCAATTCGACATCAAATAAGACCTGTGCGTCGCGAATTAGCCTTTCTTCTTTTTCGTTGCCCAACCAAACGCCACTGGAGTGCAACTCGATCAGAAACTCTGAAGACTTGAATTCACTAAGAAATTCGAAGGTTAAAAGTTCGAACTCACCGCCTTCGATATCAATCAAGAAAAACAAATCCTGAGGCTGATACCTACTAGACACCAGCTCGCGAATTGAAGTGTCCGTAGCGGTGGCAGCAATCTCGACCCTGTCGCGAACACCATTCGCGTGCAGGGTCTTTCGGATGATCTGTCGAGCTTTGCGTCTTTGTTCGAAACATAGGCTTCGCTCGAAATGGCCCGCTTGCACCAAACCAACGCCCCAATAGCCATCTGCCGCCCCAAGATCGACGAGTATCGGCTTTGTGCTTTCCACGAAAATAGGTTGATTTTGTTGTTCGTAGATCCCCAGCAATTTCGTGAACAAATCTGCTTGCCCCCAACTGCTTTCTTCAAGCAACCGGAAACCGCAAAGGCAGCCGCCCATGACGTATCCACCACGTTCCTTAAATAGTTGGTTACCTATGTCCCTCCGATACTGGACGATCTGACGCTTTAACTGCCGCAATTCTTTTGGAGATTTGCTCGGACGCATGGAACGCTCTTGATAGAACCGAAATTTGGACCTTTTCTAGCGCAAATGTCTAATAGCGAAACCATCTCCCAACTTGTCGGCATTATTTGTGACATCAATGCAGCGGCAACGCGGAACAAAAAAACCCGACCAACACCTGTTGGCCGGGTTTTCTGAGAGTATTTCGAAGAACTTATTCGCCCGCAGCAGCCGCCACGTCCAAAGTTACACCCGGGCCCATCGTCGAGCTCAGTGCGATTTTCTTCATGTATGTACCTTTAGCGCCCGACGGCTTGGCTTTGGCCACAGCCGAGATGAAGGCACGAACGTTTTCGACCAGCTTGGCTTCGTCGAACGACGCTTTGCCAACACCAGCATGCACAACGCCGCCTTTTTCCGCCTTGAACTGAACTTCACCACCTTTGGCTGCTTCCACGGCCGCTTTCACGTCCATGGTCACGGTGCCAACTTTGGGGTTCGGCATCAGGTTGCGGGGGCCCAGCACTTTACCCAGACGGCCGACGATCGGCATCATGTCCGGGGTTGCGATGCAGCGATCGAATTCGATGGTGCCGCCCTGAATGGTTTCCATCAGGTCCTCCGCTCCAACGATATCTGCGCCAGCTTCTTTTGCTTCGTCAGCTTTCGGGCCGCGAGCGAAAACAGCAACGCGCATCGCTTTACCGGTGCCGTTCGGCAGGCCAACAACGCCGCGAACCATCTGGTCTGCGTGACGGGTGTCAACGCCCAGGTTCAGAGCGATTTCGATGGTCTCATCGAATTTCGAAGTTGCGTTGCCTTTGACCAGGGAAACAGCTTCTTCAACCGACAGGTTTTCCTTGCCAGCGACAGCTTCGCGCGCAGCGCGGGTACGTTTACCGAGTTTTGCCATCTTACTTCACCTCGATGCCCATAGAGCGGGCCGAGCCCAGGATGATCTGCATCGCGCCTTCCACGTCGTTGGCGTTCAGATCTTTCATTTTGGCTTCGGCGATTTCGCGAACCTGCTTCGAGGTCACGGTTGCCACGGTCTCGCGACCTGGGTTTTCCGCACCGCGGGGGCGGTTACGCTTGCCAACCGGCTTCAGACCAGCCGCTTTTTTCAGGTAATAAGACGCAGGCGGCGTCTTGATGTCCATGGTGAAGGACTTGTCCTGATAGTAGGTGATCACGGTCGGGCACGGAGCGCCGGGCTCCATGTCTGCGGTCTTGGCGTTGAACGCCTTGCAGAATTCCATGATGTTGATGCCGCGCTGACCCAGCGCCGGACCAACTGGCGGCGACGGGTTCGCCTGACCTGCAGGAACCTGCAGTTTCATTGTACCAGCAAGCTTCTTGGCCATTTGGTTTTCCTTTCAACTTAGGTAGAACGCGTCCCACCCAGATTATGTTGCGTGGTCCGGCCCAAGATCGCGATCTCAGTAACCTCCCACGAGAGAATCTCGCCCGAAGACGATAGTGGCGGCGTTTACAGTGGAACGAAGACGTTGGCAAGTGGCCGACGACCAATTGGGCCATATCGAATCGCGCTTCGCAGCATCGAGAGTGAGTTCCATGGATGAGCGGCCTCGCCACCAACGTCGCGTGAACAGCTAACTATCCCATAGCTCAACAGAAATTCCAGATACTCCACGCACAATCAGCCAATTGTCGCCGGTTTCACCCGCGCGTGCTTAGCTGTGATATACTCAGCGAAATTAGTGATTTTTGAGTGGAGGTTAATTATGATCGTTCGTATTATTCTATCGTTGGGTATCGCTATATCTATTGCAGCAATAGCCCCTCAGAATGCGCGCGCTGACGCTGGGGATTTCATCGGCGGTGCTGTCGTCGGAGGGGTCGCTGGATATCTTATTGGCAAAGATCAGCAAAAAAAGAAGACACAGTCATCGACAGCGACCCGAACCTACCGGCAAGGTATCCCATCCACCACTCAAGGGGCGCAAACCCAAACGGCACTGAATTACTTTGGCTACAATGCCGGTCGTGTTGACGGTCAGGTCGGGCGTGGCACGCGCTCCGCCATCGAACGTTATCAGGCCTCAATGGGTTATCCCGTAAATGGGCATGACTTTCAGCCTTATCAATATGACTTCCTGCAGCAGGCTTATTACTGGGCGACAAGCGGTGGACAGGCAGCCACGCAGCTCTCGGGTCAACCGCTGTTGATGGAGTACCGCCGACAGGTTCAATCAGGATCTTCTCTGGCTGCGGCACCTCAGTCTCCGGCTCAAGCTATTCCGGTTATCAAGCCCCAAGATACCGAACCCGCAGCGAACACCACTGAAACAACGTCTGCGAGCCTGCCGAGCCTGTTTTCGGGCGGCACCGGGGGGCCGTCGCTGGCAAATCGCTGCAGCGGAGTGATGCTGCAAACCTCGACCAATGGCGGCTATACGACCCTGTCGAACATGTCTGATCCTGATTTTGCGCTCAGCGAGCAATTTTGCCTTGCCCGCAGCTATGCGATGGCGCGCGGTGAGGATCTGATGCAGGATATCCAGGGTCTGACACCCGATCAGGTATCTGCCCAATGTGCCTCGTATGGTGAGATGCTGGCACCTCAAGTTGACGCTCTGTCTATCAGCTCAAAAACAGAAGCTGAAACCCAGGTTCGCAAAATGGCGCTGGACTCTGGATTGAGCCCCGCAGATCTCGCTGCGACGAGCAAGGTCTGTCTGGCGATGGGCTACCGTCAGGACAACATGGATACTGCCGTTGGCTCTGCGCTCATGCTGGTTGCGATGGGTGAACCCGCCTATGGAGAGTTGGTGGGCCATCACTTGCGCGAGGGCTTTGGCGTACAGGAGCGTCGCGATCTTGCGATGCAGTGGTATGATGCGAGCCTTTCGGCACTGGATGCCGGTTCGCAGGCTGTCTTCCTGCCGTCCCAGACCGACCGTCCACAACTTTTGCGCGCGGCTATGATCCAGTCGCAATAAGACGATATGCAATACGATATCTGGCCCTGAAGGGTTCAAAAAGCGCCGCGTCGCTAGCTGCGTTGCGGCGTTTATTTCGGTCGCGTAGCATGGCCCAACTCGTGATCGCGCGCCTTTCAATCTGGGATGAGAGCCTCTCCACAATTATTGTGACCGCAACTACGCTTAACGCGGAGTACCTTGGGGCGGAGTTTTGATACATTCACCCGCTTTTCAAATAGCCAAGCGTCTTTTGTGGAATATTGTGCTATCGATTGTCCATCCAAAGTGCTGAGCCGACAACAGCCCGAAAAGGGGAAATCAATGATGAATACGACAGGCAGAGCAATGGCAATTGCCGTGCTGGCAGCCTCGGTCGGCACCGCGCACGGAGAAACCGCCGAGATCAATGGGTCTGATATCTATTATGAAACCGTCGGAGACGGGCCGCCAATTCTGATGATGCACGGCGGCCTTGGCCTGAGCCATGATTACCTGAGACCCTATTTCGATACCTTGTCCGATACGCATACGGTTATTTACTATGACCATTTTGGCAATGGTCGCTCGGGCAGACCCGACGATTACTCTGAAATGACCTTTGACCGCCTGGTATCAGATGCCGCCGGGCTGATGGATCATCTGGGGTACGATAATTTCACGCTGATCGGTCATTCCTATGGTGGATTTGTCGCTCAGGATTTTGTCACTCGACATCCGGATCGGCTGGAGGGGCTTGTATTGATCAATACGGTCCCCGCGTTTGACTATGCGCCAACGACTCCGGGCCAGACGAGCAAATGGCGGCTTTTGGGAAGTTGTTCAGCCAACCCATGGCCGACAACGACGATTGGCGGTCAACTTGGGGCGAAGTCGTGAAGCTCTACTTCAAGCAATACCAAGAAGATACTGGCGCGGATCTGGATGATCGAACCGTCTATGAATATCAGGCCTGGAATGCCGCTGGCCCTCTTCTGGGCACATTCAACATGCTGGATAAACTGCCTGATGTGACTGTGCCTACTCTTGCGATGGCTGGTCAGCATGATGGCATTACGCCTCCCGGTCCTGGGGCCGAAAGAATTGGCTCATTGATGCCCAACGCCACTGTCGTGGTTTTCGAAGAATCTGCCCATTACCCATTCATAGAACAGCAGGATGCCTTTTTTGCCAGTCTGAACGAATGGCTTAACCGATAGCAGAAACAGGCGGCACCCTCGGGCACCGCTTTTAATATTCTCAGGCAGAGTCCGAACAGGCGCGGCAGCCTACGGAGACCCCAATATGTTTGGGTTTTTTGGTCAAAAATCGATTTTGAGACCGGTTCGATCACGTACCAGTCCCTGATAGTCTACTCCATTAGTCACAGCGCCATCTTCGCGTGCTACTTGCAGTCTCAGACTAAGACCGCCACAATTTTATCTAACGCGGAACGAACCTGACCCAGCATTCTATCGCGAGAGGCTTATGTTGCCCCCAGCATCCGAAGCGAACCAGCAACAGAACAAGGTTGATGCTCTGATCGAGTGGATGGTTGACGGAGCCCGACCAGCTGGAAATGCGGTCGAGATTATTGAAGGTATCTGCACGCGTCTGCTGGACGCTGATGTGGCCATTGATCGGTTCGGTTTGTTCATTTGGACGCTGCACCCCAATCTGATGGGCCGGCGTTTCCTGTGGAAAGCGGGCGCTGGCGTCGACAGGGTCGATGCGCCGTCACAACTGTTTACTACGGCTATTTATACCGACAACCCCTTGCCGCACGTGATCGAGCGTCAGCAATCCATCCGTCGCCATCTGGAAGATCCAAACTGCACTCTGGACTACATTATCGTCAGCGAGCTGCGCGAGCAGGGATTCACTGACTACCTGGCGCAGCCGCTGATCTATCTCAATGGCGATACCCATGTCTGCACTTGGTCAAGTGCTACACCCGGAGGGTTTTCAGAGCGAGATCTGGCGATCCTGAACCGGGTTCGCGGTCCGCTCGCGCGCCTGACCGAGACCTATATGCTGCGGCTCGACGCGACTTACCTGCTGTCGACCTATGTTGGCCGTAACAGCGGCGCGCAGATACTCGATGGCAAGGTGCATCGCGGTGATGGCAGCACAATCGATGCCGTTATTCTGTTTGCAGACCTCAAGGGATTCACACATCTTTCAAATTCTGTATCCGGCGATGCACTGGTTAGGCTGCTGAATGACAGCTTTGACTGCCTTGTTCCTTCGGTAATGGATCAGGGAGGAGAGATTCTGAAATTCATGGGCGACGGCTTTTTTGCCATCTTCCCAACCAACTCGGACCTTACCCCGAGCACACAGATCACAGCCGCCATTGCAGCAGTCCGTGAGGGTTTGGCGTCGCTGACCAATGCCAATTTCCAGCACAAGCTTGGCGTACGGACTGCAATCCATCACGGTCGTTTCCACTATGGCAATATAGGTGGCGGTGATCGGCTGGACTTCACGGCCATCGGCCCCGATGTCAATTTAACAGCCAGACTTGTGTCGGCGGCGACAGAACTGAATTGTGATCACGTCCTATCCGAAACCGCCGCAGCGTTTTTGCCGAAACTCTGCGAACCGGTCGGGACCGTGTCACTTAAGGGGTTTGGCGAAGATCAAACCGTTTGGCAGGTGAGTGGCCTGTAAACGCAAAAAAGGGTGCCGATAAGGCACCCCATCCAGTGGTTCAAAGAAACCAATCAGCTCTGCTTGGTAACCTGTGTAAAGTCCAGTTCGACCGGGGTTTCGCGGCCAAAGATCGAGACCGAGACTTTCAGCTTTTGGGCTTCGTCGTCCACACCTTCGACCATGCCGTCGAAATCCTCGAACGGGCCGTCGTTGACCTTAACCTTCTCGCCAACCTCAAAGGTGATCATCAGCTTGGGCGCTTCTTCGCCTTCCTGAACGCGGTTGAGGATCTGGTTCACCTCGGCATCGCGCATCGGCATTGGGCGGCCCTGCGGGCCCAGGAATCCGGTGACACGGTTGATCGAGTTGACCAGATGATAGCCCTGATCCGACATTTCCATATGCACCAACACGTAGCCGGGCATGAACCGGCGTTCGGTGGTGACCTTCTTGCCCCGGCGCACTTCGATCACCTCTTCGGTGGGCACCAGAACTTCGTCGATATCGTCCTCAAGGCCCTGTTCAGCCACCGACGTGCGGATCTGCTCTGCGATCTTCTTTTCGAAATTCGAAAGAACGCTGACCGAGTACCACCGTTTCGCCATGAACCTGTCGTCCTTGTTTGCCTTTGGCGCGTTCGAACCAGGCGAAGCACCGTCATTGAAATTCTATCACGTCACCCGGAATAAAAAGCGGCGCGCAGCTCGAATCGCCGCACGCCCATTCCGAATAGTTCCGTGTCACCTACTCTGACACGGCGCGCTGTGCAAGGGGCAATGGCGTTTCCACCCGCCCCGAACGGGCTTAGCTGAACGCGCCCAGGACCAGTTGCAGACCACCGCGAATGCCCAGATCGACCAGTGCGAAAAACACGGCAGTCAGCGCTGCCATGATGAACACCATGACCGTGGTCAACAGCACCTCGCGACGGGTCGGCCAGACGACCTTTGCAACTTCGGCTCGGACCTGCTGAATGAACTGGATCGGGTTTGTGGTTGCCATGAGGCTACAATCTCTCTGCTTGCGGATGGGCCGGACATAGCCGGGCATTGCGGCAATTTCAAGGGCTGTTGGCACCGCGTCAGGGCTTGGGCTTGTCATCCCATTCGTCGCTGAGGATGCGACGCGCATCACCTTCGGGATCTTCATACTGGTTCGAGCGCACGGTGTAGATAAATGCGATAAGACCAACTGCGCCCAAAAGCAGCGAAATCGGGATCAGATAAGCAAGCACTTCCATCGGGGTTACCTCAGCCGCAAGGCGTTCAGTGACACCGTAATCGACGAGGTCGACATCGCCAAGGCTGCGATCAGAGGGGTTGCCAATCCGGCGACGGCCAGCGGAACAGCGATCACGTTATAGACGGTGGCAATGCGGAAGTTCTCGCGAATCCGGCGCGTCGACTTGACGGCAGTTTCGCAGGCCTCGGCAATCGGGGACAGATCGTTGCCCAGAAGCACGATATCCGACGCCACCCGCGCGGCATCCAAGGCGCTGGCCGGAGAGATCGATACATGCGCTGCAGCCAACGCCGCTGTATCGTTCAGCCCATCGCCGACCATCAGAACATGTCGACCCTGATCACTCAGTTCCTGCACCTTGGTGGCTTTGTCCTGAGGCAAGGCTTGGGCAATCCAGTTCTGGATGCCAAGCTTGTCAGCCAAGGCCTGAACTGCGGGGTGCGTGTCGCCGGATATCAGGATGACGTCTTTTCCCGCCTTCCGAAACGCGGCGATGGCTTCGGCGGCACCCGCGCGCAGGCTGTCCGTAAACGTAAAGCGCGAAGGGGTTTGCGAACCTATCGCCAGCCAAGCTGCGGTTTGCTCACAATCTTTGCCTCCAACCCAGGCTGCACGACCCAGCCGGACGCGCTGTTCATGATACATGCCTTCCGTGCCATAGCCCGGCACCTCAACCACATCACGCAATGTCGCAGGCTTTATCCCGGCCCCACGCGCCGCCTTTGCAAGAGCAATCGACAGCGGATGGGAAGAGGCCTCAGCCAATGCCAGCGCGACTTCCAGATCAGCGCGGGAATGATCGCCGAGATTGGTCAGCTCGGGCGCCCCTGAAGTGAGCGTACCGGTCTTGTCGAACACCACCGTGTCCACCTCGGCAAGGCGTTCAAGGGCGGTGGCGTGTTTGATCAGCATCCCGTTCCGAAATAACCGGCCCGAGGCCGCTGTGGTTACTGCTGGCACCGCCAGCCCCAATGCGCAGGGGCAAGTGATGATCAAAACCGCCGCTGCGATATTCAGCGCGGTGCGAATATCGCCGGAATAAATATACCATCCTAAAAAGCTGAGCGCCGAAAGGATGTGCACCCCTGGCGCATAAAGCTTGGCCGCCTTGTCTGCCAGCGAGGTATAGCGTGACCGGCCCGACTCTGCGATGGCAACCAGATCGGCCATACGGTGCAGCGAGGTATCCTCGCCGACCGCGGTCGCACGGATGGTCAAGGGGCCGGTCAGGTTGACCTCGCCTGCGCTGACACGCAGCCCAGCTTCGGCAAAGACAGGAAGGGTTTCCCCGGTCAGCAGCGAACGGTCCAGCTCGGACCGGCCCGAGGTAATTTCGCCATCCACCGGCATACGCCCGCCGGGACGAACCAAGATCAGATCACCCACGCGCAGGTTAGCGACGGCGACCTCCTGTTCTGAACCATCCACCAGACGAATGGCGCGGGGGACTTCCAGCGCTGTAAGCTCTTCGGCAGCCGATCGCGCAGCGGCGCGCGTGCGATAATCAAGATACCGGCCCGCCAGAAGGAAGAATGTCAGCGTCAAGGCCGCATCAAAATAGGCATGTTCACCGCTGAGCGCGGTTTCCCAAAGTGAGGTGACCAGCGCCAGCAGGATCGCCAAAACAATCGGTACATCCATATTCAACCGACGCACGCGTAGCGCGCTCCAGGCGTTGGCAAAGAAAGGTTGGGCCGAAAATGCAATCGCAGGCAACGCAATCGCTGCTGATATCCAGTGGAACATGTCGCGCGTCGCATCAGTGGCACCGGACCAGACCGAAACCGACAACAGCATCACATTCATCGAGGCAAATCCGGCAACCGCGAGCCGCATCAAAAGATCGCGCCCGGCCTTATCCGATTGCGTGGCCGATAGGGCACCCGGATCCAGTTCGTGTGCTTCAAAACCGGCACGTTCCAGCACTGGTATCAGATCAGCCGCACGTGTATCGGGTTTCGCTTTAATCATCGCGCGTTTCAGCGTCAGATTGACCCTCGCACCCTCCACACCGGGATGAGCATTCAACTCGCGCTCGACAGTGGAGATACAGGCCGAGCAATGGATACCCGGCAGCGACAGCGCGATTTGCACGTCCTCGGGGACTGGCCGGGCCGGTTCCGCCGCGGTCGCGACACAACCGGGACAAGCTGCCCGAGCTGGGGTGACTTGCGCTGTCATCCCTCTAACCCTTCACATAAAGCGGCACGCGTTGCGCAAACTCGGCACCGTCTTTAGCTTTGGCCACAAGGCGAATGTTCCAGTTTCCTTTACCCAGCGCAGCTGGGGCGGCATAGGTGATGCCGTCAAAGGTGAAGTCAGGTGAGAAGTCATCTTTCACGTGGGTGGCGCGCCCGACGACGGCTTGCAATTCTGCCACTTCAACTGGTGAACCGGTCTGATCGGTGATGCGCAATACCAGCAAACCACCGGTCAACTCAGCCTTGATATCCCAGCCCAGCGCCTGCTGTTCCTGCAAGCGTTCGTTGAACTCCTGGCTGGCAACATAGGAGTTCTTGACTTCCAACCCCGGGAACGTCTTTACCGCGCTATAGGCGAGGACGAGGTTTACCGCGATGATTACGCCAAAGGCCGCGACAAATACCGCCAGTGCGTGTTTGCCAGTGAATTGACGCTCTGCCATTGTCAGTTTCCTCGCCCATTGAACGTGGTGTCTTTGTATGCGCGCTTACCACTTTCCAGATCTTCGACCCAGATGCGAACCGATGTGCTGTCAACCGCTGCGGGCCCGGTGTCTTTCGTTGCTGTAATATATACGCGCGTTAATTGTGCCGTATCTGCCGTGACATTTACAGTGTCACCTTCGACGCCCTCAATTTTGATCTGCAGCGACGGATCACCGGCAAGCGACAATTTAAAAGCACGTTCCTCGCCATGCTTGTTACGCAGGCGTACATCATAGGTATTGCGGATCGTACCATCGGAAAGGGTTACGAAAGTCGGGTTCCGTACTGGAGCCACAGTCAGGTCGATATCCGACCGGATGAACAGGGCGAAGAGCAAGGCAAAACCGACCAGCGACCACAAAGAGGTATAAAGGATCGTGCGCGGACGCAGGATGTGTTTCCACACATTCTTGGGCGGATGGCCTTCGCGTTCACGCGTTTCGTCACTTAGCGCCATATAATCGATCAGGCCACGTGGCTTGCCGATCTTGGCCATCATGTCGTCGCAGGCATCAATGCAAAGCGCGCAGGTGATGCATTCCAGCTGTTGACCGTCGCGGATATCGATCCCTACCGGACAGACATTGACGCAAGCCATACAATCAATGCAATCGCCCAGCTCGCTGTCAGCGGTGCGTTTGCCCTTGCCACGCGGTTCACCCCGCCATTCACGGTAGCCGACGACCAGGGTATCCTCGTCCATCATCGCGGCCTGAATGCGCGGCCATGGGCATGCATAGATACAGATTTGTTCGCGCGCGAAGCCGCCGAAGAAGAAGGTTGTACCCGTCAGGATCAGCATTGTCGTGTAGGCGACGGGGTGCGCGTTCCCGGTGACCAAATCACGCGCCAGCGTTGGGGCATCCGCAAAATAGAAAACCCACGCGCCACCGGTTGCCAGTCCAATAAAAAACCAGACCACCCATTTGGTCAGTCGCAGACGCGCTTTGCGGAAATCCAGCTTCTTTTGGCGATGCAGGCGCAGACGCGCATTGCGGTCGCCTTCGATCCAGCGTTCAACAAGAATATAGAGGTCGGTCCACACTGTCTGAGGGCAAGCATATCCGCACCAAACCCGGCCCAACGCTGAGGTAAAAAGAAACAACCCCAATCCTGCCATGATCAAAAGCCCCGCAACGAAATAGAACTCGTGCGGCCAGATTTCGATCCAGAAGAAATAAAAACGTCGGTTCGCCAGATCCAGCAACACAGCCTGATCAGGAAGGCTTGGTCCTCGATCCCATCTGATCCACGGCGTTACATAGTAGATGCCCAGTGTCACCGCCATAATGATCCACTTAAGGTTCCGGAATGGACCGGATACCCGTCTTGGGAAAATTGGTTCTCTGGCGGCGTAAAGGCTGGGGGTCGGGTTGGAATCGCTCACAGGCTGGCTCCGGGACTGGCTCTTCTGAGTGTGCGTTCTTCCAGATCACAAGCATAGGGACTTTGACATGGGTCAAAACGCGCATCGTACAGATACCTTTTATCACGTTTCACGTGCTTGACGTCTAAGCCAGCCAGCAAAAGTTCTGACAGCAGGCCTAAGTGCCGAATTTGCCGTCACAATATGGTATCCGCGCGCATCGGGCTCAGCGTAGAGTTCCACAATGCGCCCAGCTTTGATGTCTTGCTCGACGAAATGTCGCACGGTCACCGTGACCCCCTGCCCGGCGCGCAATCCTTCCAGAACCAGATTGCCAGGCAGCTGAGTCCGACCTGCACCGCGTTCTGGACCGACGCCGTGCTCGGCAAGCCAAGACGTTGCCTCGGTGGTGCCAACCTCTTCCAACCACGGCAACTGGGCCAGCTCCGACGGGGTCAATGACGTCTTGCCCCCCAGAAGTTTCGGCGCGGCGACAATCACCACCGGCGATTGCAACAGCATTTCTGAATGAACCCCCGACCAACCTCCGGGGCCGTAGCGGATCGCAATGTCCACTCCGCCTGGGCGCAAATCAACCACTTCGGCGGACGGGTCGAGGATCAGATTCACCTCGGGGTGGGATTCGCGAAACGCCGGAAGGCGTGGCATCAGCCATGAGGCCGCGAAAGAGGAAGTCAGTGATACATGAACTGGGCGATCCAGGCCGGATCTGGCCAGATCGCCAACTGCAGCCTCGATCGCACCAAAGCCAAGTTGCAAGGCGCGGGCCAGATGCTCTCCGTCCGCTGTCAGCGTCAATGCTTTGCCGCTGCGATCCAACAGGGCTGCGCCAAGATACTTTTCCAGCACGCGCAACTGCTGGCTGATGGCGGCATGACTGACGTTCAGCGCGGCCCCGGCTTCGACAACATTGCGCTTCTCAGCAAAGGCAGCAAAGGCGCGCAACGCGGCAAGTGGAGGAAGTTTGAGCCAATCCATATGTAATCCATGCTTACATGTTGGAATGGTTATTGAGTCGCATTTTCGGCATCAAAGGTCAATCTATTTGGCAGAAACAACGCCCCATAGGAGGCAAGCCATGTTGACTGTATTTGCCCGATCTTTCATGAACGCGACCCGCATCGACGCTCCGCACATTCGAGAGGCTCCTAAGCCGGGTCTCCGTAAGCGCCGGTGGCTGCCCGAGAGTCATTGGTGGAGAGAAAGCCCGCGCGGGGTGGATCTGAACAACCTCTGATGGCGTCTTAGATCCCCACACTAGACCGCAGCCTGACGCGGCCCTATTGTTTGGAAAATCGGCACCGGCTGTTCTGGAAACGCGCGAACAGATTGAACAGCCGGTGCCTCAGCCTTCGGGCGGAAAACCGCCCGGAGGTGTTCTTTTAGCCTCTACTGACCACCACCCAACTGGTGGACATAGGACGTAACGGCGCGGATTTGCGCGTCAGTCAAACGATTTTCCCATGGGGGCATCACACCAAAGCGGCTGTAGGTGACCGTTTCAGTCAGAGCCTCTTCATTGCCACCATAAAGCCAGATCGCATCCGTCAGGTTTGGTGCACCTTGCGTGACGTCTCCTTTACCATCCTCACCGTGGCACGATGCACAGTTATCCTCGAACACAACCTTGCCCGCCTGCGCCGCCGCATCATCGGTCTGCGCATTTGTCAGAGACATGACGTATTGGACTACCTGAGTGATATCGTCTCGCTCGAGGATCTCACCAAAGGCTGGCATCTCAGAATAGCGCGCATCGTCGCTTTCCTCGTTCCGGATACCATGGGCGATGGTATACTCGATATCTTCGAGCGTACCGCCCCACAGCCAGGCGTCATCCAGCAGGTTCGGGAAGCCCGGCGCGCCTTGCGCACCTGAGCCATGGCACTGCGCGCACCAGGTCCGGAACACGGCACCGCCAGAGTTAACAGCGTATTGCTGAAGCTCTGCATCCGCCGAAATCTCTTCCAGCGGTGTCTCCACCAGCTTGGCATTCCACGGCGCGTTCGCTTCTTCAAAAGCGACCATTTCCTGCTGCACCAGCTCGCGCGAAGACCAGCCCAATACACCGGCGGTTGCCGATTGGACCAGAGGCCACGCTGGATACATGATCGTATAGATCACGCCCCAGAGAATGGTCGCATAGAAAGTCCACAGCCACCAACGCGGCATCGGGTTGTCGAACTCTTCGATACCGTCCCAGCTGTGACCCGTGGTGTTTGGATCGCCCGGCTGTTTTTCAGGTGTCTTGCTCATTGCCGCGCCTCCTTGGATGTGGCGGGTTTGTCTTGCTGAGGTGCAGGGGCATCCACATGTCGGAACGGGATATTGGCCGTGTCCTTGTATTCCTTGCTGGCACCGGGGCGGAAAACCCAGATTACGATGCCCAGAAAGAACGTAAACAGCAGCAACAGCATCCAGCTATCCGCAAACTGTCTTAGGAGAGTGTATTCTTCCATCTTATCCCTCCTTAGCGGCTTGCATCTGGCGTAAACGTCGAGAAGTCGACCAATGTACCCAGCATCTGCAGATAGGCGACCAACGCGTCAGTTTCCGTCAGTTCGGGCTGACCATCAAAGTTGCGCACGTTCACCTTGTCACCATAGCGCTCCAAAAGACCGTCGTAGTCGCTGTCCGGATCCGCCTGAGCACGGAAGTCTGCCAGCGCGTTCTCCAGCATCTCATCAGTGTAAGGCGTGCCGACCATTGCGTTCGCGGCCATGACATCACCGATGTACTTACCGTCGATCTTGCGACGCTCGAGATAACCATACTTGGGCATCACCGATTCCGGGACCACCGACTGCGGATCACGCAGGTGATCGACTTGCCATTGATCCGAGTATCGGCCGCCGACACGTGCCAGATCAGGTCCGGTACGCTTCGATCCCCACTGGAACGGATGGTCATACATCGACTCGGCCGCCAGAGAATAGTGGCCATAGCGTTCGACCTCGTCCCGCATCGGGCGGATCATTTGGCTGTGGCAGACATAGCAACCTTCGCGGATGTAGATGTCACGCCCAGCCAATTCCAGAGGGGTGTAAGGGCGCATGCCCTCCACCTTCTCGATGGTGTTCTCAAGATAGAACAGAGGCGCGATTTGAACGATGCCACCGATGGTTACGACCAAGAAGCTGAAGATCAGCAGGAGGGTCGCGTTGGTCTCGAGGATCTTGTGTTTGTCGAGAATTGCCATTGCTCCGGCCCTCCTTATTCAGCCGGGACCGCAACGGTCAGGCTGGCCTCTTTGGCCGGTGCCTTCCGCACAGTCATCCACAGGTTGTAGCACATGATCAGCGAGCCAGCGAGGAACATCACGCCACCCAAACCACGTACAACGTACATTGGGAACTTGGCAGCCACGGTGTCAGCAAACGAATTCACCAGGAAGCCGTTGGCATCCACTTCACGCCACATCAGACCTTCCATGATACCAGTGACCCACATCGACGCGGCGTAGAGCACGATACCGATTGTGGCGAGCCAGAAATGCCAGCTGACCATCTGCAGCGAATACAGGCGGTCCCGTTTCCACAGGACGGGCACCAGATAGTACAGCGCACCGAAGGTAATCATTCCGTTCCAGCCCAGCGCACCCGAGTGCACGTGACCAATAGTCCAGTCGGTGTAGTGAGACAGGCTGTTCACAGCGCGGATCGACATCATCGGACCTTCGAAAGTGGACATGCCGTAGAAGCCGACTGAGATGACCATCATCCGGATCACAGGGTCTGTACGCAGCTTGTCCCATGCGCCGGACAGGGTCATCAGACCGTTGATCATACCACCCCACGAAGGCATCCACAGGATCACCGAGAAAACCATGCCCAGCGTCGAGGCCCAATCCGGTAGCGCGGTATAGTGCAGGTGGTGCGGACCGGCCCAGATATACAGGAAGATCAGCGCCCAGAAGTGGATGATCGACAGTTTGTAGCTGAACACCGGACGCTCGGCTTGTTTCGGGATGAAGTAGTACATCATGCCCAGGAAGCCTGCGGTCAGGAAGAAGCCCACGGCGTTGTGGCCATACCACCATTGGATCATCGCGTCTTGGACACCTGACCAGACGATGACCGATTTCGAACCCCAGATGCTGACTGGAATGGTCATGTTATTGACCAGATGCAGCATGGCGACGGTCACGATGAATGCCAGATAGAACCAGTTGGCCACGTAGATGTGGGGTTCTTTCCGTTTTATGATCGTGCCCAGATAGACAGCCAGATAAGCAACCCAGACAACGGTCAGCCATAGGTCGACATACCATTCAGGTTCCGCATATTCTTTCGACTGGGTTCCACCCAGCAGGTAACCGGTCGCCGCCAGAACGATAAACAGCTGATAGCCCCAGAACACGAACCAGGCCAGGTTTCCACCCCACAGACGAGCGGCACTTGTGCGCTGTACGACATAGAACGAGGTTGCGATCAGCGCGTTACCACCAAAGGCGAAGATAACCGCCGACGTGTGTAATGGCCGCAAACGTCCAAAGTTCATATACCCTTGCGCCCATTCGAAGTTTAGCGACGGAAAGGCCAGCTGGAACGCAATGAAAGTCCCCGCAAGGAACCCGACCACACCCCAAAAGGCGGTTGCGATCACGCCATAGCGGATCACGCCATCCATATATTCCGCCGAGCGATCTACAAGAATATCTGGCTCATCGGTGTTTCTAAGCGTCCAAATGAACAATCCGGCAGCGATGATCATCACCAGAATTGCGTGCACCTGATACGCCAAATCCCGTGCATAATTGGACCCAATGGCTGCGAACAGCACAACCAGCCCAAGCACGATCAGCTTGATGTAATTTGACATATTGCGTCCCTTTGCCATGCCCCGCGCGATTCTTCATGCCACACGGAAACCTTTTGACTGCGTGTCGTAATGCAGTGATGCCAATTGTGCTGCTTTGATCTGTGTCAAGACAACCCCCTGTTTTCTGTGAGAGGTGTTTTCCAGAGACAAACACACGTTCCGCAATAAGGAGCGTCGGAATAATGAGGTCGACATGGCATATAAATCCCTGCTTACGGTCATGACAGAAACCAAGATTTCCCAAACGGCTCTGGCACAGATGATCGCCTTGGCCGACGGGCAAGACGCCCATGCCGAAGCGCTGTGCCTTGGGGTCGACCGCAGTCAGACCGGGTATTACTACGCCGGGGCCAATGCAATGATCCTGCAGGAAACCCTGAGTCGCGCAAACGCCGAGGCGGATGAAATCCTCAAATTTGCTCAGGACTATCTTGGCAAATCGGGGGTGCGTTGGTCGGCTGAAAATGGGGTAGCACAGATTGCCGATATTGGCCGACACGTCGCCCGCCGCGCGCGTTTTTCAGATCTAGTGATATTGCCGCGCCCATACGGAAAGGATCGCGACGCCGAGGCCGAACCGATTGTTGAGGCCGCCATGTTCGAGGGCCACGCCCCGGTGTTACTGGTACCGGACGAAATTGAGCCGATCTCCTCACCCAAAACCATAATGGTAGGCTGGAATGAAAGCATCGAAGCGATGCGCGCCATCCGCTGCGCCCTTCCCTTCCTGAAGCAGGCCGAGCTTGCACGGATTGTCGTCATTGACCCGCCACGTCATGGGCCCGATCGCTCGGACCCGGGTGGGCTGTTGTCTCAAATGTTGGCGCGGCACGGCGTGAAATGCGAGATTGATGTGCTGAGTAAAACCATGACACGCGTTTCGGATATTCTTAATCGTCACGCTGCCGATACCGAGGCCGACATGATCGTAATGGGCGCCTACGGGCACTCGCGCTTTCGCGAGGCCATTCTGGGCGGTGCGACTCGGAACATGCTTGAACAATCCGAAGTGCCGGTCTTTCTGGCGCATTGATCAAATTGCAAAAACCGCCCTATCGGGGCGGTTTTTTCTCAAGCCTTGCGGATCAGGCCGATTAGGAACAGAAGAATCACTGCGCCGGCCGTCGCAAAGAAAATCGAAGAGAGCAGCCCACCACCGACGCCAAAGCCCAAAGCGGGAAAAATCGTGCCGGCCAAAAATGCGCCGACGACTCCGACGATGATGTTGCCGATCAGGCCGAACCCGCGTCCTTCCATGATCTTTCCGGACAGCCACCCGGCAATCGCGCCGATGAACAACATGGCCAATACGCCGCTGAATTCCATTTTTGGCTCCTGTTTGTTTTGGGACCTTAGTCAGATCATTGGATATCAGACCAGAAATCCGCCATCCGAATCGTCACCCGCCTCTTCCATCAAACGCCCCATATCTGGGATCGTGACATGGCGTTTGCTTTCCAACAAGATGACCTTGTCCTTCTTGAGGGCTGAGATTTGTCTGCTAACAGTCTCAAGTGTCAGGCCTAGGTAGTCTGCCATCGCCTCTCGTGTCAGAGGAAGGTCGAATACAATCGGGCTGACAGTGCCGGACGAATGAAGTGACGCATCCCTACGCGCAATGATCGAGAGAAGGCTGGCAATCTTTTCCCGCGCCGTTTTGCGCCCAAGCACCAGCATCCATTCACGCGCGGCATCCAACTCGTCCAGAGTCATCTGCAACAGGCGCTGCGCTATGTGCGGTGTCGTCACCATCAGTTCTTCAAAAGGTTTTTTCCGAAAGCAGCACATCACCAGATCGGTCGTCGCAACAACGTCATACGGCGCGTTTTCACGCCCGGGTCGACCAACAAAATCACTAGGTAAGAGCAAGCCCACCATCTGTGTGCGCCCGTCTTCCATCGTCTGTGTCAGAGACGCAATTCCGGATACGACAGAACCGACAAAGTTCATCGGATCTCCGGACCAGATGACTGTCTGCCCGGCCTCGAAGCTGCGGTAGTACTTGATGCTCTCAAGTTCCTCCAGCTCATCCTTTTCACAATGCGCGCACACCGCGCGATGCCGTATCGGGCATTCTGCGCAATTTGTGTGGTCGAATTGGGCCTTGAGTGTCATTCGCGTTTCCATTTGATTTCGGTCAAAGTACCCTGGGCCCTCCCGCTATAGTCATATCGCCATGACACTGAAACCTCAATTGGCACGGCTTGGACTTTTTGACGCGAAAGTACCGCGTTACACAAGCTATCCCACCGCCCCCCACTTTAGCAATGACGTGGGGGCTGACTTGTTTGCCGACTGGATTTCCGGGATTGCCCCCGGCAGTTCGATCTCGCTTTATATCCACGTACCCTTCTGCCGCAGGCTGTGCTGGTTTTGCGCCTGCCGGACCCAAGGCACCCAGACGGATAACCCTGTTATTGCCTATGTGGACGTTCTGAAAGCCGAATTGGACCTGCTGGCCGCGCGTTTGCCCGAGGGTGTTACGCTGTCTCGGCTACATTGGGGTGGCGGCACGCCGACCCTGTTGAATGCGGACCTGATGCGCGAGTTGGCAGGACGGATTCTTGAGGTTGTCCCATTGGGTCCAGATGCGGAATTCTCGGTTGAAATAGATCCGAATGAGATCGACGAAGCCAGATTGGATGCGCTGGCCGAGGCCGGGATGAACCGCGCCTCGATCGGCGTGCAGGATTTCGATGATGAAATCCAGAAAACCATCGGCCGCATTCAAAGCTACGATACCACTCGCAAAGCGGCCGAGATGATCCGCGCACGTGGAATTGCCAGCCTGAACGCGGATATCCTATATGGTCTGCCCCACCAGACCAAAGCGCGCATGACCGAAAGCGTGCAAAAGCTACTTTCCCTGAACCCGGATCGAGTCGCACTTTATGGCTATGCGCACGTGCCCTGGATGGCCAAGCGCCAGCAACTGATTCCATCAGATGCGCTCCCCACGCCAGAGCAGCGACTGGAATTGTTCGAAACTGCCCGGCGACTGTTTCTGTGGGACAATTACGCTGAAATTGGGATCGACCACTTTGCGACACAGGATGATGGTCTGACCCATGCGCTGCGCGCTGGCCGACTGAAACGGAATTTTCAGGGTTACACGGACGATCAGGCCCCGATCCTGATTGGCCTAGGCGCAAGCTCAATTTCACGTTTCCCGCAGGGCTACGCGCAGAATGCTCCGGCAACATCAGCCCACACGAAGGCCATTCGCGAAGGGCGGTTCTCGACGTCGCGTGGGCACTTATTCAAAGGTCAAGATATCCTGCGGTCGCGCCTGATCGAGGCGCTGATGTGTGATTTCCAAATCAATTCGAACGAGATTCTACGCGACTACGACATCTCGGCCGCTGAGCTGCAGCAGATGTACGCCAAGGCGAATGCAGCCTTTGACGGACTGCTGCGCGTTGATGAAAACGGCTTGTTCATCCCGCTCGAAGCGCGCGCACTTACCCGTATGATCGCGCGCAGCTTTGATGCCTACGACCTGAGCAAAGCTGGGCACAGTTCGGCGATCTGAACACTCTTTGGTAGGTCGTTTTTCGCGACCCACCCTACCAAACCGGCACGGGGGCTTGACGCATGCCGTTGGTTTTCTCCACACTCAAGGGGTGGAGAGGACCGCCTCTTCACAGCCTGAGGCAGGCAAACGCAGACAGTTCTTGCCGACGCGCATGCGTTCGACAGCCCTTTTCGTGCAGCCAAGTTGCAACTGAAACAGGGACAGCACTCATGCGCGTTTTCACCGTCCTCGGCCCCAGTCAATCGGGCAAATCCACCTTGGTCGAAGCGATCAGCCGCCTCGACGGGCGGCCTACAACATTCGATGTTTCCGGAACCGTGCATTTGCACGGTTTTTCTTATTTAGACGAACCGTGGTGCGCGGTGGACGTGGACGGAGGCGGCGATGCGCTGGCCTATGTCGGCCCGGCGATGGCCATTTCAGACGCAGCAGTGGTTGTGGTTCCCCCCGATCCGGACGCCGCAGTCCTTTGTGCCCCTTATCTAAGACTGGTTGAGGAAGCAGGTATTCCCAGTTTCCTCTTCATCAATCGCATGGACAGCCCCAATGGCCGCATACGCGACATCGTAGCAGCGCTTCAGACCTATTGCAGTCACCACATCGCTTTGCGTCAAGTTCCGATTCGCGAAGGAGAAGACATCATCGGGGCCGTCGACCTGATCTCGGAACGTGCGTGGAAGTATCAAGAAGGCCAGCCCTCAGCCTTGATCGAGCTGCCGCAATCGGTGGAGGATCGCGAACAGGAAGCGCGCACCGAGTTGCTCGAGACCCTGTCAGATTTTGATGACCATTTGCTGGAGCAACTGATCGAAGACAAGCAGCCACCCAGCGAGGAAGTCTACGAGTTGGCTGCGCAGGTTTTGCAGAACCACCAGCTGATCCCAGCCTGCCTGGGTGCTGCCAGCCATGGCAATGGCCTGACGCGCTTGATGAAAGCACTGCGCCATGAGGCGCCGGAATTCAACATCGCGGCAGACAGGGACGAGGCCGAAGATTCAGCGCGCGCCATCGCAGGCTTTGCGGATGTAAAGAAGCATATTGGTAAGATCACCGTATTGCGCGGACTGGGCGATGGCGTCAAAGCGCACGAGCCTCTGGGCGGTGAAACCGTTGGGAACCTGACCACACTCGACGCCAAAACCCAGATCGGTGCGCTTGAGGCTGGACAAATTGGTCTGGCCGTCAAATCCGATCATCTCAACCCTGGTTTCATATATGACAGCGCTGCTGCTACACCGCTGCCGGAATGGGCCTCTTCGCATCCCGCTGCGCATCGTCAGGTTGTCTCACCCGCGCATGAACGCGATGATGTGCGTCTGTCGAACGCGCTGACCCGTTTGGTTGAAATCGATCCCGGACTGCATCTGGAACAGGACGAGTTAAGCGGTCATTCCATTCTAAGTTCGCAAGGCCCACAACACATGCGCCGCGTGACAGCTAAACTAGACGAAGATTTTGGGATCGAGATTGAAGCCGAGGCCGCCGGAACAGCCTATCGCGAAACCATCCGCACCAAAGTCGATCATCGTCACCGCCACCGCAAGCAATCCGGTGGCGCAGGTCAATTTGCTGATGTGGTGATCTCAATCGCGCCACTACCGCGCGGATCGGGGTTCCAGTTCGAAGAAGTAGTCAAAGGCGGGGCCGTACCCCGGAACTACATTCCTTCGGTTGAACACGGGGCCAAGGACGCACTGGTCGAAGGCCCTGAAGGTTTCCCTGTCGTGGACGTTAAGGTGACGCTCAGCGACGGCAAGCACCATAACGTGGACAGTTCGGACTATGCCTTCCGCACCGCTGGCAAGAACGCCGTGCGTGAAGCGCTACCCGAGGCCAAACCCGTCGTCCTGCAACCGATCCTGAATGCCGAGATCCATCTGCCGTCAACCTTCGTCGGTGATCTAGTCCCCACGATCAGTTCTTTGCAGGGTCAGGTGCTAGGTTTCGAGGGTAATCCGAACGCTTCGGGTTGGGAGATATTCAACGCGCAGCTTCCGGCCGTTGCCGAGGATGAACTGCACCGAACCCTTGCCAGCGCCACCCGTGGCACCGGTTGGGTCAAACTGCAGTTCGATCATTATGAAGAACTGCGCGGCCCTATTCCTGCCTCTGCAAAGAACAAGGAAATGGCCTGAGGCTAGGGGGGCGGGCTGCTCGTCAGCCCGCTGCCGCGATCAATTCACGCGTGTAGTCGGTTTGGGCGTGTTCGAACAAATCCTCAGCTGCGCCCATCTCGACCACATCCCCGTTGCGCATGACGATGACGTTATGGGACATCGCGCGCACGACCTTCAGGTCGTGGCTGATGAACAGATAAGCCAGCCCGTACTTCCTTTGCAGGTCCCGCAACAGATCAACAATCTGCACCTGCACGGTCATGTCCAGCGCACTGGTCGGTTCATCCAGAACCAGAAGCTTGGGCCGCAACACCATGGCGCGCGCGATGGCGATCCGCTGGCGTTGCCCACCTGAAAACTCATGTGGATAACGGTCCATCGCGGCGGGGTCCAGCCCGACCTCGGTCATCACTTCGGCCACCAATTCACGCGGGGCACGATGGGGGTCGACATTGTGGATAGCCAACCCTTCGGCGATGATCTGCATACAGGTCATACGGGGGCTGAGGCTGCCAAACGGGTCCTGAAACACGATCTGCATATCTTTGCGCAGCCGTCTGAGTTCACGCGTTGACCAGCGGCGAACGTCCTGATCGCGGAAAGTGATCCCGCCCTCGGAGGCGATCAAACGCATCATGGCCAGGGCCAGTGTCGTCTTGCCCGATCCACTCTCGCCTACGATTCCAAGCGTTTCCCCGGCACGGACGCTGAGCGTCGCGTCATTGACGGCTTTTACATACCCGACTGTACGTTTCAGAAACCCCCGTTGGATCGGAAACCAGACCTTCAGGTGATCGGTGCGCGCGACCTCTTCGGCATCAGCTGCCACCGGATCGGGGTGTCCTGACGGCTCAGCCGCCAGCAGCTTGCGCGTATAAGGATGCTGCGGGTTGTCGAAAATCTCGGAGGTCACGCCGGTTTCGACGATCTCACCATCCTTCATTACGCAGACCCGGTCGGCGATGCGCCGGACGATGCCAAGGTCATGGGTGATGAACAGCATTCCCATGTTTTCAGACTTTTGCAGTTCAGCCAGCAGTTCCAGAATTTGCGCCTGAATGGTCACATCCAGCGCTGTCGTGGGCTCATCCGCGATCAGAATGTCCGGCTTGTTGGCCAGCGCCATAGCGATCATCACGCGCTGACGCTGCCCACCCGACAGCTGATGCGGATAACTGTCCAAACGTTCTTCCGAGTCTCGGATGCCAACTTTGTTCAGCAGTTCAATAATCCGATTTCGCGCCGCATCACCAGCCAGCCCCTGGTGCAATGCTAGAGACTCGGCCATCTGCTTCTGGATCGTATGAAGCGGGTTGAGCGAGGTCATCGGCTCTTGGAAAATAAAGCTGATGTCGTTGCCACGCACTTCCATCAGCTTGTTCTCGGACGCGCCAATCATCTCTTGAGCGTCATAGGTGACTGAGCCTTCGACGATCGCACTATCGCCCAGCAGTGACACAGTGCTGAGCGCGGTCACGGACTTGCCTGAGCCCGATTCCCCTACCAGAGCAACCGTTTCACCCCGGTCCACGGTAAAGGACACACCTTTCACCGCCGCAGAAACCTGCCCGTCCTGCCGGAAGGAGACTTTGAGGTTGTTCACATCCAGCAGGCTCATGAAAAGGTCTTTCTGGGATCAAACGCATCACGCACGCCTTCGAATATGAAGACCAGCAGCGACAGCATGATGGCAAAGGTGAAAAAGGCGGTGAAGGCCAGCCACGGAGCCTGCAGGTTTTGTTTTGCCTGCAAGGTCAGCTCGCCGAGCGATGGGGCCGAAGACGGAAGGCCGAAACCAAGGAAGTCCAGCGACGCCAGTCCGCCAATCGTGCCGGTTACGATGAACGGCATGAAGGTCAGCGTGGCAACCATCGCATTGGGCAGCATGTGGCGGAACATGATCGTCATGTTACCCACGCCTAGCGCGCGCGCGGCACGAACATATTCCAGATTTCGAGCCCTCAGGAACTCAGCCCGTACAACGCCAACCAGCCCGGTCCAACCGAAGAGAATCATCAGAGCCACCAACAACCAAAAACTTCGGCCGAGAATGGCAAACATGATGATAATCACATAGAGCGAGGGAGTTGATGACCAAATTTCGATAATCCGTTGAAAGATCAGATCGAGCCAGCCGCCAAAAAAGCCCTGAATGGCCCCTGCGAAGATGCCGATCAAACTGGCAGCCCCGGTCACAATTAGCGTGAACAGGATCGACAGGCGAAAGCCATATATCACGCGGGCCAGCACATCTCGCTTGGTGTCATCCGTGCCCAGCAGGTTTTGACTATTGGGCGGCAGCGGTGCAGCACCCGGTCGGTCCACGCTGGTGTTGAAGGAATAAGGGATCAGTGGCCAGATAGCCCAGCCGCGCTCGAAGCCGTCGGCCTCGAATGTACCAGCCTGAATCTCTTCGATAATCCCTTCAGGATCATCGAAACACTGATCTAGCCCTCCGCTGTCGATCAGGCACATGACCTCGGGGTCGCGATAAATCGCCTCGGTCTGGAAATCGCCGCCGAATTCGGTCTCGGCGTAGAAGTTGAAGACCGGCGTATAGAATTCGCCCCGGTACTTCACCAGGATCGGCTTGTCGTTGGCGATGAACTCGGCAAACAGCGAGAGGCCAAACAGGATCGAGAAGATGATCAGCGACCAGAAGGCACGGCCGTTACGCCGGAAATTGCGCCAGCGGCGCTGGTTAAGAGGGGAAAGTGCCAATTATCCCTCCCGCTTTTCAAAGTCGATGCGCGGGTCGACCAGCACGTACATCAGGTCGCTGATGATGCCGACAACCAGACCCATCAGGCCAAAGATGAAGAGCGTACCGAAAATCACCGGATAGTCGCGCGCCACTGCGGCCTCAAAGCCCAGTCGCCCAAGACCATCAAGCGAGAAAATGGTCTCGATGATGATCGAGCCACCGAAGAACACGCCGATGAACACTGCCGGAAACCCTGCAATCACGATCAGCATCGCGTTGCGGAAGACATGGCCGTACAGCACCTTGCGCTCGCTCAGACCCTTGGCGCGGGCGGTCATGACGTATTGCTTTTTGATCTCATCCAGGAACGAGTTCTTGGTCAGCAGTGTCAGCGTCGCAAAGGCCGAGATCGTCAGCGCGATGATCGGAAGCGCGATGTGCCAGAAATAGTCGGCGATCTTGCCAAACAGGCTGAGGCTTTCCCAGTTGTCCGAGGTCAGGCCGCGCAGCGGGAATATCTGCCAATACGACCCACCGGCAAACAACACCAACAGCAAAATGGCAAACAGGAACCCGGGGATCGCATATGCCACAATGATCGCACCACTGGTCCAAGTGTCGAAACTTGAACCGTCCTTGATCGCCTTGCGGATACCCAGCGGGATCGAAACCAAATAAGCAATCAATGTCGACCAAAGACCCAGCGATATCGAAACGGGCATTTTTTCCAGCACCAGATCGATCACGCTGATCGAGCGGAAGTAGCTCTCACCAAAATCCAACGTCAAGTAATTGCCCATCATGCCTAGAAAACGTTCGAGTGGCGGTTTGTCGAATCCAAACTCTTTTTCCAGTTCAGCGATGAACTCAGGCGGCAACCCACGCGCACCGACGTATTTGTCGTCAAAGGCACCTCCAGCAGGTTCGGCGCCTGCCCCGGCATCGCCACCACCGGCGAATCCTGCAAAGACATCGCCCTGACCTTCGATCTGCGCGATGATCTGTTCGATCGGTCCGCCGGGCACAAATTGCACCAGCGTGAAATTGACGATCATGATGCCCAGAAGGGTCGGTATGACCAGCAATAGGCGTCTTAGAATATAGGCGCCCATGTTACCGCAGTGCGCCTTTGGCTTTCAGGTCAGCCTCTTTCTCAGGGTTGATCCACCAAAAATCGAGATACCCCAGCGAGAATGGAGGTAGATTTTCAGGGTATTCATACATGTCGTAGTAAGCAGTCCAGTAGTCCGCCACATACCCATCGGGTATGACAAAGAACTCATAGCGCAGCACACGGTCCAACGCCATCAATGCGGCATCCTGCTCTGCCTGATTTGTGGTATCAAAGGACGCTTCGATCACCGCGTCCACAAGAGGGCTGGCAAGACCCGCCGGGTTGAACAGGCTGAATGCAGCCTCTTCCGATCCATACATCTGGCTCAGGCCGCCACCGGTGGATAGGAATGAGCCATATCGGTTCGAATACACCATGTCGTAATCCCGCTCACGACGCCTCAGCGTGAACTGAGAGGGGTCAACTTTCTCTGCAGAAGCATCCACACCAATTGACTGCAGGTTCTGGACGTAGGTCTCGATCATCGTCGAAGTCGAGGTGGGAATACTGGACGCGTAAGGAATATTCACTTTCAGCGTCTGCCCTTCGGAATTGCGGCGCAGATTGCCTTCACCGACCGGCCATCCGGCTTCATCCAGCAGTTTCGACGCTTTCCGCAGATTGCGACGATCGTTCAGGCGGGCCGGGTTGGATTCATGAACAACAAGCGCGGGCTCGCTTAAGACATCGGCCGGGACGATATCGCCCAGTGTTTCCAAGAACGCCAGTTCCGCGCCTTCTGGCGCACCTGTCGCCTCGAGATGAGTGCCTTGCACAAACGAATTCCGAGGCGTGTTCAGTCCGAACATCAGCGACTCATTTGCCCATTCGAAATTAAACGCCAGCGCTAGTGCTTTGCGCACATTCTTGTCGGCAAACTGCGGTTTTCCCAGATTGAACACAAACCCAGATGGTGTCGGAGGACTTCCGTCAACGATCTCATCCTGCACAACATACCCTTCGTCGAGCTTCGGGAAATCGTAACTCGAGGCCCACTGCTTCGGATCACTTTCGACACGCATGGTGTACTCACCAGCCTTGAAACCCTCAAATGCGGCAGTTTGATCAGCGAAATATTCGATCCGAATGATGTCGTAATTGTTGCGACCAACATTGATCGGCAAGTCCTTGCCCCAATAGTCATCACGACGCTTGTAAACGATGCGGCGATTGATGTCGTAGCTGTCCAGCTTGTACGGGCCGGACCCTACGGCGACCTCAAGGCGAGGTTCATCAAGGCGGCGGTTTTCATCAGCTTCAAACCAAGCCTTCGAGAAGACCGGAGTTGAACCAACTGTTTCGATTAGCCCACGACGTGTGACATCCGGGCTGAAGGTAAATTTGACGGTGTGATCATCCAGCGCTTCGGCACCCGTGACCATCCGACCGACTGCCTGTGCATAAGATGGCAAGCCCTGCTCGATAAACAGGCGGTGGCTATAGACTACATCCTCGGCCGTCACTGGGGTTCCATCCCAGAACATCGCCTCGGGGCGCAAATGGAATATCACGTAGTTGCGGCCTTCGTCATACTCCATGCTTTCGGCGACAACACCGTAGTATTGGCCAACACTGTCTGATGTGCTTTCGATCAGCGGGTCATATTGAATCGTCGTCAACGCGCCCGCGCGACCTTTTCGCGAGTAGGGGTTCAGGGAATCAAACGTACCTGATCCCGCCAGCGACAGCTCTCCACCTTTTGGCGCATCGGGATTGACATAATTCAGGTGCGGATAATCCGCCGGGTAATCCAGGTTTCCAAAGTAAGAATAGCCGTGGGTTCGAGTGATACCATCCTCGCTCGCGCTGGCTTGAATACCCCCGAAAACAACCACTGCCGAAATTCCTAACGCCGCAGTCCAAGAATGAATTCCAGTAAAGCGCATCGCAGGCAGAAGGGGTTTCATTGGGCTCGTCCTCTGAATATCTGTCATCTTCATTGTTGTGCCAGCCAGCTAAAGGTCCAGCACTGTCAGTTGCAAGTTTAGAATGCGTGAGCGCTTTGTGAAGTTTTTCTCACGTAAAAAATAAAAGCCGCTGCTTGGCGCAGCGGCTTTGAATTCTTGCGTAATGATCAAAAGATCAGTTGCCGATGGTCTGCAGGTAAGCAATCAAGTCGGCGCGATCCTGTGGTTTTTTCAGGCCCGCAAAGCTCATCGAGGTGCCCGAGATATAGCTGCTGGGTCGGGTAAGGAAGGCATCAAGCGCTTCAGGCGTCCAGTTGCCGCCATGTGCCTGCATAGCTGCAGAATAGCCGGTAAACCCTTTTGCCGAAGCCACAGGGCGATCTACGATAGCGTACAGGTAGGGGCCAGTTCCGTTCGCGCCGTCTTCCAATTTGTGGCAAGCGGTGCATTTACGGAACACTCTTGCTCCTTTTTCAGGATCGGCTGCTGCCAGAATCTCTTCGAAGACCACCTCTTCACCGTCGGCACTTTCGCCCGAGCTTTCGGATTCGATAACGTAGGCAGCCTCGGCATGATGGCTATCACTGCTATAGAGGACATCCGCCCCCCATTTTGCCAGAAGCAGCACCAGGAAGGTGCCAAACAGGCCTGCTGCGGCCTTGGTAACTGTCATCGTGTCGAACATTGATCGCGAGTCCACTTTAGCTGTCTTCCGGGTGTCTAAGGCTTCCCCTGACAAGAGGCAAGGTATAGACACCGCGACTAAACGCCCAATTCAAGAACTTGTTGCACGGAAACGACCAAATGACCAATCGCATCGCATTTCAGGGAGAACCCGGCGCCTATAGCCACGAGGCTTGCCGCAACGCGCGCCCGGATATGGACGCACTGCCCTGCCGTACATTCGAAGATGTGATCGAATCGGTGCGTTCGGGCGAAGCTGATCTGGCAATGTTGCCGGTTGAAAACACCACCTATGGCCGCGTCGCGGATATCCACCGCCTGCTTCCCCATAGCGGGCTGCATATTATCGATGAGGCATTTGTGAGGGTGCATATCAATTTGCTTTCCGTACCCGGCGCCAAGTTGGAAGACATCACCGAAGCGCATTCACACCTTGTTTTGCTGCCACAATGCGCAGGATTTCTGCGAGAGCACGGAATTCGCGGACGGGTCAGCCCTGACAATGCCCGCGCCGCGCGAGAAGTTGCTGAGGCTGGTAACAAGCATTCCGCAGCTTTGGCCAGTGAACTGGCAGGCGAAATCTACGGCCTCAACGTATTGGCGCGACATATTGAAGATCAGGGAGATAATACGACTCGGTTTCTAGTGATGTCGCGAGAGGTAGACGATTCGCGTCGTGGCGAACATGGAATGATCACCAGTTTCGTCTTTCAGGTCCGTAACATCCCGGCCGCGCTATACAAGGCAATGGGTGGATTTGCCACCAATGGCATCAACATGACCAAGCTGGAAAGCTACATGGTCGACGGCTCATTCACTGCGACGCAGTTCTATGCGGATATCGTAGGCCACCCGGATGATCGCAATGTAAAATTGGCGATGGATGAACTAGAGCATTTCACCACCAATGTTGAGGTGCTTGGCGTCTACCCGGCGGCGCAGCCCCGCGGGTAACATTTCGCTGTCGCTACCCCTCCTGCGGGGCAAACTCAGAGCTCCGCGTCCCATTGCGCCAAGCATCGAGGATGAGATCGACATTCCCATCGATGTCATCCATCGAATTGACTTTCAGATCATAGACCCTGCCTATGTGAATGACCTGTTGGTCACTCACCGCGCTGCCTTGTTCGCGGTCACCGCGCGCCATTTCTCTTTCGATTAGGAGGTCGGTGGGGCAATGCACAGCCACAAACAATACATCATGACCTGCCAGATGCCGCTTTAGCATTTCTGCCCATTCAGGCGTATCCAGAATATGTTCAATGATCAGATTGTTTCCTGCATTTGCATAGGCCGCCAAAGACGCATGGAAACCATCAAAGAACTTGCCACGCTCGATCGAGCAATCGAATTCTCTGCTTTGAAAGCGCCGCATGGGCAGAACGCCAGTGTCCCGAAGATGATCAATCGAGATGTGCCAAAATGGCACCTCTGCCGCCCTTTGCAATGCCTGTGCCAGTGTCGTTTTCCCACTGCTGGATGCACCGTGAAGAAAGATGATCTGCGACATATTTTAGGGCGGGCTTATCGTTTGGGTGTTTCCAGGCTCAGACTTTGGGAACATGAAAGATCTTGCATACTGCACCTTCCATCCGGCGATATTCTCGAAATCCCATAGCTTCATAGTACCCAAGCCCCTCGGGATTGGCAGCCCCAATCGTCGCGTCGATAGCAGGTAGACCCTTATGCCGAGCGGCCTCAAGCGTCGATTCAAATAGTGCCCGCCCCACACCGCGTCGCGCAGCAGACGGCCGAATATGTGTGCCGATGATGCCCCAGCCGACCGCAACCTCATAGAGGTTGTTTTCGGTGGCAAGTTTCAGCGATTGGAATCCCAAAATTTCTCCGTTCGGCGTGACAGCAACACTACACCGAATACGTTCGGGATCGCTGATGTAATGCCCCAAAGCAAAAGCAGCGTTGCTGTCTTTGCTTCGCTTACCGGCAGCCACGAGCTCAGTCAGCACCTTGGCAATTCCATCAGCATCAGCCTCAACAGCTTCGCGGATGATCGGTTGATCCAATCTGCTCATCGACTCCCTCATATTCAGGCACCATGCAGGTGCCGTTCTTCCATGTCCCGCGCAAATTCACTGAGCCGCGTCTGAAACTGTCGGCGGAACCTGGATTGCCCGAGCTTCAAAGACTGTAGCAATAGCCGTGCGGGAAGGGTTTTTGCGCCCAGCGATGTTTCGATCCGCAAACGTGTCCGACGTTGAGACAGTGCCAAAAGCTCGACAACCGTATCACCGTTCATTCCCTTGCTACTGGATTGAAAGCGCATCAGAGACGGGCTGTCATATTCCGTCATCTCTATGGCAATCTGACGTGGTTTACCGCGTATCTTGAACTCGGTCTCCCATGCGGTTCCGGTCTGTGGCACCGCAGAATCTGCGATTCTCCTCACTTCAATCCCGCGCCGCAAGGCCATGCGTTCAAAGCGCTCGAAATCAGAAATCATGGTGAAGACCGTATCAATCGGTAATTCGATATCTTCCTGCGCTGAAAACTGCATGTTCGTTTTACTCTACCCTTGATTGAGTCCAGTTTCTCGTCAGTCCAGTGTGTCTGCAAGCCAGTGTTGCAACAAAAAATGTGCAATCGCGCCCTTTCGGGCTGGCAGGAGCTTGGGGTGGTCCCCGGCAAAGGCCTGCATCATCTCGGTCCGGGTGACCCACATCGCATCTTCGATTTCAACCGGGTCGATCTGAATATCGCGCGAAAGGGCTTCGCCTGCACAGCCAAACATCAGGGATGCAGGAAAGGGCCAAGGCTGGCTGGAAAGATAGCGCACCTCGCCCACGGGTACTCCGGCTTCTTCCATCACCTCGCGCCGTACTGCGGCTTCGAGCGTTTCGCCGGGTTCAACGAAGCCCGCCAAAAGTGAATACATCCCCTCAGGCCAGCCAGGAGAACGGCCCATCAGAACAGAATTTCCGTTCGTTATCAGCATGATAACAACCGGATCTGTGCGCGGGAAATGCTGCCCGCCACAGGAAGGGCAGCTGCGTTGCCATCCAGCTTGAACCATCTCACTATGTGCACCGCACTGGGCGCAAAACTGATGCGTTTCATGCCAGCCGATCACCGCCTTGGCGGTTGCTGCCAACTCTGCATCACGCGGATTCAGCCGTGCCATGATCCGGCGTAGCTCGACAAACACATGTCCTTTGGGCAGGTCGGGGTGCTGTTGTTCGCTACCATCCACAAACTGCCCGACGGCAGAGAGGTCTAGCCCCTCGGCCGCCCAATCAGATATATCCAAGGCAAATAGTGGCGATCCGTCGTCCATACCCCCAAGCAGTACGGGCATTTCGATCACGCCACCTGGACCATTTTTGAGAATATCATGGGACATGGGGAGCAGCGCCAACTGATCCACAGCGTCACCCTTAGCCAAAATTTTGCCGCGCCACAGCAGAACACATGTCGCTGATGGGTCAGCATGGGCCTGCGCCAATTTGTCCGCATCGCCTCGCAGCAATCCTGCCCGGTCCAGCCCAGAGCCGCCAAAAGTTACCTGTTCTGCGCGTTTCATGCCTGTCATTCCTGTATTTGCGCAAAGGGCTGCCATGTCTTGACCACCGGTGCAACGGGGTATTCACAGATCAATATTTCTTACGCCGTCGAAAGACCGCAGCAATGCCTCGGAATTTGCACTAAATACAACTCATAGTGAAGTTTGCGTTACACAATCATCCAGAAGTAAAAATATTGAAAGCCGAAGTTTTCCCGCCTCAAAATCGAGATTTCAAAGGTCGCGCGCACCTTCGGATCCTGGCGACCTCTGATCTTCATATGCACATGACGTCATACGACTATTATGCCGATCGCCCCGATCCTGATGTCGGCCTCGCCCGCACCGCAAGCATGATCCGGGTCGCCCAAGAACAGGCGGAACGCAACGGGGCGCTGGTTTTGCTATTCGACAATGGCGATAGCCTGCAAGGTACCCCGTTTGGCGACTGGGCGGCCGAAGCCATGCCGGCCCAACACCCTTTGCCCAAGGCGTTCAATATCCTGGGGTATGATGCAGTCGGATTGGGCAACCACGATTTTGGATTTGGACTAAAGTTCATCAATCGCATCACAGGTCAGTTCGAGTGTCCGGTTGTTTGCAGCAACATGAAAAGCAACACTTCCGAACAGGGCTGGGTGTCCCAAGCAATTCTGCAGCGCACAATCAGTATCGGTGGAGAAGATGTTCCTATTAGCATAGGTGTTCTTTCTGTCCTGCCACCTCAGACCGCGCGGTGGGAGGCGCATATGCTGCGGGATGACGTGCAAATTGCCGATATCCTAACCGCAGCACAACGTACAGCAGCAGAACTGCGCAAAGATGGATGCGATTTGGTCGTCGCGCTGGCTCATTCAGGCCTCGGTTCGGCAGAGGCACAGCCAGAACTGGAAAATGCCGTTGTTCCGCTTGCGGCTCTGACAGGCATTGATGCAATCGTTGCTGGCCATACACACCTGACTCTGCCGAGCGCGGCGCATGTCGGTTTGAAACATGTCGACAGCAATCGCGGACTTGTAAATGGCAAACCGGTGGTGATGCCGGGTTGGGGAGGCTCACACCTCGGCCTCATTGATTTGACACTGGGTCGAGATATTGACGGCTGGCACATCATCAAGAGCGAAGCCGAATTACGCGCAGTCAATCAAGCAAAATCGTCGGTGACCGATTGCCCGGAGTTGGCGCAGTTGTTTGCCCAAGGCCACACAGCAACACGCGTCCGCGCAGCCAAGCCCGTCGGCAATGTCCCACACCCTTTACACAGCTATTTTTCGTTCTGCGCCCCTGATCGTGGGTTGGCGCTTATCGCAAGCGCTCAAGCTGCAGCGCTTCGGCCGTACCTATTGAGTACTGAATGGGCAGACTATCCCGTCCTGTCAGCCGCCGCCCCGACCAAATTCGGAGGCCGCGCAGGCACTCGATTTTATACCGATGTCCCGGCGGGAAGAATTTCGGTACGCAATGTGGCTGATCTGTGCGTGTTTCCAAACGAGTTGCGCGCCACTTTGATCACCGGGGAACAGGTTCGTGACTGGCTTGAGATGTCCGCCGGACTGTTCAATCAGCTTTCGCTGAATGATCCCGTCAACCTCATCGATCCTCTGCGGGCGGGGTATTATTTTGATGTACTGCATGGCGTGACCTGCCGGTTCGACCTGTCTCAACCCGCTCGTTTCGATGCAACCGGACGGATCACAGATCCCGGCCATAGCCGCGTTCGCGATCTTACATTTCAAGGGTTGCCTGTCGCCCCCGATCAAAGGTTTGTTGTTGCACTCAACAATTATCGCGCCAGCGGGGGCGGTCATTTTCCTGTCGACTTTCAAGCAGATCAGATAAACCTGCCGTCGCTGCGCATTCACGAAATCCTGTGCGATTACATCTCAGGAAGATCACCCCTCGACCCACTGGAACAAGCTCCTCAGCCGTTTTCGTTTGTGCCGACCCAAAGCCGTGGAGCAATTCTGACCACCGGTCCCGGCGCGGACAAATACCTGGAAGAATTGGCGGATTATGATCCCCAGATACTGCCCCGTGATACCGATGGGTTTATGCGTATTCATCTGACCTTCTGACGGGTTGCCATTTTACAGCCGGAGGCCTATATCGATGTTCGAGAGGTTGGCGCGGGCGAGCGCCTCGCCAACCTGGTCAGGTCCGGAAGGAAGCAGCCACAACGAGCCCCGCTTGGGTCGATGTCCAACCTCTCACTTTGAACCCATTAGCCGTAGGAGGGTGTTTATGATTGTAGCAATGACCCTTCGGGCAGACCGGTTCTGATTCTTTTTTCCAGCTGACTGCCTGAATACCTCACCTGCGAATGCGCGTTCGCCATTCGACAGGATTGTTGTTTCTGATTACAGGCAGACACATGTCACTTTCCTTATCGGACCTCGGATGGTCCTCTCATTTTGCAGCTCAGCATGCGGCTGAGCCGTCTCTTCTCCCCTTTCGCATCGCAGCCGTTCACCGGGATCGGTTGATCGGGTTGAGTCCAGAAGGCGAGACTCCCCTACTCTGTCCAGACCAACCAACTGGTGCTTTTGCCGTCGGAGATTGGGTGCTGACCGATGAAAACAAACGCATACGCAGTGTTCTGGAACGGCGCAGCCTGCTGCAGCGCCGGGCTGCGGGCACAGGCGTCGCAGCACAGTTAATCGCGGCCAATGTGGATGTGCTGTTCATCGTCAGTTCCTGCAATGCCGACTTCAACCTGCCCCGACTAGAGCGCTATCTTGCGCTGGCCCATCAGGCAGGCAGCTATCCGGTGATCGTTCTGACCAAGTCGGACACCTGCGACAACGCTATTGCTTATGTCGAACAGGCCCAGTCACTGGCCCCGTTTCTGACAGTTTTGGCCGTAAATGCCTTGGATCAGTCCGATATCGAACAGGTCCTGTCGTGGTGCCCGAAAGGACAGACCAGCACCCTGGTCGGATCTTCTGGCGTTGGCAAGACGACACTCACCAACGGGATGACCGGGCAGGATCAAGCCACCGCAAGCATTCGCGAAGATGATGCGCGTGGCAGGCACACAACAACAGCGCGTGCGCTACATCGAATGAGCAACGGAGGTTGGTTGATCGATACACCCGGCATGCGTGCGTTACGCCTGTTGGACGCGCAAGAGGGTGTGGACGAGGTGTTCTCTGATATCTCGGACCTGAGCATGAACTGTCGATTCTCAGATTGTCAGCACAACACCGAGCCCGGCTGTGCGATACAGGCTGCAATCGAAACCGGGGCACTTGATCCCGCACGGCTGGACCGATGGCGCAAGCTGCGTCGCGAAGATCAGCACAATTCGGCTTCGGTGGCGCAGGCACGCTCACGCGATAAAGCGTTTGGAAAAATGGTGCGCAGCGTGATGCACGAGAAAAAATCCCGCAAGGGACTTTGACCTTTCTGGGCACCGGTTACCGGTGCCCAGCTTTTCAGGAGATCAACCGGGGCCAAACGGCAGCGTTTCGCCGGGCAAACGCGCCGATATGGCCGACTTCGGATAACCCGAATTCATTTGCCGAAAGCAGATGGCGCCGCGCACCTGAAACATAGAGATCGGCAAGCCGCCAAACCGCCTGGGGGGGCACAACCTGATCATCCTCAAAGGCGAATATGTCAACTTGCCTGCCCATGTCGGCCCAGCGGTTAGCCGGCAAGGTATCTCCGATTTCGGGTACATAGCTTTGGGGCGCTGTGCACCATTTGCGCCATTGCCAGTAAACTTGGGAAGGCAGATTTGTTCCAAAACCCAAAGCCTTCCCAGGCAAATACCCGAGCGCATTTACCGCCAGGGGCGCATGACCGTACCAGAACAACGTCGCCAAAGCGCGGTAAGGCCAAGGATGATCCTTCAGCGTTACCAGACCGGAACAGACACAGATCATCCTGTCGATCTGATCGATATCGGGTTGGACCGGACCAAACATCCCGCCCAAAGAATGCCCGATACTCCAAAGCTTAGCCTGTGGAAACCTCCGCCGCATTTCGGTCCGTGCAGCCGGAATGTCGATCAGCGCCCAATCCGCCATGGTGACACGCGATTGCTTTTGTGAGCCTGTCAGAGAGTGACCAAAATCCCTGTAGTCATAGGTAAGGCAGGCCATGCCGTGCGCTTTTGCAAGCCAACTTGCGAAATGCTGGTAGTAATCTCTGGGCACACCGGTTGCGCCGTTGATCACAACAACTTTGTCTGGTTTTGCGACAGGGTGATAGAGCCGTGCCGACAGTATTGCCGGGCCGGACTGAAACTGAATGTCCTCGGTGACAACCGCTTGCTGTGTGTCCAACATGGTGCCCTCTGAAATCAACTGAACCGATCAGTTCACCCAAGGCGCGCCGAGTCAAGGTTGACGTGGCTGGACCGTGCGTCACATGCCATCATCAATCTTCTTGACTCCCGAACGATTGTACCGCTAGCGATGACGTGATGGTTCTCGCGCCCAACTGGGCCGGGATGAAAAGGGAACACGGTGCGGTTCTGCCCGGATAAAACCGGAACGAACCCAGTCCGAGACTGCCCCCGCAACTGTAAGCGGAGAGCGATGTCGAAATGCCACTGGCCTTGAAGGTCGGGAAGGTCGGCAAAGCAATGACCCGCAAGTCAGGAGACCTGCCATCAAATCGAAACTGAAACTCGGGCGGGGTGTCCGGGCAGGGCAAGACCGCATGCATGCTGTCCCTCCTGATTGATGCCCCTGCCCTGCGCGGAGGGCGCATGAATGATCTGGAAGACCAACACGCATAAATTCTCGGCAACAATTTGCCAACGGACCGGGAAAAACTGCCCCGCTTTGGCACGAATGGCACGGGCACTGGCCACTTCGGTTGGAAAAGCTGGCCCCACTACCACCGCAGGATTCGGAATCGAAGGAAGCTGCGATTTGACTCATTGCGCTAGTGGGTGCACCGCCCGATTTCGCTCCGGTCCCGAAGAAACCCGAGTGTTCTGTGATGCGGATTCAGACGTCGCGATCGACCATCTGGACAGCTATGCAGACCTGATGTTTGGCACGGACTCGCACCCCATCCCTGCAGGCACCTTGTCCCGACCGCCTTGCGCGATGCTGGAAGTGTTAACCCTGGGCGGAAGTACTCGGGCGCAGGCTGAATACCGTCCGTCGGCTTGATCGCTATTCGGCTACCAAGACACTGGCAGGCGCAGTCGCCCAGCGCAGCTGCGCGTCGGTTTCAACTGCACATGGGCGTATCGCTCGCAACCTTTTCAATGCCTCGTCCGGGTGCTCTCCACACTCGACCATCAAGCGTAATACAGCCATACCAGAGCGGCCACATCCGCCTTTGCAGTGGATTAGTACCCGGCCTCCACCCGATAATGCGTGGCGAGCGGACTCGCTGGCATCCACCCAGCGCATATCAATGTCGTCGGAGGGTATACCGTAATCCTCGACTGGCAGATGAACCCAGCGACAAGCGCGGCTGCGAACATCGGCCCCAAAATCCCTGGCGCCATCAAGGATCATCTCGACCTCGGTAGTCATTGACAGAATAAGGCCGGGCTTCCATCCGGTAACCGCATCAAGATCACCGGAATAGTCTCCTCCTCGCCCTGGCATTGAAGTTAACGCAAGCGTGCCCCCGCCCACTTGAAGTGCATGGATAACAATCTGAGCCATTCTACGCTCCCCCCGAAACGCTGATCAGAAAATCTTTCTGGCTGGTCTTAGACTGTACGATATTAACCGCGTCGGCCGGCAATCCAAAATGAAAATCCTCGCGGCTTGCTGTGGACGCGGGCAGCGGGGGCCTCTACGCTGCGGCGTAACTCGAATCCGACAGAGCAGACATGACCGATACGCCAAGCCCCGCCTACCAGGTTCTTGCCCGCAAATACCGTCCTGAAACCTTTGCCGATCTGGTCGGTCAGGACGCGATGGTACGCACACTGAAAAACGCGTTCGAGGCGGACCGGATCGCTCAGGCCTTTATCATGACCGGCATCCGTGGCACCGGTAAAACAACCACAGCCCGGATCATCGCGAAGGGGATGAATTGCATCGGGCCTGATGGCGAAGGTAAACCCACCACAGAACCCTGCGGTCAGTGCGAGCATTGCATAGCCATCATGGAAGGCCGCCACGTCGATGTGATGGAGATGGACGCCGCCAGCCGGACTGGTGTGAACGACATCCGTGAAATCATCGACAGTGTCCGCTACCGTGCCGCCAGCGCACGCTACAAGATTTACATTATCGACGAGGTCCACATGCTATCGACCAGCGCTTTCAACGCGCTGCTCAAGACGCTTGAGGAACCACCCGAGCATGTGAAATTCATCTTCGCCACGACCGAGATCCGCAAGGTCCCGGTCACGGTTTTGTCGCGCTGCCAACGTTTCGATCTGAGGCGGATCGAACCCGAAGATATGATCGGCCTGTTGCGCAAGATCGCTGAATCCGAGAAAGCACAGATCGCCGATGACGCATTGGCGCTAATCACCCGAGCCGCCGAAGGATCCGCCCGTGACGCAACCTCGCTGTTGGATCAGGCGATTTCGCACGGTGCGGGTGAAACCAGCGCAGATCAGGTGCGCGCCATGCTCGGGTTGGCGGATCGGGGTCGGGTGCTGGATCTGATGGACATGATCCTGCGCGGTGATGCGGCCGGTGCTTTGACCGAACTTAGCGGACAATATGCAGAAGGTGCTGATCCTCTGGCTGTGCTCCGCGATCTGGCTGAGATCACCCATTGGGTTTCGGTGGTCAAAATCACCCCTGATGCCGCCGAAGATCCAACCGTTTCACCCGACGAACGTGCCCGAGGCCAACAGATGGCCGAAGCGCTGCCAATGCGTGTTCTGACCCGCATGTGGCAAATGCTGCTCAAAGCTCTGGAAGAGGTCTCGGCTGCACCCAACGCCATGATGGCTGCAGAAATGGCTGTGATCCGCCTGACCCATGTGGCCGACCTGCCAAGTCCGGAAGAACTGATCAAGCGCTTAAAGGATGCACCTCCACCCCCCAATGGCGGGCCAGGATCGGGCATCGGAGTGCCAGGCCAGGCGAGCCCTGCGCCACAGGCCTCTGCCCGACCGGCCTATACCTCTTCAGCCATCGGTGGGAATGCAGGCGGACCGAGTGCTGCTCTGGCTCAGGACGTACAGGCAGCACTAGCGCGGTATCCCACTTTTGAACATATGGTTGAATTAATCCGTGCCAACCGGGATGTGAAACTGTTGGTCGAGGTCGAAAACGGGGTACGCCTCGTGTCGTACCAACCGGGACGGATTGAATTTACCCCGACCGACAATGCCCCGACCGATCTATCTCAACGGTTGGGTGCATCGCTGCAGCGCTGGACGGGTAACCGTTGGGCAGTATCGATTGTCTCAGAAGGCGACGCTCCGACAATTGCGGAAGTTCGGGATGCTGCTGATCTGGCTCTCAAAGCCGAAGCGGAAAAGCATCCACTGGTGCAAGCGGTTCTGAGTCATTTCCCGAAAGCGCGGATCAGAAGCATCGAAACAGCCGAGCAACGCGCTGCTCAGGTCGAAACTGAAGCCCTGCCCGAAGTAGATGACGAATGGGATCCGTTCGAGGAAGACTGATCCTGTAAGCGATCTCCTCAATTCAGCCAGGTGCTCCCGTGCCGCCACGGCTCCTCGGCTGACGCCGACGATCCTGCCCGGGCCAAACCGAGGAAAGGTCTTGTCAAAGGTCTTGACGACGGGCGGGAGTGTCCTGACCTCTTGTGTCGCGCGGTTACGCTTCGTATCTAGGCCTCAAATCGAGTGACAGGAGATTACCGATGCTTAAAGGACTCGGCGGCCTGGGTGACATGGCCAAAATGATGAAATCTGCACAGGACTTGCAGAGCAAGATGACCGAGATGCAGGAAGAGCTGAACAACCTGATGGTTGTCGGTGAATCTGGCGCCGGGCTGGTCAAAGCCACCGCGACTGCCAAGGGTGAGTTAAAAGGTCTGGATATCGACCCGTCGATCTTCAACGGCGATGACAAGGAAGTGGTCGAGGATCTCATCCTCGCTGCGATCAAGGACGCCCAGACCAAGGCGCAGGAGCGCTCGCAGGCTGAAATGGCCAAGCTGACCGAAAGCATGGGTCTGCCCGCAGACATCAAGCTGCCGTTCTGATACACCCTCCTGACGGATCAATGGCCGGGGCTTACTTACCCGGCCTCTTTGCAGGAGCTTCGCGGTGAGTTCGAACAGCGACATCGACAATCTGATCGACCTTATGGCCAAGCTGCCCGGCCTCGGCCCTCGCTCGGCCCGACGCGCCGTCCTGCACCTGATCCGCAAACGCGCCCTGCTTCTAACGCCGCTTTCAGATGCCATGCAGCAGGTGGCTGTCACTGCCCGTGAATGCCTAAACTGCGGCAATGTGGGCACAACCGATATCTGCGACATCTGCAATAGCGAAGACCGTGCAACCGGGGAACTGTGCGTCGTAGAAGACGTCGCCGACCTCTGGGCGATGGAACGCGCCGGGGTTTTCAAGGGTCGCTACCATGTTTTGGGCGGCGCATTGTCAGCACTGGATGGCGTTGGCCCGGATGAATTACGTATTCCTCGGCTAAAGGATCGGGTTCTGGCCGAGGGTATCAACGAGATCATCCTCGCCCTAAACGCCACCGTTGATGGCCAAACCACCGCACACTACATCGCCGATCAGTTGGAGGGACAGGTTCGTCTGACTTCCCTAGCGCAGGGCGTCCCGATTGGAGGTGAGTTGGATTATCTGGACGATGGGACGATCACAGCAGCGCTTAGGGCAAGGAAGGAACTTTAGACCGTCAGACCAAAGCCGAAGCATCATCTTTCATTGAGAACAGCACCCAGCTTCTCGAATGCTTGCTTCCATCCGCCTTCGCCTGCACTTCCGGCAGGCACACCCCGATGGACCATGGTCATGCGTGTCCTACCATCCTGTTCGAGAAGATCAATAATCACCTCGGTTATGTCTGGGCTTCCCTCGGGCATCCCCATATCTTTTGGCGAAAGAATATTCCCATCCTCGTCACACATGCTCTCGGTATAGACCAACCGGGACGGTTCTGAGATTTCTTTATAAACGCCAGTAAACCACATCCTCATGGTGGTATCCGGCGTTTTCATTTCCATACATACCTTTCGTATACCTCCGACACGCAAATCGATCTCTGCAGTTGGAACTGAGAACCCTTTGGGCCCATACCATTTCTGAAAAAGCGCCGGATCGGTCCACATACGCCAGATCCGGTTCGCCGGAGCCTGGAATTCCTGCACAATTCGCACCCAGTTTTCTGAGTCACTCATCATTCAAATCCTTTATTTCGCTAAGTAGTTTTTCCATCGTTTCAAACCGAACCTCCCAAATATGACGATATTGGTCAGTCCAGTTTGCAATCGATTCCAAAGGCTCCGGGTTTAGTCTGCAGGGTCGGAATTGAGCGTTTCTTGAACGCTCAATCAGCCCGGCCTCTTCCAAAACACGAAGATGTTTAGAGATTGCCGGCATGCTTACATCGAACGGCTCGGCCAGTTCTTTTACAGTTGCTTCTCCTTGTGCCAATCGCGCCAGCATGGCACGACGCGCAGGGTGCGCAAGAGCGGCAAATGCAAAATCCAATTTTTTGTCGTCAGTCATAATCCCATTAATAAACCATATGGTTAATTAATCAACTGGTAAAATAAAAGGATGAATCACTCTGCAGTTTGAATCTCTCGAATTCTCTTTGGAAGAGAATGGTTTGCGGTTACTAAGGGTCAGTATCACTTACGATTTGGAATGATCTGATGTCTCGACTTTTTGCCTTGACCCTGGCCGCCTTCAGCGCCACCGCCGCCCTGTCGCAGGAACTCATCGACAAGGGCTTTGTCGAAGGCTGGAACATCATGATGGACCCCAACCTCGGAAATGGGTGCCTGATCCAGACGATCTATCAGGATCTCTCGGTGGTGCGGCTGGGCTATGACGCGCTGGACAATCGTGGGTATTTCACCGTTTACAACAAGGCTTGGGGCGACATCAAACCAGGGCAGAGCTATCCGATCCGGTTTGATCTGGACGGCAAGAGCTTTGACGCCACCGCCATCGGGTTCAAACAGGATCGCGTGCCCGGCGCGACAGTGTTCTTCACCGACCGGAGCTTCGTCACCTCGATTGCGCAGAACAAGACCATGACCGTTTACAACCCAGAGGGTCAGACTGTCATGGCAATTGATCTGAAAGGCACGGCCAAAGCGCTGGAATATGCGCGCGATTGCCAGAACAAAAAGCTTTAACGAATCGGATCAAACACGGCGTCTTTGGCGGTGCAGTCGCGGATAACATCCCGGCCACATGGAATGGGTTTGAGATCGCGGGACAGGCACAGGCGGACCTCTTCGATATATCCCTGCTTGCAGGTGATCGTGATCATGTCTGGTTCCAGATTGGCGTTGGCCTTGAGAAATGCTTCTTCCACCACCGAAGCAGGCAATTTGACCGACGCATCGAGTTTACGAAACACGTCGGGTCGCGTGACGCCTCCATAGGCCTTTCGTGACAGCGCAAAATAGTCTGGCGCACTCAGACCCGAGCAGGTTCCGTGCTTTTTCCATTGATGCCATGCCAGCCCGGATGAGCCCTGAATGTCCTCCATTTCCCGCGTCATACGGCGTGATGGCGGAGTCTCGACCGTGCGGCAGTAAGAGGGCCAGCCCTGGTGATATTGCGGCCATAGCCCGTGCAGGATCCATCCGTGATCGTGCCGGGCATCGCATTGATCCGATCCTCGCGCATCCCCCTCGCGGGCGCACCAGTTGGGTGACCAGCTGAGCGACAGGACATAGTAGTCGAATTCTCCCGCTTGCTCGCCATCGGCCAGCGCTGCCATCGCGCTGAAGAACCACAATACCAGCCCCAGAATACCTTGGCGCATTCGCCTCTTCCCTTCTTTAGCTGTCGCGACTATATAAGCCCCAAGTTCCCCGACAACGGAAACCTGCCCCAAAGCCTCGGGGCCGCCGCATTCCGGCGACGGGACAGATGTATTTATAGGAGACGGGCTGATGGCAAAACCGCTTATGGCCAAGGCAACCGCCGTATGGCTGGTGGACAACACCACGATCAGCTTCAAGCAGATCGCGGATTTCGTAGGGATGCACGAGCTGGAGGTGCAGGGCATCGCGGATGGTGATGTGGCTGCTGGTGTCAAAGGATTTGACCCGATTGCCAACAACCAGCTGACTCAGGAAGAGATTGATACCGCGCAGAACAATCCGCTGCACAAGCTGAAACTTAAGTTCAACCCAGCCGCTTCGGGCGAAGAAAAGCGCCGCGGCCCGCGGTATACCCCATTGTCCAAGCGGCAGGACCGTCCGAACTCGATCCTGTGGCTGGTCAAGTTCCACCCGGAACTCAGCGATGGTCAGATCGCCAAGCTGGTTGGCACCACCAAGCCGACCATCCAGTCGATCCGCGAGCGGACGCACTGGAACATCTCGAACATGCAGCCAATCGATCCGGTTGCTCTGGGTCTGTGCAAACAGTCCGAACTGGATGCCATCGTGCAGAAGGCTGCGGCCAAGAAAGCTGCTGAAGGCGGCGTTATGAGCGATGATGAGCGTCGCAAGCTGGTGTCGACCGAGCAATCGCTGGAAATGGATTCTGCACCAAAGATCCCGACCGCGATTGAAGGCCTAGAGACGTTCTCGCTGTCCGACGAGCCTGAAGACAAAGAAGACGATGAGCCAATCGTTGATGCCGATAGCTTCTTCAACCTGCCCAAAGGTGGCGGCGACGAAGAAGACGAAGACGATCTGCGCCCCTGAGACGCTAACGGCCCCGATACCCAATAATCGGGGTCACATTCCCAAGGGAAACTGATGCTTAGCATTCTGTCAGCAGTTTTTGGACCGCACCGCGCCGTATCGATCTATGTGTTCCTGAAATCCTGGTGGTTGCCGATCACCGGCGCCATCGCGATGATTGCCATCGTTGCAGGCTTATTGTTGCTGAATGACGACGGCAAGCACGAGCACGAAGCGTTTCTAACCGTTGCCGTTTTGTCAGCGACGCCGATCAATGGAGACCTCAAAAACGGGGTTATTGCATCGGTGCGCCTGCCTGATGGTTCGGCAACTTCGATTACGTCTACAGAAAGCCCTATTGCGCGTTCAGTGGGCACTGAGGCCTGCATCGAAAAACGTGTGTACGTGGCGAGCGGTGAGCCGAGATACAGGTTCAAGCTGCCGCGGTACTGCGAAGCAGGTTAGTAAAGCAAAACCGCCCGGTGTCTGCACCGGGCGGTTTTCCATTCAGATCATCTGGAATGCGATGCCTGCGATGATGGCCCCGCTGATGCCCAGCCCCAGATAGGTTGCGAATACGCGAGGTTTGACCAGCGACCACACCGCCGCCATTGCGGGGATTGAGCTGACGGCTCCAGCCACCATGAATGACATCGCAGCACCAGCGCTCATACCTTGTTCCATAAGGCCAGCCAGCAGCGGTGGCGCTACGTAAGAGTTCAGATAGGCTGGCATTCCGACCAATGCTGCGACAACGATGGGAACAACGCCTTCACCGCCGACAACTCTGGCAATCAGGTCCGCTGGAACATAGCTGACCAGCAGTGCTTCGAGTACGTAAGCAAATGCCAGCCATTTCAGCAGGAATAGACCGTTGTGAACAAACTCAGCCCGAAAACGCGAGCGGCGTTCAGGCTCCTTCCAGAACTGCCATACGGGCTTGTCATCCTTCTTTGGTCCGCATCCACAGCATCCCGCTGGTTTGTATTCGCGCAACGGCTGTGCGAACGCGCCGCCCTTCATCAGGGCGCGTACTGCGAATCCGCCGAACAGCCCCAAGGCAACGGCGGCCACGGCTTTGCCGATCGCAAATGGCCAGCCCAACGCACCAGCTGTGATAAGCAATGTCGGCGGGTCGATAAGCGGGGAACTGAGCCAGAATGCCATGACTGCAGATAAGGGCGCACCCAGGGCCAACAATCCCGCGATGAACGGGATGACTTCGCAGGAACAAAAGGGCGCCAGTCCGCCAAACAAGGCAGCAAGAAAGATCATCCGCGTCTCACGCCCTTCAAACGCACGGGCTACCATCACTTCAGCTCCGGTTGCCTTGAGGTAGGACAGCAGCAAAACGGCAAACAGGATGTATTGCCCTGTATGCGCAAGTGCCTTACCGGCAAATGTCACGATTTCGGCCCAGTTACTTGGGTCAAGAACGGCCACCAGCACCAGGATGACCACGATCAGCGCCCACGGCGTTTTGATCAGACTGACCAGATTTCTCGCCGAGGGTTTGGGGTTTTGGGTCAACTCAGCCATCGTTCGCGGCCTTTTCTACCTCATCTGCACAGCATTCGCTGAGGATGAACTGCGCAAGATTTCTCAACTCATCAAAGCACGCCCGATTGATTGTAGTGCGCCCGATCTTTTCTTGTTCAACAACACCACCAGCAGCGAGAAACCGCAGATGATGCGCCAATGTCGACGGCGCGATGCCCGTACGAGACTGGATTTCTCCGACAGTCAGCCCGGTCTCGCCGGCGCGCACCAACGTTTTCAGAACTTTCAGCCGGGCTTCGGACCCCATGGCCGAAAAACCGGCAGCGGCTTCTTCCCACACAAGCTTTCTCCATATAACTAGTTTTCTAGTTATTTAGCTCAATAACCAACCAACGTCAACCAAACAGATGCGAACGGCTATAAGTCCAGATTGCTTCCAACTTAAGTCCAGCCTATAACGACGCCATGGGCATTTCGGTCGACACATTCTTTCTTGAGCGCAACGGGCAAGGCACGTTGCAGGCGCAGCTTCAGCAGCTGATCGCCGAAGGCATTCTTTCAGGGCGTTTTCATGTTGGCGAGAAACTGCCCTCGTCCCGCAAACTTGCGGCTCATCTGGGTGTCAGCCGGATTACCGTTACCCTTGCCTACACTGAGCTTCTGGCAAACGATTATCTGACCGCCAAAGGCCGGTCGGGATACTATGTGTCGGAAAACGCTCCGGTGCCGCCAACCTATGCCCCGGTTCGGCGTGATAACGAGAATGTAGACTGGGACCGTGCCTTTGCCCGCCGTTTTTCGGATGGCGATGTATTGACCAAGCCTAGCAACTGGCGCGATTACCGCTATCCGTTCATCTATGGTCAGGTCGACAGAAAACTGTTCGACCACGCAAACTGGCGCCTCTGTGCAGTAAGGGCGCTTGGACACAAAGATTTCCATTCATTGACCGGAGACTATGTCGACCAGGATGATCCTCTGCTGCTTGAATTCATTGCAAGACACACTCTGCCACGCAGAGGCATCGTGGCTCGGCCCGAGGAAATTCTGATCACTCTGGGTGCTCAGAACGCACTTTGGCTGGCCTCACGCATTTTGCTTAACCGGAATCGAAGAGCCGCGATTGAGGATCCCTGCTATTACGCCTTGCGTGATCTTCTGATCCACTCAGACTGCCAGCTATCCTATCTGAAGGTTGATCGTGAGGGTTTGCTCCCAGATACGATACCGGATGATACTGACGTAATTTTCACCACTCCCAGCCACCAGTGCCCTACCACCGCAACGATGCCGGTTGATCGCCGCAATGCCCTGTTGAGCCGCGCCCGGGAATTGGACGCAATGATTGTCGAGGATGACTATGAGTTCGAGATGTCATTCCTGGGTGCCCCGTCGCCAGCGCTGCGATCGATGGATCGGGACGGGCGGGTGATCTATGTGGGCAGCTTCTCAAAATCTCTGTTTCCGGGGCTTCGTCTGGGTTACATGGTCGGTTCCGAGCCCTTTATCCGTGAAGCCCGGGCACTCCGGTCACTCGTGTTGCGTCACCCTCCTGGCCACATGCAGCGCACAGCAGCCTATTTTCTGTCGCTCGGTCACTACGACGCGCAGATCAGGCGTATGTCCAAAACACTGCAACGCCGACGAGAAGCAATTGAAGAAGCGATCAAGCAGTATGGCCTGACGGTGGCAGGTCGCGGCATGCTTGGCGGCTCTTCGATCTGGATGCAGGCACCAGAACGTATCGACACGACGAAACTGGCAAGCGATCTGCAGCGTCAAAGCGTCCACATTGAACCGGGCGAGCCATTCTTTTCCGGCCCGAACCGACCGAAGAACTACTATCGATTGGGATATTCCGCAATTTCGTCAGCGCGCATCGGACCCGGCATCCAGCAAATCGCTGAGACTATTCGTCAGTCTTGAGGCGTACTGGACCTAAGTCACCACCAGTTCTGGCCCTAACGCCACAGACACCCGTACGCCAAAACCGACCAGAAAACCGGGTCCCTAACCCTGGTCCCGCCATCTATGATCGGAGATTACGCAGATGAAGATGACCACCGAAGAAGCCTTTGTAAAAACCCTGCAGATGCATGGCATCGAACATGCGTTCGGAATCATCGGTTCTGCGATGATGCCAATTTCTGACATTTTTGAGAAAGCTGGTATCACTTTTTGGGATTGCGCGCACGAAGGTTCGGGCGGAATGATGGCTGATGGCTACACCCGCGCGACCGGCAAAATGTCGATGATGATCGCCCAGAACGGCCCCGGCATCACCAACTTTGTCACCGCTGTTAAGACTGCTTACTGGAACCACACCCCGCTGCTGCTGGTCACCCCGCAGGCCGCCAACAAGACCATGGGTCAGGGCGGTTTCCAGGAGATGGAGCAGATGCGCATGTTCGCAGACTGCGTTTGCTATCAGGAAGAAGTGCGTGACCCCAGCCGTATGGCCGAAGTGCTGAGCCGCGTCATCATGAACGCCAAACGCGCGTCGGCCCCTGCGCAGATAAACGTCCCGCGCGACTTCTTCACTCAGGTCATCGACATCGATCTGCCTGCTGTTGTTGAATTCGAGCTGCCTTCGGGTGGCGCAACGGCTGTGTCCGAAGCTGCCGCGCTGCTGTCGAACGCAAAGAACCCTGTCATCCTGAACGGTGCAGGCACAGTTCTGTCGAATGGTGGCATCGAAGCGTCGAAAGCACTGGCCGAGCGTCTGGACGCTCCGGTTTGCGTTGGTTACCAGCACAACGACGCCTTCCCCGGCTCGCACCCGCTTTTCGCTGGCCCGCTGGGCTATAACGGCTCGAAAGCCGGTATGCAGTTGATCAAGGAAGCAGACGTTGTTCTGTGCCTCGGCACCCGCCTGAACCCGTTCTCGACCCTGCCGGGTTACGGCATGGAGTACTGGCCGGCAGACGCGAAGATCATTCAGGTCGACATCAACCCTGACCGTATCGGCCTGACCAAGAAGGTCTCGGTTGGTATCGTGGGCGATGCGGCAACTGTTGCCACCAACATTCTGAATCAGCTGTCTGATACAGCCGGTGACGAAGGTCGTGATGCGCGCAAAGCGAAGATCGCTGAAACCAAGTCGCGCTGGGCGCAAGAACTGACCTCGATGGATCACGAGCAGGACGATCCGGGTACCACCTGGAACGAACGCGCACGCGCTGCCAAGCCGGATTGGCTGAGCCCCCGTAAAGCATGGCGCGCGATCCAGTCCGCTCTGCCAAAAGAGGCGATCATCTCGTCCGACATCGGCAACAACTGCGCCATCGGCAACGCCTACCCTTCGTTCGAAGAAGGCCGCAAATATCTGGCCCCCGGCCTGTTCGGCCCCTGTGGCTATGGTCTGCCTTCGGTCATCGGCGCCAAGATCGGCTGCCCGGATGTACCTGTTGTCGGTTTCTCGGGTGATGGTGCCTTCGGCATCGCAGTCACCGAACTGACCGCCATCGGTCGCGAAGAATGGCCCGCCATCACGCAGGTTGTGTTCCGCAACTATCAGTGGGGTGCGGAAAAGCGTAACTCAACCCTGTGGTTCGATGACAACTTCGTCGGCACAGAGCTGGACACCAAAGTGTCTTATGCTGGCATCGCCAATGCGTGCGGCCTGAAAGGCGTCATCGCACGCACTCAGGACGAGTTAACCGCTGCGCTGAGCCAGGCGGTCGAAGACCAGAAGAACGGCATCACCACACTGATCGAAGCAATGATCAACCAGGAACTGGGTGAACCCTTCCGCCGTGACGCGATGAAGAAGCCAGTTGAAGTTGCCGGAATCGACGCGGCCGACATGCGACCACAGCAGGTTTGATCGCTGTAAAATCAAAGTCCGGACCGGGTTCAACCGGTCCGTCAAACAAAAGCAGAGGAAGAGGCTTTCGCGCTCTCTTCCTCTGAGTGGTTAAGCCCCGCGTTCCTACGCCCCAGAGCGTCCAACACGCGCAGGCACCAAGGCGATTCGCCACAGGGAGAGAGATAACGTGAACCAACAACCAAACCTCAACCTATCCCCGCCTGTGTCAGATGAGATTCGCCGCACCACCTGCTACATGTGCGCCTGCCGCTGCGGCATCAACGTGCACATGAAGAATGGAAAGGTCGCTTATATCGAAGGCAACCGGGATCATCCGGTGAACAAAGGGGTGCTTTGCGCCAAAGGCAGCGCAGGGATCATGCAGGTGAACGCACCGTCGCGGCTGCGCGCACCACTGAAACGGGTAGGGCCGCGCGGTTCGGGTGAGTTCGAGGAAATCAGCTGGGACGAGGCGCTGGGGATCGCTGTCGGTTGGCTAAAACCGATCCGCGAAGACAATCCCGAGAAACTGGCCTTTTTTACAGGCCGTGACCAAAGTCAGAGTTTCACCAGCTTCTGGGCGCAGAATTTCGGAACATGCAATTACGCGGCGCACGGCGGATTCTGCTCGGTGAATATGGCCGCAGGCGGCATTTACACCATGGGCGGCGCATTCTGGGAATTCGGTCAGCCCGACTGGGATCACACCAAGCTGTTCATGCTGTTTGGTGTTGCAGAAGACCACGACTCAAACCCTATCAAGATGGGTATCGGCAAAATCAAGGCCCGCGGCGCGCGTGTGATCGGAGTCAACCCAATCCGCAGTGGCTATAATGCAGTGGCTGATGATTGGGTCGGCATCACCCCCGGAACCGATGGCCTGTTCATCATGTCACTGATCCATGTGCTGATGAAGGCCGGTAAAATCGATCTGGATTATCTCAGCCGCTACACCAACGCACCGGTCTTGATCAACGCATCCGAAAGCCCGGAAAAAGGTCTGTTCCTGAAAGACGACGACGGCAAACCGCTGGTCATTGATCGCAAAACCGGCGAGTTGACTGCGTTCGACAAACCGGGCGTGCGGCCTGATCTCTCGGCAACCTACGAGAAAGATGGGGTCACGCACCGTCCGGTTTTCCACCAGATGGCCGAACGCTATCTGGCCGACGAATACGCACCCGAGGCAATCGCCGATAAATGCGGCGTACCAGCGAACCGTATTCGAGCGATCGCAGCCGAACTGGCCCGTGTGGCCTTTGATGAAGCCTTCGAACTGGACCATGAATGGACCGATTTCCGGGGCGAAAAACACTCGAAGATGATCGGTCGCCCCGTCGCGATGCACTCGATGCGCGGCGTCTCGGCCCACGCGAACGGCTTCCAGACCTGCCGCGCCCTGCATGTGTTGCAGATCCTGCTTGGGACCGTCGAAGTCCCCGGCGGTTTCCGCTTCAAGCCACCCTACCCCAAGCCGGTCGAAGCGCATCCGACCCCGCACTGTAAGGTGACGCCGAATACACCTCTGGACGGGCCGCATCTAGGATTTGTCCGCGGCCCCGAGCACCTCGCGCTTAAAGAAGACGGCAGCCCAGCGCGGATCGACAAGGCGTTTACATGGGAAAACCCGATGTCCAGCCATGGGCTGATGCATATGGTGATCTCGAACGCCCATGCAGGCGATCCCTACAAGATCGACACGCTGTTCATGTACATGGCGAACATGTCCTGGAACTCGACCATGAACACCAAAGGTGTCATGGAGATGCTGACGGATAAGGATGAGAATGGCGAATACGTGATCCCGCACATCATCTATTCCGACGCCTACAGTTCGGAAATGGTGGCCTATGCCGATCTGATCCTGCCCGACACCACCTATCTGGAACGGCACGACTGTATCTCGCTGCTGGATCGCCCGATCTGCGAAGCCGAGGCAGCCGCAGACGCGATCCGCTGGCCGGTGATTGAACCCGACCGCGACGTGCGCGGCTTCCAGTCAGTTCTGATCGATCTGGCCAACCGCATGGGCCTGCCCGGCTTTACCAACGAAGACGGCAGCGCCAAGTGGGTGGATTACGCCGATTACATTGTGAATCACGAACGCAAACCCGGCATCGGGCCATTGGCTGGTTTCCGGGGCGAAATCGGCGACAAGGAAGGCCGTGGCGAGGTCAACCCGGACCAGTTGGACCGCTATATCGAAAACGGCGGTTTCTACGTGGCCCATATCCCCGAAGGGGCCGACTATTATAAGCCCTGGAACAACGCCTATCAGGATTGGGCTGTTGGCATGGGTATCTATGACAGCCCGCAGCCCTACCTCTTCCAGCTCTATTCCGAGCCGATGCGCAAATTCCAACTGGCCGCCGAAGGTCACGGGGAACGCCAACCCCCAGATCACCTGCGCGCGCGGATTCAAGAGACTATGGACCCGCTGCCGATCTGGTACGAGACCGACCAGACCGGCAATGAAGGCTTCACCGTCAACGCCCTGACGCAGCGCCCCATGGCGATGTACCACAGCTGGGGCACCCAAAACGCATGGCTGCGGCAATTGCACGGACGCAACCCACTTTACGTTCCGACCAAGTTGATGCGTGAACATGGGCTGGAAGACGGCGACTGGGCCAAAGTCAGCTCTCCGCACGGTGAAATTACGGTGCCGGTCATGGAAATGGCAGCACTAAATGACAATACCGTGTGGACTTGGAACGCCATCGGAAAGCGCAAAGGCGCTTGGGCACTTCAGGAAGATGCGCCTGAGGCCACAAAGGGTTTCCTGCTAAACCACCTGATCCATGAGCTGCTGCCTCCTAAAGGTGACGGCCTGCGCTGGGCAAACTCTGATCCGATCACCGGTCAGGCCGCCTGGTTCGATCTGAAGGTAAAGATCGAAAAAGCCACCGCTCCAAGCGACTCCGAAAGCCAACCCGAGTTCGATCCGATAAAATCCCCGGTTGGCACCGGTCCCAAAAATCTTGCGTGGAAGGTAGGAAAATGACCCAACTCCCCACATCTACCGACCGCAAAATGGGTCTGGTCATCGATTTGGACACCTGCGTCGGATGCCATGCCTGTGTGATCTCTTGCAAAGGCTGGAACACCGAAAATTATGGTGCACCTCTTTCAGATCAGGATGCGTATGGCGCAAACCCCTCGGGTACTTTCCTCAACCGCGTGCATTCCTACGAGGTGCAGCCAGCGGAAGGGCACGCCCAACTGATCCACTTCCCCAAATCATGCCTGCATTGCGAAGACGCGCCCTGCGTCACGGTCTGCCCAACCGGCGCCAGCTATAAGCGGGCTGAGGACGGTATCGTTCTCGTTAACGAAAGCGACTGTATCGGCTGTGGCCTTTGCGCCTGGTCATGCCCCTATGGTGCGCGCGAATTGGATCAGGCCGAAGGTGTGATGAAAAAATGCACCCTATGCGTCGATCGGATCTACAATGAGAACCTGCCCGAAGTGGATCGTGTACCCTCTTGCGTGCGCACCTGCCCGGCGGGCGCGCGTCATTTTGGAGACCTCGGGGATCCTGACAGCGATGTCAGCAAGCTGGTCGCCGAACGCGACGGTATGGACCTGATGCCCGAAATGGGCACCAAACCCGTCAACAAATATCTACCCCCCCGACCCAAGGACAAGATTGAGGAGCAGATCGACATTCTGGCCCCTCTGCTGGCCCCGGTCGCCGAAGAGCCCAAGGGTTTCCTTGGCTGGCTCGACAAGACCCTGGAGAAGCTCTGATGCACCCGGCACCTTCCGTTATTATCTTTACCACACTGTCCGGCCTCGGCTTTGGCCTGCTGTACTTTCTGGGTTTTGGCACCCCTGACGTCTCGGGCATCACCGCTTTCGTGTTCTTCGCCATCGCCTTTGCGCTGGCCATCGGTGGGCTGCTGGCCTCTACTTTCCACCTCGGCCACCCGGAAAGGGCATGGAAAGCCTTTAGCCAGTGGAAAACAAGTTGGCTCAGCCGAGAAGGCGTCTGCGCCGTTGCGGCTTTGTCGGTAATGGGCCTTTATGCCATCGGCGTGATATTTCTTGGGCAGCAGTGGACGCTTCTCGGGGTTGTCGGCTCCATCCTTAGTCTCGCAACGGTCTTCGCGACCTCGATGATTTACACCCAGCTCAAAACCATCCCGCGCTGGAATATGTGGGCGACCCCGGCGATGTTCATTACTTTCAGCCTTGCCGGCGGCGCGTTGCTCGCTGGTGCGGAAAGTATTGCACCCACGCTGCTGGTCGTCGCCGCCATTGTGCAACTGATTTACTGGGTCATGGGCGACAATGCGTTTCAAAACGCTGGTACCGATCTGGGCACCGCAACCGGCCTTGGCAATCGTGGCACGGTGCGTTCGTTCGAGCCGCCACATACCGGTACAAACTATCTGCTGCGGGAATTTGTGCATGTGGTCGGGCGTAAACACGCGCAAAAGCTGCGGACCATCTCTTTCGCGCTGGCCTTCGTTTTGCCGATCCTGCTGCTTATCCTTCCGGCTGAAGGCGTTGTCCTGAAACACATCCTGGCTTTGTTTGCTGTCATGTCACATCTGGCTGGCGTCGCAGTTTCACGCTGGTTGTTCTTTGCACAAGCAGAGCATGTGGTTGGGTTGTACTACGGCAAGCGCTGATGGGGGCTCTGCCCCCGTCGCGGCAAGCCGCGCCTCCCCCGAGATATTTTTAGCCAGATGAAGTTTGTATCCCGAATTGAAAAGGGCGGCACTCGATCTTCGAGGCCGCCCTTTCGATTCTGTGTGTTGACTTTAGATTAGTCCAGCATGCGCCATTGCGGCTTCGATAGCGGCTTTGGTGCTGTCTTCCAGCTCGGTCAAAGGCGAACGCACTTCGGTGCTGCATAGGCCAAGTTTGTTGAGCGCGTATTTTGCGCCGACCAAGCCAGGCTCGATGAAGATCGCTTCGTGCAGCGGCATCAGCCGGTCCTGATAATTCAGAGCCTTTGTATAGTCGCCTGCCAACGTAGCATGCTGGAATTCGGCGCAGAGCTTCGGGGCCACGTTCGCCGTAACAGAAATGCAACCAACACCGCCATGAGCGTTGAAGCCCAGTGCTGTCGCGTCTTCCCCGGACAGCTGACAGAAATCGGCCCCGCAGCTCGCGCGCTGCTGGCTGACGCGCGCAAGATCACCGGTCGCGTCCTTTACCCCGATGACGCGCGGCAGCTTTGCAAGCTCACCCATCGTTGCAGGGGTCATATCGATGACCGAACGACCCGGAATATTGTAGATGATGATCGGGATATCGGCGCTGTCATGCAGAGTTTGGAAATGCGCCAGCAGCCCCTTCTGGGTCGGCTTGTTGTAATAGGGTGTTACAACCAGCGCCGCATCCGCACCGATTTTCTGTGCGAATTGAACGAACCGTATGGCCTCGACCGTGTTGTTGGACCCGGCACCAGCGATGACAGGTACGCGACCTGCGGCGGCTTTGACCACCTCGGCAATCACCGTTTCATGCTCTTCATGGCTGAGCGTCGGGCTTTCGCCGGTCGTACCAACCGGTACCAGTCCGGTCGAACCTTGCTGAATTTGCCATTCGACCAAGTGTTTGAGCGTATCCAGGTCCAACGCGCCGTTGCTGAACGGGGTGACCAGGGCTGGCATTGAGCCTTTAAACATGGAACGCTCCTTAGGTGTTTTTGCGCACCGGTCCGTCACGATTGAGGGTTTGTGAGTTGATCCCGGCGGCGCAAGGTTTATCCTGCATGGCTGTATCCTTGGTTTGTTGGGGAATGCAAGGGATGAGACGTATTCTGTCGCTTGGAATAGCGATGATTCTGGCGTTGGTGCTACAGCCGCATGCCACACGGGCGGATGCGACGCAGGATTTGCGCGCGGGGCTCTATGAGATGCGCAAGGGCGACTGGAATGCCGCGCTGCGCGTGGCAGGTCAACGTGGATCGGTGGCGCGGGACATCATTGTCTGGCATTGGTTGCGCGAGGGTTTTGGCAGCTCTGGTGACGTGCTGGTATTTCTGGAGCGGCGTCCGGATTGGCCCGGTCTGGCCTGGCTGCGCCGTAAGAGCGAACCATCGTTCACCGCAGCCGATCCGGATCGGGTTCTGAATTTCTACGAGGGGATGCCTCCGCAAACCGCCGAAGGCGCGTTGAACTATGCCGTGGCATTGAAAAGCAAAGGCCGCAACGGTGAGGCCGAAGCCGACATTGTAACGGCGTGGCGGACAATGCCGATGGGGTCAGGTCTGCAAAAGAGCTACCTGGAGAACTTTAGCAAACTCCTGAAACTGCATCACGAGGCGCGGTTGGACCGGATGCTGTGGGACGGGCATTTGGTCAGTGCGGGGCAGATGCTGCCCCTTGTCGATGCCGACTATCGCAAACTGGCCCAGGCCCGTATTGCCCTGCAAAAACGCCAGAACGGCGTGGATAGCAAGGTCGCTGCCGTACCTAAGGCACTGGCCAAGGATCCCGGTCTGGCCTTTGATCGTTTCGTGTGGCGGGATCGAAAGGAACTGGACGACAGTGCCATTGATCTGATGCTGACGCGTTCGACCGGACCAAAGTCGCTGGGCGAGCCTGACAAATGGGCGGAAGGCCGGCGTCGGCTGGCGCGACTCGAGGTGCGTACCGGTGATGCAGAGCGCGCCTATGCGATTGCTGCAAATCATCACATGACGCCTGAAATGGGCTATGGCTATGCAGATCTGGAATGGCTTTCCGGATTTCTGGCCCTGCGCAAACTGAATGATCCGGCCACAGCTGTGCGGCATTTCCAGAATTTCTCGGGAGCGGTGCGATCGCCGATCTCGAAGGGTCGCGGTGGATATTGGCTGGGTCGTGCCTACGCGGCGCAAGGGGATGCGGACAAGGCGCACGAGGCCTATGCAGAAGGCGCAAAATATCAGACCTCGTTCTACGGATTGCTCGCTGCAGAGCAGATCGGCCGTCCGTTTGACAGCGAATTGGCTAATCCGCGCCGTGCACCGCATTGGAAACAGGCCGCGTTTGCGGACTCCAGCGTGCTTGAGGCTGGGTTGCTATTGCTGCGCGCTGGCGAGGGTAACCTGTCTGAGCGGTTCCTGACCCATCTGGTAGAGAGCCTTGATCAAACGCAAGCCGCTCAGTTAGGTGATCTCGTAATCGAACTGAATGAGCCGCATCTGGCCGTTATGATCGCCAAACGAGCTGCGACCACCGGCATGGTTTTGCCTGCCGCATATTACCCGGTGCATCCGGTGGCTGATATGGGTCTGCCCATGGCGAAGGAGATGACACTTGCAATTGCCCGACGTGAAAGCGAGTTCGATCCAGTTGTTATCAGCGGCGCTGGCGCGCGCGGATTGATGCAGGTCATGCCAGCCACTGCCAAACTTGTGGCGCAGGATCTGGGCATTCTTGGCGGGCACAAGACAGGGCGTCTGACCTCGGACTGGCAGTATAACGCCAAACTGGGGGCGAATTATCTTGCGACACTGGCCGAGGACTTTAACGGAAATGTTGTGATGATGGCCGCTGGTTACAACGCCGGGCCAAGGCGTCCAATCTCGTGGATGGAACGCTACGGCGACCCGCGTCGGGGTCAGGTGGACGTGATCGACTGGATCGAAACCATCCCGTTCAAGGAAACGCGCAACTATGTGATGCGCGTCGCTGAAAGCCTGCCGGTCTATCGCGCGCGGCTAGGTCAGCCAGCGCTCCCGGTGCCATTCTCACAGGAGTTAACCGGCTCGACTCTTTCGTCTTTCGCGCCATAGGGTGAACAGACCCGCGGCAATCACAATTGCTGCGCCCAGAACCACCTCAGGGCGCAGCGTTTCGTGGAAGATCGTGATGCCCAGAATGGCGCTCCACATCAGATGGAAATAGGCGAAAGGTTGCACTGCGCTGGCCTCGGCCATCTCATAGCATTTGATCAACAGCCAATGCCCCAACGCGCCTGTGATGCAGAGCAAACCCATCCATAGCCAGTCGGTTCTGGCCATCGGTTCCCAGAACCACACTCCAACAGCCGTCATTGCGGCTGCGCCAGCCACGCCGGTCCAGAAAAAGCTGGTCGCGGTACTGTCGCGCCGTGCAGCGTACCTAGTCAGAAGGCCGTAGACCGCGAACATGAATGCCGAGATCAATGGCACCACGGCCCAGGGGTTGAACACTCCCGCACCGGGCTGGAGGATTATCAGGACGCCGATGCAACCGACACCTATAGCGGCCCAGCGGCGCCAGCCGACTTTCTCGCCCAAAACAGGGCCGCTGAGGGCGGCTATTAGCAGCGGATAGCAGATGAACACCGCTTGGCTTTCAATAAGCCCCAGGATGGTGAAACTGAAAACTGCCACGCAAATCTCACCGGCCAGCAAAAGGCCACGGAAAATCTGCAGCCCGAGCTGCTCGGTTTTCGCCGCCGTCCGCAGTCCCCCGGCTGACCTTGCAGCCACGGCAATCACGAAAGCAGCAAAGAACCAGTACCGGATCATCACAACCATGTAGGTGTTGTAGGTGCCCGCCAGATGCCGTGAGATCCCGTCCTGTAACGCAAAGACAATTGTTGCTGCGATCATCAAGGCAATGCCAGCGTTAACGTTGTTTTTCTGACTCATGTCTTCACCGCCCGCGTCATATGCCGCTTGCGACCAAAACCGGGGGTGCGTGTCACCTCGAACCCGGCATCAGACAAACCGCGACGCACAAAACCGGCGGCGGTATACGTTGCCGCAGTGCCATCTTGGGCCGTGTGATCAGCAACCTGCTGCATCAGGTCAGCGCCCCACAGTTCGGGGTTCTTCGCCGGTGAGAAGCCATCCAGAAACCACGCATCTGCAGTGTCATCCCAATTGGGCAATGTCTGACGTGCATCTCCGACCATGACCTCAAGATGCAATGTATCCAGCACGCATTTCTGCCCATTCCAGGCATTCAGAAAGCGCTCAACCCACGGCGTCACCTCGGGAAAGGCCGCCAAAGCGTGCGCCATATCATCGGGCGCCATCGGATAGGCTTCGAAACTCGTGAACCGCAGAGGTGTGGTCTGACCCGCTGCTTCCCAGGCCGACCAGACGGTCAACAGGTTCAGCCCGGTGCCAAAGCCCAGCTCGGCGATATGAAATCCCGGTGCAAAGCGCGCAGGCAGGTCATTGCCCGCCAGAAACACATGTCGCGTTTCTTCCAACCCGTTTTGCAACGAGTAGTAGGGATCATCGAACCGATCAGAGACCGGAATCTGATCCTCTGTCCAAGTGAGTTCGGCACGCTGGTCTGCCATCGGGGAATCCTGTAGCTAAGCGGCGCGACACTGAACAAGGAAAAGGGGATTGGCAATGGTCGATGTGACGGTGCGCGGCGCAGGGATATTTGGCCTATCGATCGCCTGGACCTGCGCAAGACGCGGCGCCAAAGTCCAGATCGTTGATCCCTTTGGCCCCGGGGCGGGCTCCAGCGGCGGCTTGGTCGGCGCGTTGGCCCCACACGTCCCCGAAAACTGGAACGCTAAAAAAGCGTTTCAGTTCGAAAGCCTCATCATGGCCGAACCGTTCTGGAAGCATGTCGAGGCCACAGGCGGGGTGTCACCAGGATACGCGCGGCTTGGCAGGCTGCAACCCATTGCAGACGCTCGGACATTGGACTTGGCCCGCGCACGCGAACTGACGGCCAAGGAACTCTGGCAGGGACAAGCCGACTGGAACGTCAGAGCGTTGGAAAAGATCGGCGCGTGGTGCCCGCCCAGCCCGACAGGATTTGTTATTCATGATACGCTTAGTGCGCGCATGCACCCTCGGCGTGCCTGCGCCGCATTGGTTGCGGCGCTCGCGGTAATGGGAGTCGAGGTCACCACAGATGCTCCCGACAAAGGGCAAGTCGTCCACGCGACAGGGCTTGCAGGCCTGCTGGAACTCAGCGCAGCATTTGGCAAAACAGTCGGTAATGGCGTCAAGGGACAGGCGGCGCTATTGCGATTTGATGCGGGTGCCGTCCCGCAGCTGTTTGCTGATGCTATTCACTTTGTACCCCATACGGATGGCACACTCGCCATCGGTTCAACGTCCGAGCGTGAGTATGATGACCCAACCAGCACGGATGCGGCATTGGAAGAGCTGCTGGATCGTGCGATGCGGGCAGTGCCGGTGTTGCACGGGGCCGAGGTGATTGAGCGTTGGGCCGGTGTTCGCCCGCGCAGCAAGAGCCGCACGCCAATGCTGGGTGCACATCCGTTGCACAAAGGACAATTTATCGCCAATGGTGGCTTCAAAATCGGCTTTGGCATGGCCCCGAAGGTAGCTGAGGTCATCGCCGATCTGATTCTCGACAATCGCGATGCAATTCCAGATGGTTTTCGCCCCGAGGCGTCGCTGTGAACGCCGCATACCCTAAACCTAGACGACTGAACCGCGACAGCCATATGCTGCCTGAGATATTACGCCTGATCCGTGAAAGCTTTGCGTACATGGAAGGTCGTATTGATCCGCCTTCTTCAATGCACCGCCTAACTCTGGACAGTCTGCGCAGGCAGATCGATGAGGGCGAGATTTGGTTGATCGGAGACCGCCCCGACGCTGTTGTTTTTCTGACACCCAAACCGGGTCGATTATATCTTAGCAAACTGGTTGTAGACCTTCGGCAGCGCGATCGCGGTCTGGCCCGTATACTAATCGAACAAGCTCAGGTCCAAGCACGCAGGTACGGGTTTGACATACTGGAACTACAGTCCAGGGTTGAGCTTGTCGAAAACCACGCGACTTTTGCCCGGCTTGGATTCTCAAAGACCGGTGAGACGGCCCATCCGGGCTTTGATCGGCCGACCTCAATTACCATGCAAAAAAGGTTGGGCTGAAGTTCAAAACCCGGCTTCGGCCCGCAGCTTCTTCATCAGCGCGTTCAGTGTGTTTTCGTAGCGCTCATTAGACAATCGTCCTTCACTATCGAATTCGTTGGAACTGTCGGCCAAATGCAATTCAGGCCCCTGCAGAATGCGAGGCTGAAAAGGAACCATGAAAGACCGCAGGATCATCTGAGCCCGCTCACCGCCGGCACGACCGGCTGCAGCAGACATCACTGCCACAGGCTTATCCATCCAAGGCCTGCCGCTGGTCCGGCTAACCCAATCCAGCGCGTTTTTCAGAACACCCGAGGGCCCCTTGTTGTATTCCGGCGTCGAAATGATCACCGCATGAGCCTGCGCAATCAGATCAGCCAACACATGTACCGCTTCGGGGATACCCTCACCAACCTCAACATCGCCGTCATAAAGAGGCAGATTCAAATCTGCCTCGATGAACGTACCGGCATCAAATAAACGCGCAGCCTCGCGAAGAAGTTTGCGATTGGTGGCATCTTTTCGCAGTGAGCCGGAAAGGCCAAGAAGGATCGGTTCGGACATGGGGAAACTCCGCTGTGGTGTTTCCCTCTTGTTAGACCGGGATGATCCTGAACCAAAGCCCACGTGACGCGCAGTCACTGTGCGCTAAACATCCGGTCAGGTATTGCCGCTGGGAACGACCACAATCTCAACCCGTCGGTTCTGGGCTTTTCCTTCCGGTGTCAGGTTCGACGCAATCGGATTGTTTTCACCCTGCCCCACGGTCGTGATGCGGGAAAAGCTGACACCGTTGGCCTGCAGAATATCGGCGACAGCATTCGCGCGACGCTCGGACAGACCCAGGTTGTATGACGCCTCTCCGTCACTGTCGGTATGACCGATAATCTGCACGTTCGAGTTCGGGTAGTTAACCAGGTTCTGCCCCACCTTCACCAGATCGGCGCGGAGGGCCGGACGCACGGTGGAGCTATCTGTATCGAAGGTGATATCATTCGGTACCGTAACGATCAGGCGGTCACCCGCGTTGACGATAGTGATGCCGTCATTGGCCAGCTGTTGCCGTAACTCAGCCGCCTGTCGGTCAAGCTGGTTGCCGATCACGCCACCGCCTGCGGCACCGATCGCACCGCCGGCCAGCGCCCCCAGCAACGGATCTGAATCATTAGCGATTGCGCCCACACCCGCACCGATCAGACCCCCAAGCAATGCGCCTTGTTTCGCATTCTTATTGGGATCTTCTTGCACGGATAGAGTGGCGGGGTCGGTACACGCAGCCAAAAAAAACGCCGAACACAGCCCGGCTGTTAGTACACATTTGGAAATCGTCATAAATTCACCTTCTGCTCACGTACCCGTTCACCGGGTTTGCCTCGTTGCGCGCAGTATAACATGGTGAGAACAATGGGCCTCAAGCAACAATTGGGTGAGATCGGCGAATACTCGCCATTTAGGCCGCTCCGACAGGGTCGCTCCAGTGATTTTGCTCCTGCCAGATCGCGCGCAATGGCTCTCCCTGCCCACAAAAGTGATCTTCCGTCAATTCGCAGGCCCAAATCCGATCGGTGCGGAAGTGGCGGAACCCATTTCTCAGCTCACACCAGGCGGCCAACATTGTGCATTCTATGTGGTAGATCAGGGCAACGGGTCGCACCGTTCGTTCGCTGCGTTCACCTTCCGAATTCACATAGGTGATGCGGATCTTTTGTTCAGCCCTGATCGCTTCTCGATAGTTTACGACTGGCACACAGCCCTTTTCAGGATCATCCATAGGAGCCCCCCATGGAGCAACCTGCAGCCAATCCGCAGGAACCCGTAACGCTTCGATCTTGCGACACACCCTGTCTGCGGCTTGCTGCAAGGTGCTGTCGCCCGTACGCGCCAACATCGAAAGACCGACCCAAAGGGCCTCAACCTCTTCGGCGTCAAAATTCAGTGGCGGCAAATCATATCCCCGCCGCATCAGATATCCGACACCCGCCTCACCTTCGATGGGCGTGCGCTGCGCCTGTAACGCCGCAATATCACGGTAGACAGTACGCACCGACACCTCGAGCTTTGCAGCCAGCGCATCGGCAGTCACAGGTGTCTCGGCAGCACGCAAAATCTGTATGATTTCGAACAGACGGGTTGAACGACGCATCAGAAGCTCCTTGCGATCTGCTGACAACTTAGCACACCCCACTGACAAGGTGGTGTCAGGAGTGTTGAGCGAAGATAGGTCAAACACCAATCAGGAGATTGCCCATGCCTTACCTCGACAATCACATCATGTTGACCCTGAAGTTGGATCGCTGGTCTCAGGATCACGTATTACGCGGCTTCGAAATCGAGCGCGAACTGGCTGCTGCCCGAGAATGCAAAGCCGCGCGACCCATCAAGCGTACCAAGCGGTTTTCTTTAGGTAATCTGAAAATGCTGTGGACTAGCACCGCCTAACTTTAAAACTCAGCTGGAGCGCGGAATTTCATTGATACACCGCCTTCTGGGTTTTTGAGTCGCAATTCTTCGGAATGCAGCATTAGCCTCGGAAAATCGCGCGCTGCGCCGTCCGCGTAAAATGGATCACCTAGGATCGGATGGCCCAGCGCCTGCATATGTACACGCAATTGATGCGATCGCCCGGTTTTGGGAAACAGACGGATACGGGTCGACTGACCTTCGTATTTTACAACACGCCATTCGGTGATCGCTGGCTTTCCCGTATCGTGACACACCATCTGGCGTGGGCGATTGGGCCAATCAACGATCAAAGGCAAATCCACAGTCCCCGTTTTCGCTTCGACCTGTCCCCAAACACGGGCGATATAGGTCTTACGGGTCTGACGGTTTTCAAACTGCAGCCCCAGATGTCGCTGCGCATGCGGTGTCTGGGCAAAAACCATGACACCCGATGTGTCCCGATCCAAACGGTGCACCAGCAGAGCCTGAGGAAACGCGGCCTTGACACGGGTCAGCAGGCAATCGGCCAGATGCTCCCCCCGTCCGGGCACAGACAGCAAACCCGATGGCTTGTTCACCACGATCAACTGTGTGTCTTCATACAGCACGTCCAGAGGTGTTTGCGGGGGATCATAGGTCTCGCTCATGCGCGCCTGCCTATCCCAGCACGTCACCTCCCGCAACGTCGTCCTTGCCTGAACGAAACGGTTCAGCAACTCTCGGGTCAACAAGAAGGAACATGGCATGCACCCGACGATCAAACGAATGCAGGACGTTGTCGCCAAAGGCGATGAAAGCCTGATCCACGAATTGCTGGCAGAGGACGTGCGGTTTTTGCCCCCAACCTATTATAGCACCTGGACAGGGCGCGAACCGGTTGCGGCGGTTCTGGGTCATGTAAGTCAGGTATTCTCGGATTTTCGGTATCGCCGGATCATGGGTGACGGCAACGATTGGGCGTTGGAGTTTCAATGCAAGGTCGGAGATCTGGACGCAGTCGGGGTTGATTTGATCACTTTGAACGCAGATGGCCTCATTCAAGATTTCGAAGTTGTCATGCGCCCTTACAAGAGTGTCGGCGCCCTGCGTGAAGCCATGATGGCGCGGGTCATGAAAGATGCGCGTTTTCTGAAATTCAAGGATGCGCTGAACTGAAGATGCCTTTCCCTGTTGCTGCGGACCAAATTCTCCGCGTCCCGTTATTTCCCGTACTGGCTGTTCAGGGCCACGCTGTGCGACGCAATGCTCGCTTGCTGCCTGAACCAGAAGGTCCTCGCGAAGGGCGTGAAGGGCGCGGTCCACGATTGCGCTTGTTGATTGCCGGGGACAGCTCGGCCGCCGGTGTAGGCGCAGGCACGCAAAAACAAGCGCTGTCGGGGCAATTGGTCAGCCTACTGGCAACACACCACACCGTAGAATGGCGGTTGGAAGCTACGACCGGATATACCACGCAAGATACAATCGACCGATTGCAGAGACTAAAAGACCAATTTGATGTGGTGGTGACGGCCCTTGGCGTGAATGACGTGACCCGTGCCGTGACCGCACAACGCTTTGAAGATCAGCAATCACGCCTTCTGGCCTTGCTGACCGGGCGAATCGGAGCCCGAAATGTAATCGTGACGGCCGTTCCCCAGATGGCGCGATTCCCAGCTTTGCCTCAGCCCTTGGCATGGGTATTGGGGCAACAGGCCGCGCGGTTGGACCGAGGATTGCAAAAGGTCGCTGCTGGTTTCCCGCAGGTTTCCCATCTGTCATTGAATCTGCCCGACGATCCGTCCCTCGCCGCCCCGGATGGGTACCATCCAAGCCCTAAAACCTATGCGATCTGGGCTGCCGAAATCACTCGACTTATTCGTCAGGCCTGAGACCGTATCTGCCGGATCATCGGAATCGAATACACGACCAACCCGGACCAAATCAAAGGGAAGGCAATCATTCTTGCCTGGTCAATATGTTCTCCGAACAGGGTGATCGCAGTGATAAAGATCATAGTGGGCGCGATGTACTGTAATATGCCCATGGTCGACAGGCGTACCAGTTTTGCCCCGTTTGCATAGATCAACAAGGGTACGGCTGTTACGATACCCGCACCTGCCAGCAACAAAGTGTCTGACGCAGCCGCCCCAAAATGCCCCGTTCCACTTGCGCCCAACCATGTAACATAGGCCAAAGCCGGGATAAGCAGGATCAGGACTTCAAGCAAAAATCCCTGATTGGGTCCAATCGGAAGAGAGCGTTTGAAGAATGCATAGAATCCCCAACTGACCATCAATCCCAAAGCAGCCCAAGGCAGGCTTCCGGCTTGAAACACTAGAACCAACACGCCCAATGCGGCCAGCCCGACTGCGACCAATTGTGTACGGGTTAAGGGTTCGCGTAGCAGGATCGCCCCGAGCGCAATACTGAACAAAGGATTCATATAGTAGCCAAGTGCCGCATCCAGCGCGTGGCCAGATGAAATCGCCCAAACATAAATCGCCCAGTTCACCGAAATCAAAGCCGCAGTCAGCGCTGCCATGCCCAACATCTTCGGATTGCGAAGTGCAGCTTTAAGATCACCGGTACGCCCAAGCGCAACCAACAGCAACCCAGCCACCGGAACCGACCAGATGACGCGATGTGCAACGACCTCTATCGGGCCGATATGTTCCATCGCCTTCATGTACAGCGGCAGGAAGCCCCAAAGGACATAGGCCAATACGGCCAGCAAAAGCCCTTTGGGTGTATCCGTGTTGTTTGGCGTTACAGGGGTCTCTGCCACGATGGGTCTCCGACTGATACTGTATTTCTCTACGGCAAATCAGACGGGCTTGGGAACCATCAAAACTGTGAAGCCGGTCATCAGGAATCCTGATATGTTTCATCTGAAACAGGCAGGCCAAACAAACAATTCGGGGCGCCACAGCGCCCCGACAGTTTGGCTATACTTTTACGCGTTCGGACTTTGGGTCGTACATCGGTTTGAGTGATGCCTCAGCTTTCACTTTCACGCCGCAAACGTCTATTTCATAGCTCGAAGCCAGAACATCTGCCGCTTTCTCGCCTTGGCAGGGTACATAGCCCAGACCAATCGCGCCGCCGAGTGTATGCCCATAGTTGCCAGAACTGAGATACCCCACATATTCTCCATCGCGTATGATCGGCTCATTGTGGAACAACAGCGGCTCGGGGTCGGTCAGCTTGAACTGGACCAAACGGTTTTGAGGCCCGCTTTCTTTGCGGGCTATAACCGCCTCACGCCCAATGAAATCACCGCCCTTATCCACTTTGACGGCAAAGCCCAATCCTGCATCGACCACGTGATCTTCACAGGTGATGTCATGGCCAAAATGGCGGAAGCCCTTCTCGATACGGCAGCTGTCCATCATGTGCATACCACAAAGCTTCAGGTTCATATCCTGACCGGCCTCATGCAGCGTTTCGAACACGTGACCCGCCATGTCGGATGAAACATAGATCTCCCACCCAAGCTCGCCCACATATGTCACGCGGTGGGCACGGGCGAGGCCCATACCGATCTCAATCTCTTGCGCGGTGCCAAAGGGGTTGGTCGCGTTCGAGAAATCCGCTGGTGAAACCTTTTCCAGAAGTGCGCGGGCATTTGGCCCCATGACAGCCAGAACGCCTTCGCCTGAGGTGACATCCGTGACGACGACGTTGAAATTGACCGCATAACGCATCATCCAGGTCTGATCCGCCAGACGGGTCGCCGCTGGGGTGACGACCAGATAAGCCGTCTCGGTCAGGCGCGTGACGGTCACGTCGGCTTCGATACCACCAGCGCGGTTTAGGAACTGGGTATAGACGATCTTACCATTGGGCACCGAATAATCGCCGCCACCAATATAGTTCATGAATTTCTCGGCATCCAGTCCTTCGACACGGATTTTGCCGAAGGACGACATGTCGTACATGCCTACATTTTCGCGCACTGCGCGGTGTTCTGCGGCCGCGTTTTCAAACCAGTTCTGACGCTTCCAACTATATTGGTATTCACGTTCCTGTCCGTCATTGGCAAACCAGTTGGCGCGCTCCCACCCGGCAATTTCGCCCATGACCGCACCCTGTTCCAGCAGATGATGGTGAAATGGTGTCCGACGGACGCCCCGTGCGGTAGCCTTTTGGCGGTAGGGGTAGTGGTCAGCGTAAAGCAGGCCAAGCGTTTCTTTCGAACGCTCAAAGAGGTATTTTTTATTACCCTGAAAGGGCTGCATGCGGCTGATGTCCACATCGCCCAGATCAAATGGCTTTTCACCCGAATCCATCCATTCGGCCAGTGCCATGCCAGCCCCGCCCGCCGACTGAATACCGATTGAGTTGAACCCGGCCGCGACCCAGACATTGTCCATCTCGGGTGCGAGGCCCAGATGATAGGCGTCGTCCGGTGTAAAGGATTCAGGACCATTGAAGAACGTGTGAATCCCGGCCTCGGCCAGCATTGGCATCCGATTGCAGGCTGCTTCGAGTATCGGTTCAAAATGGTCGAAATCTTCAGGCAATTGGTCAAATTCGAAACTGTCAGGGATGCCGTTCATTGCCCAGGGCTTGGCATTCGGCTCAAACGCACCCAGCAGGATTTTCCCTGCATCCTCTTTGTAGTAGGCGCATTCGTCCGGCACGCGCAGCACGGGCAATTGGGTCAGACCGTCGATCCCCTCGGTGACGATATAGAAATGCTCGCAAGCGTGAAGCGGTACGTTCACACCTGCCATCTTGCCAACCTCGTGGCCCCACATCCCTGCGCAGTTCACCACCATGTCGCACTCGATATGGCCCGAAGCGCTGCCATCATCTGCGACCCAATCAACGCCTGTCACCTGACGGCCTTGCTTGACGATGTCGGTGACTTTCACGCGTTCCTTGACGATACCACCGCGCTGACGCGCGCCTTTGGCCAAAGCCAGAGCGATATTTGCCGGATCACCTTGCCCGTCCAATGGCAGGTAAACTGCCCCTTTAACCCCTTCCAGGTTAAGATGGGGATACAGCTCTTGCACACGGTCATTGCCGATCTCTTCGACCTCAACCCCGAAAGCGCGGGCCATAGCGGCCTGACGATAGATCTCTTCCTTACGCTCGTCGGTCAAAGCGACCGTGATCGATCCGCAGCGCTTGAACCCAGTGGCAACACCGGTCTCTTCTTCAAGCGAGCCGTATAGTTCCTGGCTGTACTTGGCCAGTTTGGTCATGTTCGCCGTCGCGCGCAGCTGCGCGATCAGTCCCGCCGCGTGCCATGTCGTACCGCTGGTCAGTTGCTTGCGTTCCAACAGAACGACATCGCCCCAACCTTTCTTGGTCAGATGATACGCAACCGAACATCCAATGACGCCGCCGCCGATGATGACCACTCGGGCCTTGGTGGGAAGATCAACCATCCTGACGTCTCCGCTGATTCAGGTTTTCTGCAAAATGCCACGAAGGATCGACAATAAAAGCATCAAAAGCGTCAGCTTAAATACAAAAATCACCGATATTCCGGGCGTCTTTTCTGGCGTCTCAGAACAAACGGTGTGATGCCAAAAAAACTTTTGTAGACGGATGAAAATCCGTTTGGAAAACCGCAAACCAGCCCGATTTCCCGCACGCTCATCGTCGTATTCAGAAGCAGGTTGTTAGCTTTGGCCAGTCGCATTTCCCGGTAGAAACCGTTCGGCGTGGTTCCGAAAATTGCTTTGAATTTTCGCTCAAGAGAGCGGTTCGATACGTGCAATATGTCAACGATCTGTTTGATCGGCAGAGGTTCCTCGATGTTTGCCTGCATCAGCTTGATGCACTGGTCCAATTTCTCGTCACCAGTGGCCGTTATCCGGGCGCCGGAAAAAGGTTGCATGGATGAAAAGTCACGGATGTTTTCATGCAGCATAATGTCGGCAACCGTCATCTTGGCCGCACCCGAGATATGCCGCCCAATCACGGCCAGCGCGATATCTGTGGTTGCCTCCATGCCGGCACAGGTGACAACCGAACCTTGCTCGGTGGCGATAGATAGCTTGGCCTCAAACCGAGCACCACGTTCGCGCAGGAAAGAGGCATTTTCCCAATGGGTTGCCATATGATCGGCGCTATTTTCGTCGATATACCGGCTTGCAGCTTCAGCCAACAAAAATACCTGGGCGCCCCGAAACGTATAGTCGCGCACGACACGGCCAAGAGAAAGTTCGGGCTGATCCGGGTCTGAGTTTCCGATTACAAACAGATAATTCGCATTCGGTTGCGCCGGGACAGTGTCGGTCGATACTGTTGCTCCGCTGCTGCTTTCCACCGGCCCTCCTTGTCGCGACTGATAAGTGAACGTGAACGGCGGGTGGGCACACACACGGTTCGCCAAGCGCAAAACCTCAACCAGCGAGGCCAGTTCGAGCAATACGAAACCCGACGCAACCAGAATGTCAAAATGGTACTGGACGCGATCCTGCTGTTGGTCAGATTTGGTCCGGACAGGCATCTAGGTCCCTCAGACGATTTTGTGTCCGGCCGCACGTAAATTCTCGGCGAGGGTTTTGATGTGTTCCGGCCCGACTTCGCAGCAACCACCAACGATCGTAGCGCCCTGCGCCACCCAACCCATCGCGTGCCGTGCATAGGCATCAGGGCCCAGGTCATGGCGGCTCTCCAAGGCATCAACCGTCGGGGCATCTTCCAGAAAGCCATCTGTGATGCCTGTAAATCCGTTGGCATAGGCCCCGTACGGGCGATCGAACATTGCGATGACATCCAAAGCCGCCGGAATCGCTTCGGGGCGTGAACAGTTGATCAGCAACGCCTCGGGTGCATAGCGCGTAACAAGAGGGGCAATGTCCCCCAGTGGTTCACCTGAACGCAGGCGGGTTCCGTCCTCGTCCATAACCGACAGGGCAAGCCAGACGGGTTTCCCACAGTTCTCGATTCCACGCAGCGCACCTTCGGCTTCCTGCACCGAGCATACTGTTTCGATCAGAAAAAAATCGACCCGGTCCGACATCATTGCAGCCAGCTCGGCGAATTTCGCGGCGGCATCTGCGGGGTCGGGGTTCAGATCGGGCCGATAGCTGGCCAATAACGGGCCAAGCGCGCCTGCGATCCGCCCGCTGGTGCCACAGCGCGCCAGTTCGGCCTGTGACAAGGCAGCGTCAATGAGATTGGGCATCTGATCTTCGATCCCCTCACGAACCAAACGTGAGCGGTGTATTGCGTAGGTGTTTGTCGTAGCGATCGTTGCACCGCTGCGGAAATAGGCGGCGTGAACCTCCGCCACAAGTTCGGGTTTGTCGATCATCACGCGTGTTGACCAAAGTGGCGTCGGCTTGTCACCGCTCAACTTCACCAACTCCTGCCCGATCGAACCATCCAAAAGCGTAATATCAGCCATTTATTCCCTCTTTCACGGCACCAGAACCAGCTTTCCGGGCAAAGTCTTGGACAGGAAATCCTCTTGCGCCTGAACAATGTCGCGCAACGAATAGGTCTTTGAGACCAAGGGCTTGATCTGACCTGCATTCATCAATGCAACAAGGCGGTCAAAAACGTCCGGTGGCTGATAGGTGCACCCATGGATCGTGATGTCGCGCAGATAGATATCCCGCAAATCCGCGCTGACAATGGGACCTGCGATCGCGCCAGCTACGGCATAGTGGCCGCCGGGTTTCAACGCAAGTATCAGATCTGGCCAAGCCGGACCTCCGACCACATCTATAACGACATCGAACATGTCTTCCGGCAAAGCCGCGTCGCGCTCAAAAGTCCCGATTGCGCCCTGTGACTTGACCACCTCAGACTTGGCGGCGTTGCTAACGCCCCAGACCGTCGCCCCGCGCAGCGCTGCAAGCTGGACGGCGGCAAGGCCCACACCGCCCGACGCCCCTGTGATCAGCACTTTTTGACCTGCGATGACACCGGCACGAGTCAGCAGGCCTTCGGCCGTACCAAAAGCGCAGGGAACCGCGGCAATTTCAACGTCAGACAAAGGCGAGTCAGTCACGTCGTACAGGTCATCACTTTCCATCAGACAATATTGGGCAAAGGCCCCGTCAATTTCTGAACCGAGCACGATAAAACCCTGTGGTCGGCCAGGAACCGGGCGCGGCAAATTGATCGGGCAAGTGACCCGCTGACCAGGCTTGAACGCCGCACCCGAACCAACCGCTTCGACAATTCCACAAAGATCGCCACCCTGGATCCGGGGAAAGTGCAGCGCACCTCCCCAACCACCTGCTTCGACCTGCTGATCTACCGCATCCGTTGCACCCGTGACGTCCGAGGAATACCAGCCGATCCGCGTATTAATGTCAGTGTTGTTCACCCCGGCAGCGGCAACGCGGACCAGGACCTGCCCCGGATCAGGGTTTGGAACCGGGATGTCGTCCCGCCATTCCAACACCTCGGGTCCACCGTGGCCATTCAGATATACGCCATGCATCTGCCGGGTCATTTGTGTTCCTTTCTATATATGTCGTCAGGCCCTCAACCGTTCATTCGAAGGATCCCAAAGCGGTTGGTCTTCCTGCACAACAGCACGGCATTTTTGACCGTAGATTTCAACCTCCAGCTCAGTTCCTGGCACGGCCTGATCTGCACGCACCATGCCAAGCGCGACGGAAGCACCGATGCGATACCCCCACGCACCTGAGGTCGTTTCACCCACGATCTCATCGCCGCTCCAGATGCAAGACATGTAAGGCGCATCGACCTCGCCAGCGTCCACGATCAGAGTGACAAAGGATTTCTTAACGCCTTGCTGCTTTTCGTTCTGAATGGCCGCTTTGCCAACAAAATCCTGCGGCTTGTCGAGTTTGACAAAACGACCCAAACCACCTTCAAGCAAAGAGTAATCCGTGCTCAGATCGCCCTTCCAAGCGCGATAACCTTTCTCGATCCGCAAAGAGTTCAGCGCATACATGCCAAAGGGTTTGGCCCCGGCAGCCAGCACGGCTTCGTAGATGGCTGGCATCGCATCGTTTTCAGCGTGGATTTCCCAGCCCAACTCGCCCGCGAAAGATACTCGGATCAGAAAGGCCTCCTGCCCGGCAACTTTGGCAAACTGATGGGTCAGCCAACCTTGCTGCAGATCCGCATCCGTGATGCCGGACAACACATTCCGCGACATCGGCCCCGTCACGATCAGCGTATCGCGCTCGGTAGTGGTTTCGCGAACAGTCACACCTTCGGGCACCGAATTCCGGATCAAATCCCCATCATGCCACTGCGCCGTCGCGGCGGTGATCAAGACGAAGTTGTTCTCAGCCAGACGGATACAGGACAATTCGGTCAGAATGCGCCCTCTTTCATCCGAGACATAGATCAGGTTCATGCGCCCGGCTTTGGGTATACCTCCGGTGCAGAAGCCTCGCAGCCAGTCATCCGCACCATCCCCTTGTATCCAGAACCGTGAGAACCCGGGCAGATCCAGCACGCCGCAGTGATCGCGCACGGCTTCGCATTCTTCTTTGACCCGCTGTTCCCATGGGCCTGAACGTCCCCAAGTATGTGTAGCCTCCAGAGAGGTGTCGTCGCCGGGTTGCGCGAACCAGTTGGCGCGTTCCCAGCCGTTATAGGCCCCCATGACGCCGCCCAGTTCCTTGACCTTGGCGTGCACGGGTGAAACCTTCTTGTCGCGCGCAGCGGGCCATTCGTGATGAGGGAAGTGCATGGCGTATTCGTTGCCATAGACTTCCATGCCTTTCTGGTTGCAGTAATCCTGATCGGTGTAGTCGGTGTAACGACGTGGATCGACGGCCCACATGTCCCATTCGGTGTGACCATCGACGATCCATTCGGCCAGCACCTTGCCAGCGCCGCCACCTTGGGCGATGCCAAAGGTGAATGTATGAGCCTCGAACGCGTTTGACACACCCGGCATCGGGCCAATCAGAGGCAAGCCGTCCGGCGCGTAGGGGATCGGGCCATTGATGACACGACCAACGCCCGAGGTTGCCATCAGCGGCACCCGCTCCATCGCATCTGTGACGATATCTTCGATGCGGTCCAGATCGTCGTTCCACAGTTGGAAGCTGAAATCCTCGGGCATCGGGTCATCCTCGGTCATCCAGTGGCCCTTACAGTTGGGTTCGTAGGGACCAAGGTTGAAGCCGTTCTTCTCCTGCCGCAGATAGTATGAGATATCCACATCGCGCAGCAGCGGCAGCTTGCCGCCGCTTTCTTTTGACCACGCTTCAATCTCGGGGATTTCGTCGGTCAACAGGTACTGGTGGCTCATCACCATCGCGGGCACGGTGCGGCCGCCAAAAGGTTTGAACCATTCCCCTACGCGCTGGGCATAGTAACCAGCGGCGTTCACCACATAGTCACAGGCGATGTCACCCTTATCGGTATGCACGGTCCAAGTGCCGTCATCATGCTGGGTCACACCTGTTGCCGGGCAGAAGCGGATGATCTTCTGCCCCATATCGCGCGCGCCTTTGGCCAGAGCCTGGGTCAGCTGCGCCGGATCGATGTCGCCATCGGTCGGGTCATAGAGCACGCCTTCAAGATCATGAGTCTCAAGGAAGGGATAGCGTTCCTTGGCCTCCTCCGGCGTCCACATCTCCATCGGGATACCCTGATAGCGGCCCATGGACATGGCGCGCTCGAATTCCTGCATACGTTCCTTGCTGTGCGCCAGTCGGATCGACCCAGAAACGTGATAGTTCATCGGATAGTCGACCTCGTCCGCGAGGCGCGAATACAGCTCGGTCGAGTAGCGCTGCATGTTCATGATCGCCCACGAGGTCGAAAAGGTCGGCACGTTACCCGCTGCGTGCCATGTCGAGCCTGCCGTCAGCTCGTTCTTTTCCAACAGAACACAATCCGTCCAGCCCTTCTTGGCCAGATGATAAAGCGATGAGCAGCCGACAACGCCACCGCCGATGATGACCACACGGGCCTTGGTTGGAAAATCACTCATGTGTTTGGTTCCCTATTAGTGTGCCCGCTGGGGCAGGTCGTCTTTGATGTCATAGTAATCGCCCTTGTCCGCGACAAAGATGTGCTGGGCGAGTTTCAACCCGGTCGACTCATCCAATGAGCCCACGGAAATTGCGATCGTGTCCTCGTCATTGTGCTGCCAGAAGAGGAACGAGCCACAAGCGCGGCAGAAACCGCGCTTGGCAATGTCAGAGGCGCGATACCAGCCCAGCGTTTCGCTGGCGGTAAAGTTGAGATTGTCCTGATGCGTGACGGTCGAGGCCCACAAATGCCCCGACTGTTTGCGGCACTGCCCGCAATGGCAGGCATTTGGTGGCGTGAGGTCTCCGTCAACAACAAAAGCGACCGCGCCGCAAAGGCAGGAACCGGTATGCATGTCTTTATCCCCTCGCTGTCGGCGTAGAGCTGGCCCCCAGCAAAACGCCATAGATGATGAAACAGGTCGCCATCACGCGGCGTACCCAGATATTGAACACCGCCCCCAGTGCGGCCTTGCCCATCAGTGCCCCCAGCAAGGTGAACCCGGTATAGCTGAGTGTCGTGATGACCAGTGCCGTCGGCATGATCACAGCCATCTGCTGCCAGATGGGTACATCCGGCTGCACAAACTGCGAAAACGCCGCAAGGTATCCGGCGATGCTTTTGGGGTTGATCGTGGCGACGGCCAACGCGTGAAAGTAAACATGCCGCGCCGGACGCTCAGAAGCTGGAGCAGGCTTCGCAGCGTTCATCCAACCGCGAACGCCCATCCAGATCAGAAACCCGGCCCCGATCAACTTGGCGATAAAGAACCCCATTGGCGATGCGGCAATCAACGCAGTAATCCCCACTGCCGAGAGGATCAGGAACGCGCTTGCCTGTGTCAGAATGGCGAGCACGCCCAGCATAGCTTTGGTTAATGGCAGGCTCATACCATTTGAGATGCAGTTGACCGCATTCGGCCCCGGAGTGGTCACAAACACCACCCAGAACAGAGCGAATATGGTCCAGGCTTCAAAACTCATCAGTACACCGGAGGCGCTATGACCCAGATGGCCACCGCGGGTTCGTCAAAGGGGTTGGACCATGTGTAGGGTTCGTACTTGATCCGGAAGCTGTCACCAGGACCAACCTGAAAACTGCGCGTACCAATCGTCAGTTCCAGACGGCCTGACACCATATAGCCGACTTCCTGTGTCGGCCGGTTTGCTGGCGTCTGCATCTGCGAATGCGGCTCGAATGTTGAATGCACCATCTCGAAATCGTCGGTCAGGTCAGGCGAAAGCAATTCTTCAATCAGACCTTCTTCACCCGAGCCCATCGGACGACGTGATCCGGCCCGCACGACATATCCTTGCTCATCCGCTGGGGCTGCAGAATGAGCAAACAGCATCGACATCGGCACGCCTAAACACTCGGCAATCTGTCGTAGATCCGAGATTGAAGGCTCGGACATGTCTCTTTCGACTTGGCTGAGCCAGCCTACGGACCGATCCAATCGATTAGCGATTTCTGTCAGCGTCAACCCGCGCGCCTTACGCAGCGCGCGCAGGTCGGCACCGAGTGTTGCGCTGTGGGGGGCCTGAGAGTTCAATTTGCGCTCCGAGTTGGCGTGAAATTTTTTCTTACTTTTTCACGGTGCCTCGAATCGGTGAAATTTCCAAGCATTTTTTCACTTGGGTCCGCAAAAATAGTTGGCTATGCACGGTCCATGTGGATTGCCGTAATCTATCTTTGGGCCATTAACGCCCTAACCATATTGATCTTTGGTTGGGACAAGTTGCGTGCACGCCGCAGAAAGCGGCGCATTCCTGAGCGGCGCTTGTTGTGGTTGGCAGCTCTGGGCGGCAGTCTGGCTGCGCTTCTTGGGCGCTGGATATTTGAACACAAGACACGCAAGCGCGGATTTTCTACGTGGCTTTATGCCATTACCGCGTGTCACGCCGGGCTTTGCTATCTGATCGTCTCTCACGACCTCGGGGCGCTATTGCAATAGATGCAGATTCCTAGCGCGCAAAAACATCCGCAAGAACGGAGCCAAGCGCAACCGCGTCATCCTCGGTAAACGCATCAGGTTGATCGCTGTCGATATCAAACACTGCGATAACGTCTCCGTTAGCATCCCGCACGGGCAGCACCAACTCGGATCGTGTGGAAGATGCACAGGCAATATGGCCCGGGAAGGCGTCGACATCCGGGACCAATTGAGTCTGCCCTGTCCGGGCAGCCGCGCCACAAACGCCCCGTTCGAAAGGGATCACAAGGCAGCCGTGCCCACCTTGATAGGGTCCGATTTTCAATACCTCGGGCTCGGTCACGCGATAAAACCCTGTCCAGTCGAAACGGTCGTCAGAGTGATGCACTTCGCATGCCACCGTGGCCATCAGCGCAACCTCGTCGGTTTCACCTTCGGTCAAGGCGGCAATGGTTTTGGCGAGTGTGTCGTAATCGGCTGTCATGTTGATGGACCTTGCATCCGGGGAACTGCGGGCGCTGCCGCCAATTCCCCGGAGTATTTGCAAAAAGTCAAAGCGTCAAACGCGTTCTATTGCTATGGCCGTCCCTTCTCCGCCACCGATGCAGATTGCCGCGACACCGCGCTTGAGGTCCCGTTTTTCCAACGCGTTGAGCAGCGTAACCATGATCCGGGCCCCGGAGGCGCCAATCGGATGACCAAGCGCACATGCGCCGCCATTCACGTTCACGATCTCACGGGACAAGCCCATTTCGTGCATGAAGGCCATGGGCACTACAGCGAAGGCTTCGTTGACTTCCCACAGATCGACATCCTCTTTCTTCCAACCGATACGATCCAACAATTTCTGCGCGGCCGGGACCGGAGCAGTTGTGAACAACCCCGGCGTTTGAGCATGGCTGGCGTGACCAAGGATTCGCGCACGCACGGTCAGGTTCTGCTTTTCAGCCGCCTCAGCCGAAGCAAGCACAAGGGCGGCTGCACCATCCGAGATCGAAGAAGAATTGGCCGCCGTTACCGTTCCATCCTTGCGAAAGGCTGGTTTCAGCGTGGGTATCTTCTCGGGCCGCGCCGACTGTGGTTGCTCATCTGCATCCAGCACGACCTCTCCCTTGCGGGTTTGAATCGAGACAGAGGTAATCTCTTGATCAAAGACATTATTTTCCTGCGCTGACAGAGCGTTCGAAAGCGATCGCAGAGCATATTCGTCCTGCGCCTCGCGCGTGAACTGGTAGGATTCGGCGCAGTCTTCGGCGAAAGTGCCCATGAGGCGGCCTTTGTCATAGGCGTCCTCAAGCCCGTCCAGAAACATGTGATCAACCACCTGCCCGTGCCCGATCCGTGCCCCGCCGCGCATCTTGGGCAGAAGGTAGGGTGCATTAGTCATGCTCTCCATCCCGCCAGCGACCATTGTCTGAGTATGGCCCAAAGCGATCTGGTCAAACGCAATCATTGCGGCCTTCATGCCGGAGCCACACATTTTGTTAAGCGTTGTGGCGGGCACCTCTTCACCCAACCCTGCCGCAAATCCCGCTTGGCGCGCAGGGGCTTGGCCCTGACCCGCTGGAAGGACGCAGCCCATAAGCACTTCGTCAACGGTCTCAGCCCCTGCACCTTTCAACGCGGAACGGATTGCAGCACCACCCAAATCCGCAGCAGTGACGCCGTCAAACATTCCCTGAAATCCACCCATTGGCGTGCGTGCGGCCCCCGCGATCACAACTTCGTTCATCCGGAATCTCCTTCGTGCTTTCCCGAGCATGGATACCGAATGGTAAGAATTACCGTCTAGCGTATTTCTACGATCAAATTGCAATACGAAGGGCGGTTAACCATGGGGCTCAGCAGCGACACGACCGGCGAGACACAAGTAATATCCGTTCACTGCGACCGCATAGATGCCGCAATGGCGATTCAATTCAAAGAAGACATGCGGGCAGAAACACAAACCGGTGCGAAACGAATTGTCCTGGATTTGTCATCGGTAGAATTCATAGACTCCAGTGGCCTGGGGGCCATTGTCGCCTCAATGAAACAACTGGGCGACGGGCGACGCCTGGACTTGGCAGAACCGCGCCCGATTGTTCAAAAAGTGTTTCGTCTTACGCGTATGGACACCGTTTTCAGGTTGTTCGCTTCGCTGGATGAAGCGATATGCGCAGAGGCGGATTGACGACCGGCAGGAGTAAATCGCCGTGGGCGCCAATTGCAAACAAGATTGTCTCAATTTGAGCTTTCCTGCGACTCAGGGTCAGGCCTCCGAAGGGATAGCTATTTTAAGTGCTCGACTGGCAAAACACGGCTTGCCAGAAAGTAAAGCTGACGATGTTAGAATTGCGCTCACCGAAGCCATAAACAATGTGGTTGAACACGCCTATGCCGAGATCTCCCCGACTGACATTAGAATTGATTGCTCTTTGTGCGCAAAAGAACTGATAGTCCAAATTTTTGACTCCGGCGATCCAATGCCCGGTTTGCGTGTGCCAAGCAGCCAACCGGCACCCGTCGACACAGATTTGGAGAACCTTCCTGAAGGCGGCTTTGGCTGGTACCTGATTCACCGACTTAGCAGCGACATTCAGTATGAGCGCAAAGACGGAGTTAATCTGCTCTACCTTCGCTTCAACTTTGACACGCCACGCTGATCGGCACCAAATGGCCACAATAACGCCCAGATCGAACCATTGTCGCGCCGCAAACAAAGATCATAAACAAGGGGTAGCTCAGATAGCTTCCCTCGGCGCCTAGCGTCACAGCCCCCACCCAGTGAACGGCGCCGAGGAACCTCCTTCCTGAAATTGTTGGACAATTTTATCCCAAGCCCTAATCTCGGCCTGATTAAGGAAGAGGTACGCTATGCGCGATCTGCACAAGCCCGGACGGTCTGAAGTTCTGGCAACCGAAGGAATGTGTGCCACATCACATCCACTGGCTGCCAAAACAGCTTTGGACATTCTTGAACAAGGTGGCAATGCGATGGATGCCGCCATTGCGGGTGCTGTGCTTTTGGGCATTTGCGAGCCACAGATGACCGGCTTGGGTGGCGATTGCTTTGTTCTGTATAACCGCGCAGGTGAGAACACCGTGCGCGCACTAAACGGCTCAGGTCGTGCCGCGGCGGATGCTGATGCAGGGGCATTGCGAGATCGCGGACTAAGCTCCGTGCCTCTGACCAGCGCCGATGCGGTGACTATTCCTGGCGCCGTTGAGGCCTTTTGCCGATTGGCACAATCGGAGGGGCGATTGGGGCTGGAAGCGATTCTGCGACCGGCCATCCACTATGCTGAAATTGGCGTACCAGTTGCGCCGCGCGTAGCCTTTGATTGGCAAAACAGCGCCGCGACCCTGCAAGGTGCCGCACGGGATCACTATCTGAAGGATGGCAAACCCCTGCAAACCGGTCAGATTTTTCGGACACCGGGCCAGGCAGAGGTACTGCGCCGTGTGGCACGACACGGGCATGACGCGTTTTATAAAGGTGAGATTGCCGAAGACATGCTGGCGGTCTTGTCCGAACTTGGAGGCACACACACAGTACAAGATTTCGCGGCGGTTCAGAGTGACGAAGCGTCGCCTGTTCGTGGAGATTACGCAGGTGTCGATCTGTACGAACATCCTCCAAACGGTCAGGGCGCCACCGCAATCCTTTTGCTAAACATCCTGAAACATTTTGATTTGGCAGCACTCGACCCATTGGGGGCCGAGCGGGTGCATATCGAGGCCGAGGCCACCAAACTGGCCTATGACGCCCGCAACCGGTTCATTGCCGACCCCGATCATAGCAGCCGGATGGCGCATTTCCTTGCCCCAGAAACCGCTGCAAGCCTGGCTGCCCTCATAGACCCGAAACGCGCTATGCCCGCAGCCGCCCCTCTAACTGAATCCGTACACAAGGACACCGTCTATATCACGGTTGTAGATCGGGATCGCATGGCGGTTTCGCTGATCTATTCGATCTACCATGGGTTCGGGTCGGGCATTGCTTCCGAGAAGTTCGGAATATTGCTGCAGAACAGGGGGGCCGGGTTTAATCTTGAACCTGGACATCCGAATGAGTTGGCAGGTGGGAAGCGTCCTATGCACACCATCATTCCCGGCCTTTTGCGTGAAAATGGCCGGATAACGATGCCCTTTGGCGTCATGGGTGGTGCCTATCAACCGACCGGCCATGCCCGGCTTGTATCAAACCTGACGGATTTCAAGATGGAGATGCAGCAGGCCATAGACACCCCCCGCGCGTTTGCGGATGGAGGTGTGTTAAAAATGGAGCGCGGCTATTCTGACCCAATCAAACAACAATTATCCGATATGGGGCACATCATTGAAATTCTGGAAACACCCCTTGGGGGCGCGCAAGCCATTCGAATCTGTGACACAGGCATCTTGATAGGTGCAAGTGACCCACGTAAAGACGGCTGCGCTCTTGGATACTAAGCACTTACAATACAGCTACTGAATTCAGTTCAACTGAAAATGTAACGGGTATGATCCGTCCTGAAACGGGCCGAACATATTGGGGATGTCGGGGTGATCAACGGGCTCACCCGATTGGTCTTCGATCAGATTTTGTTCTGAAACATAAGCCACATAGAAGGATTGGTCGTTTTCAGCTAGCAGGTGATAGAACGGCTGATCTTTCAGAGGGCGGCTATCTTCGGGGATGGCTTGATACCATTCTTCTGAATTCGAAAATTCCGGATCGACATCAAAAATTACCCCTCGAAAAGGGTGTCTTTTATGTCGAACCACCTGTCCCAGGCGGTACTTAGCTTGTGTCTTTAACATTGTTTCGGCCCCCAAAGAGGTTACTACCTCTTTTCGGGTGGAAAAGCCAATCATTGAGTGGAAATTCGGGGAAACAGTCTGTGCACCTACTACTGACAGTGTTCGAAATCGTGGCCCCTGTGTTCCTTTTGGCTGGGATCGGGTTCGCATGGGTTAGGCTTGGATTTGAGTATCGGCTACAGTTTGTAACGCGTCTTGCGGTCACACTTGCGGTGCCCAGTCTGATTTTTGTCGCCCTGATGCAGACCAATATTCCGGGTGGGGATCTGACCCGGTTCACTATAGCGGCAATTGCGGCCCATATCGCGCTGGCAGCAGTGTTTTGGGCCTTTGTGCGAATGACCGGAATGGAGCAACGCACTTATCTGGCACCGCTTATCTTTGGAAATACCGGCAATCTTGGGCTACCGCTTTGCATATTTGCATTTGGTCAGGCAGGATTGGGTTATGCGGTGATCTTTTTGGCAGTGACCGCTCTGTTCTCATTCACCTACGGAATCTATCTGGTCGCCGGGCGCGGAGCATTTGGCAAGGTTCTGCGCGAACCCATGGTTTGGGCCACGTTGCTGGGGGCCTTATTTCTTTGGCGCGGGTGGCAAACACCTCTGTTTCTGACCAACACGCTGGAATTGCTGGGCCAGATGGCAATTCCGATGATGCTGATTACACTTGGCGTAGCGATTGCCCGACTGACAACCCAAAAACTGCAACAGGCGATTTGGCTTTCTCTGCTCAAGCTTTCTGTGTGCTTCGGGCTCGGCTGGGCTTTTGCCGCCGGTTTTGGGTTGGGGCCTGTGGCTTTTGGAGTGTTGGTCTTGCAGATGTGCACGCCAGTCGCCGTGACATCATACCTGCTGGCGGAAAGGTTCAAGGCTGATTCCGACGCCGTTGCCGGCATGGTTATGGTCTCGACGATGTTGTCTGTTGCAGCACTACCTCTAATTCTCGCTATTATTCTGTAACGATTGTGATTTCCAAAATGCTCAATCTGCGCTAGAATAAAGAAAAAAAGGCACGAGGCACATGAGCAGATTTCTTTTCGTACTCTTCGGGGTGCTGCTTTTGGCATCCTGTGGTGGCGGGTCGAAGCAGCCGCCAAGCAGACTGAATGACGCGTGCAGCATTGCGCGCGAAAAGCCCGACTATATCAAGGCCTTCAAAAGCACCGAGCGCAAATGGGGCGTTCCGGTCCACGTTCAGATGGCAACGATTTACCAGGAAAGCCGGTATAGGCACGACGCACGCACCCCGCACAAATATGTGCTGGGTGTTATTCCTATGGGTCGTCAAAGCAGCGCCTACGGTTATGGCCAGGCGCTTGATGGCACCTGGGAGCAGTATCAGCGCGAAACGGGAAAACGCCGCGCCAAGCGGGATCGTATTCGCGATGCGTCAGATTTCATCGGCTGGTACATGAACAAAAGCTATGAGCGGAACGGCATCCACCCCAGCGACACGCGCAACCAGTATCTGGCCTATCACGAAGGTCATACGGGTTACGCGCGCGGCAGCTACAACAGCAAGTCATGGCTGCTGAATGTGGCGAGTGATGTGGACGCCCGCGCAGAGCTGTATCAGGCCCAGTTGGCGAATTGCCGATATTGAACCTGTCGGGTCAGCGATTGCTTGACCCGATTCTGGCTTTGTTAGAAAATACATTTGAATCGAGGGTCCCCCCCTCGGTCAGAGGCCCAAGCAGAACGGTCGTCCGACTGCCTGCGTTGTCGTGTATCACCCATTTGCGCAGCTCAACCGGATCGGAAGTAAACATCAGTTCGATCCGGCCGCTTTCAGGGTTCTTGGGGTCCTGAGCCGTGACAATCGTAGCTGTTCCGTCAAAGTCGTGACCCACAACCATGTTGGCTTGTGCAAGATTGACATTGCGCGCCAAGACCAGAGACAGCGGAGTACGTTTCAAAGGGTACTGCTCGGGCGGTTGGTTCGATTTGGGGTCGAATATCTGCACCGTTCCGGCCCGTGCTAAAACCACCGCGTCATTTGGCGGATCATATTCAAACCGCATCTTACCCGGGCGCTGCAACCACAGCTTTCCGGTGCTCAACGAGCCATCATCATTTACTTGCGTGAAGGTGGTCTGAACCGTTTTCAACTGATTCAGATAGTTAGAGATCTGCGACAGCGGCAGCTTGTCCGCCGCCCATGCGGCAGGTGCGGCCAGTGTCAGAGCAAGGGCAAAAGCAATCTGTTTCATACGCCCCAGATAAGCGTTCTGCCCTTGTTATTAAATATCCTATTGCTCGGGGACGAGGATTTCACGTTTGCCTACGTGATTTGCCCCGGAAACAACGCCTTCGTCTTCCATCTGCTCAACAAGCCGCGCCGCTTTGTTATAGCCAATGGCGAGTTTCCGCTGAATGTACGAGGTTGAACATTTGCGATCCTTGATCACAATCGCCACCGCCTGATCATAAAGGGCGTCTTCTCCGTTGGTGTTACCACCGGTATTCAAGCCCAGAACGGCGTCGATATTGTCAGCCTTTTCCTCGGCCGGGCCATCGACTACGCCGCTCATGTAATCCGGCGGGCCGAACTGTTTCAGGTGATTGACGATTTCCTCGACCTCTTCATCTGAGACAAACGGGCCGTGGCAACGGGTAATCTTGGCGCCGCCCGCCATATACAGCATGTCGCCCTGCCCCAGCAGCTGTTCGGCGCCCATCTCGCCCAGAATGGTGCGACTGTCGACTTTCGAAGTTACCTGGAATGAAATCCGTGTCGGGAAGTTCGCTTTGATCGTGCCGGTGATCACATCGACCGAGGGGCGTTGCGTGGCCATGATCAAGTGAATACCTGAGGCACGCGCCATCTGTGCCAGACGCTGGATGCAGGCCTCAATCTCTTTACCTGCGACCATCATCAGGTCGGCCATCTCATCGACGATGACGACGATATAAGGCATTGCCTCAGGCGCGAATTCCTCGGTCTCGAACATCGGCTCACCAGATTCATCGTCGAATCCGGTCTGGACCGTGCGGCTGAACATCTCTCCCTTGGCCAGTGCGTCCTTCACGCGGCCATTGTAGCCCGCGATGTTGCGCACGCCCATCTTGGACATCTTGCGATAGCGATCCTCCATCTCGCCCACGACCCATTTTAGGGCCACGACCGCCTTTTTCGGGTCAGTCACAACGGGTGAGAGCAGATGCGGGATACCGTCATAAACGGACAGTTCCAACATCTTCGGGTCAATCATGATCAGGCGGCATTCATCTGGCGTCAGCTTATACAGCAAAGACAGGATCATCGTGTTGATCGCCACTGACTTACCTGAGCCAGTCGTACCCGCGATCAGCAGGTGAGGCATCTTCGCGAGGTTTGCCACCACGGACTCACCGCCGATATCCTTGCCTAACGCCAGTGGCAGGGCGTGATTGCCATCACCAAAATCCCGGCTGGCGAGGATTTCGCGCAGCACCACCATTTCACGGTTTTCATTGGGTAGTTCGATACCGATCACCGAACGCCCCGGCAGAGTCGACACCCGCGCCGACAGGGCCGACATCGAGCGCGCAATATCGTCCGCCAAACCAATCACACGGCTGGCTTTCAAGCCCGGAGCCGGTTCAAGTTCGTACATGGTGACCACGGGGCCGGGGCGGACGCTTACAATCTCACCCTTGACGCCATAGTCATCCAGCACGTTTTCCAGCATCCGCGCATTTTCCTCCAGCGCCTCATCACTCAGGTGATGACGCTGAATGCTGGCCGGGTTAGACAACAAGCCCAGCGGTGGCAGTTCGAAATCGGAATGCCGCTCCTCAAATGAAAGTGTCGGCTGCGCCTCGGCCTGCGCCCGGCGCGAAGGCGGGGGAGTGCGGCGAACCGGCTGAGCCACTACGGGCTTACGCGGTTCTGCCACCGGTATCTTAACCGCCTGTCGTGGTTGCGGCGCATGTTCAAGAGCATCCTCAAACACTGCCTCGTCTTCATAGTCCGGTTCGGCCACAAAATTATCCTGGGCCAAATAAGACGACTCAGAACCAGCAGTCATCGGCGGTTCGGGCGGCAAACCGGCAGATGTCATCGGAGGCTCAGGTGGCAAGTCATCTGCTACGCCAGAGTTCAATATCAGCGGATCCGGGCCCCTACCCCGCCCTTTGGTCAATGGCAGGCTCGGATCAGGTTCAGGCGTCAGCTCCCCTGCCGCGACCTTACGATTGCGTACCGCAGCCGAAATCTTGGACCGAATACGATCCTCGCCGGGCATATCGTAATAGCCTTCGACAGCGACGTTTTCGATCAACTCGGGCTCGGGCATCGGTTCGGGGCGGCGGATCAGCGATGGCATCCGCGCCAGAAGACCTGTCTTAGCTGCGGGCTCCTGAATTTCAGGCTCAGGGTCTTCAAAAACAGGATCTGCATAGGCCAGATCATCATCAAAATCCGCCTGCACCGCTACTGAGCGTTCTGCTTTACGCTCGGCCCACTGCGCCTTTCGATCGCGCGCGGCCTGCGCGGTCGCGGTCGCCCCTCGGCCCAGCGCATTCATCAGCAAGTCATAAGCCATGACCAGCCCCAACAAGAAGGCCCGGAAACCATTGCGCACATCGACTTTGGTAAAACCCAACACGAAAACGCCCAGCGCCAGCATCCCAACCGCCATCGCGAGCGACATCAGCTTGACAAGAAAATGGGAAGAGATCGGCAACAGCGTCAACAAAGCGCCCATCACCGTGTCACCAAACAGACCGCCCAACCCATAGCTATGCGTAGCGCGCCACTCAGCCCCCGGCACCAGCGTCGCTGCGTATACGGCCAGAACTGCAATCCAGATCGGAGCAAAAATCAAACGGGCAATGGCGCGATCTTCGCCAAAATGGCCAGCAAAGCGCACGCCCCATGTGACCAATACCAGCGCGACACCTAGGCTGCCCCACCCCACGATCATGAACAACGGTGCGGCGATCGAGGCCCCGATGCGCCCCATCCAATTCTGCACAGGTGCGTCGGTCGATACCATCCAGTTCGGATCGTCAGGCGTATAGGACCATACCATCGCGGCGGCTGCGAGCCCCAACAAGATCAGAGCGATCCCGATCAGTTCCTTACTGCGCCGTTCGATGGCGGCTTGCGTGGTGCTGTCCAGCAGCGGGTCACGGTTGCGCGCGTTCAATGATGCCATTTTGCCCTCGTACCTCACGAATAGACGCAGTCGCGGAGTGTAATTAACCCGCGCTTCATCTCTGTTTTTGGGGCCACCATAGCGACCCTGATAAATTGCTCGCCCGGGTTTTGCCCCGGATCACCTTGGGAAAGATATGCGCCCGGCAGAACCCGAACGCCGGTTTCCTGCCAAAGCTTCAATGCGGTTTCTTCGCCGTTTTCGACCGGCAGCCACAGGAAGAACCCGGCCTCAGGCGGCATGTAACCCTGCACACCTGCAAAGACCTCATCCGCGATGGCGTATTTCTCCTGATAGAGAGCGCGGTTCTCCTGCACATGCACCTCATCGGCCCAGACTTTGGCAGCGGCGGCCTGCAACGGTGCAGGCAAGGGGGCACCTGCATAGCTGCGCAACAGCTTGACCTGTTTTATTGTCTCAGGCCCACCCGCGATAAGCCCGGACCGCAATCCGGCCAGATTTGATCGCTTGGACAGTGAGTTGAACAGAGTAACCCGCTCGGGATCAGCACCCAGCTCCTGTGCAACGGTCAGCGCACCGACCGGAGCGGTGTCGCGGTAGATCTCGGAGTAACACTCATCGGCAAAGATGCGAAAATCGTATTTCTCGGCCAATTGGATCAGTTCAGCCCAATAGTCTCGCGATGCGACCGCCCCCTGAGGGTTCGCGGGTGAACAGATATAGGCGACGGCCGTGCGATTCAGCACCTCTTCGGGCAAACTGGTGTAGTCTGGCAAATGGCTGGTCGCAGCGGTTGCGGACACAAAATAGGGCTGCGCTCCGACCGAGATCGAGGCGACCATATAGACCTGATAAAATGGGTTAGGGCACAGAATGATCGGCTGCTGGCCGTTCTTCTGTTCAGGGCACAGTGCCATCGCGGCATTGTACAACCCCTCGCGGGTGCCGTTCAGAGCCATCACATTGGTATCTGCATCCATCGACACGCCATAGCGGCGGTTGACCCAGTCAGCGATTGCAGCGCGCAATTCGGGCGAGCCCTCGTTTGGCGGATAGCCTTGAAATCCGGCGGCGTTTTCCATGATCACGTCGGTTACCCAGGGCGGGAAATCGTGCTTGGGCTCGCCAATGGTCATGTGAACGATATCGCCACCCGGTTGATGATGATCCAACAGGGCGCGCAGACGCGGGAATGCATATTCCGGTAGGTTCGAAAACCGCTCGGGGTAATTCATCATACTGCCTCAATATCGGGGTCATTTTGCGCCCCGTTTCTTGGCAGATTACAGATCGACCCGGGTCTCGTCCAGACAAAGAGGTTCCGAATCAGGGGATTGTGGCATTCAGGTCAAAGCACCTTCGGCGGCTGATCCGAGCCGTAACAGGGCCTCTTCCGACCCCGGATAGCCCAGCATCATCAGCCCGCAACCGGGTGTTCCCGTGGGCAGAGTCAGCGCAGCAAGCCCCATCAGATTTCCAATCCTTGTGTTTCGGAGGGCCAAGAGATTTTCAGTGACATAGTAGTCATGATCATTCATCAGCCGGTCGAGATTGGGCGGTAGGATCGGCGCCGTCGGCGCAAGCACCGCGTCAAACCCGGCGGTCGCCGCGTCCCAGGCCTGACGGCAGGCAGTCAGCTTTGACCAGGCAGCCACGTAATCCGGGCCGGTATATGCTTTGCCCATGCGGAACCGTTCCAGGATTTCGGGATACATCGCTTCAGGGTTCGCTTCGATCAGGTCGCGCCACAGACCATAGGCTTCGGTCGTATAAAGCACACCTGAAAGTCCCATCGCATCGTTCAACTCGGGCACTTCAAGCGGAACAATCTCGGCCCCGGCCTCTTTCAGACGCACTAGCGCCTCATCATAGGCCTTGGCAGGTGCCTCGCGCAGATCATCTTTGGCCACGTTCTGCAAATCAGCAAAGCGGCGACCTTTCAAAGAGGCCCCGCGCAGATCAGCCGGGGCTGTGCCCTCCAGCGTAGCCAGCATATGAGCGGCATCCTCAACAGACCTTGTCAAAGGCCCAACCGTATCGAATTTCAGGCAAAGCGGTACGACGCCTTCGAGGCTAACGCGCCCCGCCGTGGTTTTGAGCCCCACAAGATCGTTCCATGCAGAAGGAATGCGTACCGATCCGCCTGTGTCTGATCCGATACCGCCAGCTGCAAGACCCCATGCTACCGAGGCCCCTGCCCCTGAGGATGAACCTCCGGGTACGGCCTCTTCGTCGTTCACACACGGAGGTGTGGCCGTCACAGGGTTGAGGCCCAAACCCGAGAACGCCAATTCGCTCATATGCGTTTTACCCAAACAGACCGTGCCCATCGCGGTCGCGTTCCGTACCACCTGCGCGTCAGAATCGGGCACGCGGCCTTTTAGCAGGGCCGAACCTGCCTCGGTTCCGACGCCTGCCGTGTCAAACAGGTCTTTCCAGCTGATCGGAACTCCATCAAGCAATGATCGACGCAGGCCAAGTTTGACCCGCTCTTGCGCTGCTTGTGCCTCGGCGCGGGCGCGATCGTGGGTAACACAGGCGTAAATGCGATCGCGATGAGGGTGAGCGTCAATCGCCGCCAGGTAGGTTTCGGTCAGCTCTACCGGATCGATCTGCCCCATTCCGATACCACGGCCCAAATCACATGCCGTCATGGTCAGCCAGTCTTGCATCCGGTCCCCTCCAGTTAACTCCGTGTCCGGACGGTAGCGACAGGACCGCACATGGACAATCCCGAATGGGCACGCATATTGCAGCACATGGAACACAGATCCGACATCCTGATCGTTGGCGGTGGCCTGAATGGCCCCGCTCTTGCGCTGGCGCTGGCTCAGACCGGGCATTCAGTCACCGTAGTTGATGCTCTGGCAGAGAAGGTGCGCAAGAACGCGGCCTTTGATGGGCGTGCTTACGCACTGGCGCTGGCCTCGCAACGTCTTCTGGACGCAATCGGCGTTTGGGAAAAGGTGGAAGAGCACGCCCAGCCGATGCTGGAGATCAAGGTTACCGACGGCCACGCCGGTGGTGGACCTTCCCCGTTCTTCATGCATTTCGATCATGCTGAGATCGAAGAAGGTCCAATGGGCTATATGGTCGAAGACCGTCACCTTCGGCGCGCCTTTCTGGAAGCCATGGCCGAGCATGCCAGGATCACTGAAATCAGCGGCAAAACGGTTGTATCTCAGGACATCACAGCACTCGGAGCGACGCTGACGCTAGACGATGGTTCGACTCTGTCTGGCAATCTTTTGGTCGGTTGTGATGGTCGTCGCAGCGGGACTGCAATGCGCGCTGGGATAAAGCGCACGGGATGGGACTATGGCCAGACTGCTTTGGTTTGCGCCATAGAACACGAACTGCCCCATCACGGAATTGCCCATCAATTCTTCATGCCCCCCGGCCCGCTGGCGATTCTGCCTCTAACCGGGAACCGTAGTTCCATCGTGTGGAGCGAACGCAGTGAGACGGCCAAACAGATCAATGCCCTGCCCGAGGCAGATTACCTGCAGATCCTGCGCCCGCGCTTTGGTGATTTCCTTGGGGACATCCACCTGCAAGGCGACCGGTTCACATATCCGCTGAACCTGACAATTGCCAATTCCTTCATAGCGGATCGACTGGCCTTGGTTGGAGACGCCGCCCACGGCATGCACCCCATTGCCGGGCAAGGCCTGAACGCGGGACTGCGCGATGTGGGGGCCTTGGCCGAGGTCCTGACTCTTGCTGGCCGACGTGGCGAAGATATCGGATCAACGCTGGTACTGGAGCGCTATCAGGAGTGGCGTCGGTTCGACACCGCCTCGCTCGCAATGGCGACGGATGTGTTCAACAAGCTGTTTTCAAACGACAACCCTCTACTCCGCGTGGGCCGGGATATCGGTATGGGCATTGTCGGATCTCTGCCCGGGCTGCGCCGGGGCTTTGTGCGCGAGGCAGCCGGGCTGACCGGTGATCTGCCGAAACTGCTGCAAGGGCGCCCGATTTAGTCCAGTTCGCGCGCCTCATCCACAAGCATCACCGGGATACCATTGCGGATCGGGAAGGCTAGCCCGGCGGCTTTGGAAACGAGTTCCTGCCGCTCGGCATCATAGTGCAGCGTCGTGTGCGTCTGCGGACAAATCAACGCCTCAAGCATGTGGCGATCAAATGCGTGTTCGGGTGTGCTCATTGCAAATGTTCCTCATTCGATCCGCCACGCATGGCGAACTCAATCAATGTCACCAAGGTCTCGCGCCGGGTACGCAGGCAGGGGGCTTCAAGCAGGGCCTGCTTTTCCTCAGGATCGAATTCGAGCATCATCGACAGCGAATTGACCAAAAGCTCGTCGTCCGCGTCTTTCATCGTGTCCCAATCGGTCGACAACTGGCGCGATGAGAAAAACCGTTCCAGTAGTTTTAGGAACCTGTTTCGATCAAAACCATCATCCACTTCGGCCTTGCCCAAATCACGGTCGAACCCATCCCACGACACCGAGGCGCGCCTATAAGGGGTGAAACTGTCCAGTTCTGATTTGACCCTAAAACGCGATATACCAGTCAGAGTGATCAGATAGCGACCATCTTCAGTCTCGGAAAACTGCGTGATGCGGCCAGCGCAACCGATTTGATGCAGCTTGGTCTCGTCCCCCTGACAGGTGTTCGGCTGCACCATCCCGATCAGCCGCTCGGACGTTTTCAGAGCGTCATCCAGCATCTGGAGATAGCGCGGCTCAAAAATGTGCAGCGGTAGGCGCGAGCGCGGCAACAGCAGCGCTCCGGGCAGAGGAAACACAGACACCGTTTCCGGCAGATCAGCGGGGTGCATCATGTAGACGAGTGTAGCCCTGATCGGAATTTAGGCAAATATCATCGAGCTGAGCTTGCGCCGTCCGTTCAACACGATCGGATCATTGGGCTTGAGCGCATCGAAGATCGTGAAGAGCTGAGCCTTGGCCGCGCCCTCATTCCATTCGCGATCGCGGCGGAACAGTTCGAGCAATTGAGCGACCGCCTCTTCAACATCACCGTTGGCATGCAAGGCCTGCGCAAGATCAAATCGGGCTTGATGGTTGTCAGGTTCAGCCTCAACCGCCGCAGTCAATTCACCAACCGGCCCAGCATCCGCCGCCTGTTTAGCCAGTTCGAGCTGCGCATGGGCTGCTTCAACCTCGGGCGAAGTTGAAATCTCGGCCGGGGCACCGTTGAGGATGGCTTCAGCCTGATCAAGATCACCCAGCGCGATATGCGCCCGTACTAGCCCGCCATAAGCTGCAGCGTGGTTGGCATCCTCGCCCAGAATAGCCGCAAAGGTTTGCGCCGCGTCAACGGCCGCCCCTTCAGTCAACATTTCTTCTGCGGCCTGAACCGCATCGTCCAGCTGATTACCGGGGCTCTCACCACCTGCGGCTTCGATCACGCGATCAATAAATGCCTTGATCTCAGACCCCGGCAAGGCGCCTTGAAATCCGTCAATTGGTTGCCCCTTATGAAAGGCATAGACGGTCGGAATCGACTGCACACGCAACTGGCCCGCGATCATCTGAGCCTCATCCACGTTGATCTTGACCATCTTGACCGCGCCCTTGGCTGCGGTCACCGCCTCTTCCAGTGCCGGGCCTAGCGTTTTGCAAGGACCGCACCATGGAGCCCAGAAATCGACGATGATCGGCATCTCTTGCGAGGCTTCGACCACATCGGCCATGAAAGTGGCCTCGGTCCCATCCTTGATCAGATCAGTGGTATCAGGGCCGGCTGCGCCGTTCAAAAGATCCATGGTATTTACTCTCAGGTTCGTATTTGCGCTCTATATGCAGCCCCGCAGTTCAGAAACCAAGGGCTGAGTCGAGCGTTTTTACATCAATCAGACGTCGAATGTCGCAAAAACCGGCGCATGATCGCTTGGTTTCTCCCATCCACGCGCATCGCGCAAAACTCGGCTGGAATGGCCAGCGTTCGAGATATCAGGCGTGGCCCAGACATGATCCAGCCTGCGCCCCTTATCTGCCGCGTCCCAATCCCGCGCCCGGTAGGACCACCAGCTATAAAGCTGCCCTTCGGGGATATCCTGCCGGGTAATATCGACCCAGCCACCCGCATCCTGCGTCTCGGCCAGCGCTTCAACTTCGATCGGCGTATGCGAAACCACCTTGAGCAGTTGTTTGTGCGACCAGACATCATCTTCGCGCGGGGCAATATTTAAATCGCCAACCAGTATGGACTTTTCCGGCTTCTCTGCATGGAACCAGTCCCGCATATCGGTCAGGTAGTCCAGTTTCTGACCAAACTTCTCATTCACCTCGCGATCCGGGACGTCACCTCCGGCGGGAACATAGAAATTATGGATGGTCACACCATTTTCCAGCCGACCCGCGATATGGCGTGCATGACCCAATCCCGCGAAATCTTTATCCCCCACTTCCTCGAGCGGTAACCGGGACAGGATGGCGACACCGTTATAGCCCTTCTGCCCCCGCGCGATCATATGCGTGTAGCCAAGCTCGGCAAATCCCTCTGTCGGGATCTTGTCGACCGGCGACTTGCATTCCTGCAGGCATAGGACATCCGGCGCCTCTTCCTGCAGCAATTTCAGCACGATAGGCTCACGCAGGCGGACCGAGTTGATGTTCCATGTGGCAAGGGTAAAGGGCATATCGGAAAGTTCCTTTGTCTCGATCTGCGCAGGTTAGCGCGCGCCTGTAGGCGGCGCCATGGGAAAAGACCGACAAATCAGATCCCATTGCGCGAAACAGCATGTATTGGGCTCCTAGCCCGTTTTAATACGATACTTTCTGAACTTCGCACCCTCATACTCAATCTCACCGACATAATGCGCACCCAACCGTGCCAAAGCCCCCAATTTTCGACGCGATAGAGGCAGTAAAAACGTCACGAACGGGATGCGCGGGTCCGCAATAGCAAATTCAATTGCCTGTCGCGTGATCCGCGAGCCTAATCCAAAATATTCAGGCCTCAGAACCAAACCATAGTCCCACTCGTCGCTTTCTTTTTGGAACCCACCCCAACCTATGTATGTATCGCCCTGCAATATTGCCCAATGCCCAAGCCCGTCACGCACCCAGTACTCTTCCTTGACCTGAACAAATTGGACGACGGCTACGTTGTCCCATCCGCTTGTTAACAGAGGCAAATGTTCAGCCAAGCGAGGATCAGACATGTGCGAAAGAATATCTTGCGGATCAACCTCGGGTAGGCGTGTAAAGGTCAGTTTCATCTCAATCTCTGATCGTGACAACATAGTAGAATTCAGGCGATCAATTGGCTGAGCGTTAAAAAAAGCCGGGCCATGGGGCCCGGCAGTCCAACAGGGAGGTGCATGTCATAACCCGGACATGCGCGGGTTGGGAGTAATCTAAAGATACCTACAGGGTATCACTTTGATCCAAGTCAATCCACCATTAGTCAAGCAACAAGGCGATATCCGCCCGATTCTGTGACCAAAAGGCGCGCATTTGACGGGTCGGGTTCGATCTTCTGACGTAGACGGTAGATGTGTGTTTCCAATGTGTGCGTCGTAACACCGGCGTTATAACCCCACACTTCGTGCAGCAGGACATCGCGCGCGACAACGCCATCGGTCGACCGATAGAGAAACTTGAGAATGTTTGTTTCTTTCTCAGTCAGACGGATCTTGCGATCATCTTCGGTCATCAGCATCTTCATCGCTGGCTTGAAGGTGTAGGGGCCAAGAACAAATACTGCATCCTCGGATTGTTCGTGTTGACGCAGTTGGGCCCGAATGCGTGCCAAAAGAACCGGGAATTTGAAAGGCTTGCTGACATAGTCGTTTGCACCTGCATCCAGGCCAAGGATCGTATCGGCATCACTGTCGTGCCCGGTCAGCATCAGTACAGGGCTTTTGACACCTTGCTTGCGCATCAGGCGGCACAGCTCGCGGCCATCGGTATCGGGCAGGCCGACATCTAGAATAACCAGATCATAAATCGCTTCGCGTGCACGCTCCATTGCGGACTGACCATCTGATGCTTCGAACACATCAAAATCTTCGGTCATCACGAGTTGCTCGCTGAGCGCTTCGCGCAAATCTTCGTCATCATCCACCAGCAGGATTTTCTTGAGCTGAGCCATGTCCGGTCCTCCTAAGCCTTTTCCATCACTTGCGTACGGAGAATGCAATCAGCAAGATATACTGCAGTCGCCTCACGGCCTCGTGTCTGTCGCATAGGAATTGTTTCACATTTCCCATTGATCAGGGTAGGAGAAAGACAAATCGTTATAGGGTAACATACATGAGTCTCGTCCCCAACATAACTGAACTGCTGGCGCGGGCGCGGGCCGACCTGCGAATGGGCGTTCCTGTCGTTCTAACGGATGAACTGGGATTCGGTGTTCTTGCGTTCGCCACGGAAACGCTGAGCCCGCAGAGACTGGCAGACTTGCGTACCCTTGGTGGAGAACCGGTTGTGGCCATTACAATGCGGCGCGCCGAAACACTAAAAGCGCGCGCGTATGACGGCGATCTGGCCCGGGTCATGATCCCTGCGGATGCCGAGCTAAGCTGGGTCCAGGCGGTCGCAGACCCCTCCGACGATCTGAACGCGCCCATGAAAGGGCCGTTGATGACCCAGCGGCAGGGCAGCGCAAATTTGCACCGGATCGCGATTGCGTTGGCCAAATCGGCCCAACTTCTACCCGCGACTGTGGTTGTTCCCATCGATGAGAGCCATGAGTTTGCAACAACGCATGGGCTTACCCGTATCGATCATGCACGCGCGGCACCACATCTAACCGATCGAAGCGCGTTGCACCCTGTCGTCGCCGCGCGTCTCCCGATGGAAGTGTCAGAGGCTGGTCGCCTGCACGTATTCCGCCCTGAAGACGGCGGAGAGGAACACTACGCCATTGAGATCGGACGTCCAAACCGAGACAAACCCGTCCTCGCTCGGCTGCATTCAGCCTGTTTTACCGGTGATCTTATGGGCAGCCTGAAATGCGACTGCGGTCCGCAATTGCGCGGAGCTCTAACTCAGATGGGCGCCGAAGGTGCGGGGGTACTGCTCTATCTGAATCAGGAAGGCCGCGGCATTGGACTCGCCAACAAGATGCGCGCCTATTTTTTACAAGATCAGGGCTTTGATACGGTTGAAGCCAATCATCGATTGGGTTTCGAAGATGACGAGCGGGATTTTCGACTGGGGTCTGACATCCTGAAGTCTCTGGGGTTCAGTTCGGTGCGTCTGCTAACCAACAACCCCGCTAAGATCGCGATGATGGAGCGAACCGGAATCGCCGTCACTGAACGCGTTCCGCTGAAGGTGGGCGAAACCGATTTCAACCGCTCATATCTTGCAACCAAAGCGGCGAAATCGGGTCATTTACTGTGACACCACGCGATCTGGTTCTAACACCTCGGGGCATACGGTTTCTGGGGCGCATGTTCCCCTGTGCGATAGGCAGGGGATCTTTGAGTCGAACCAAACGGGAAGGTGATGGGGCTACACCTGTGGGCGCACATCATATTGTCGGGATGCTCTACCGCGCTGACCGAATGTCGCGGCCCGCTTCTTGGGCGCGCCCTATCGGAACAAACGATTTATGGTCAGACGACGTAGAAGACACCGCCTATAATCATCTGGTTCATGCGCCTCACGGCTACAGCCACGAAAAACTGCGTCGTCCCGATCCGTTGTACGATCTGATACTTATAACCGACTGGAATTACCCTGACTCGATACCCGGTCAAGGTTCGGCCATATTCCTGCATCAGTGGCGACGACCGCGCTATCCCACAGAAGGCTGCATCGCCTTCCGGCGCGACCATCTACGATGGATCGCGCGGCAGATTGCACCGGGTAATCGGCTGATTATTCCTCAGGCTTAACGCGCGCACCAAAGATGGCTGATCCGACGCGAACGTGAGTCGCGCCCAAGGCAATTGCGGATTCGAAATCGCTGCTCATCCCCATCGATAACCCGTCCAACCCGTTCCTTTCGGCTATTTTTGCCAAAAGCGCGAAGTGCAGCGCGGGTTCTTCTTCGACCGGTGGTATGCACATCAATCCACGAATGGTCAGGTCAAGGCCTCGGCATTCAGAGATAAATGTGTCCGCATCAAGTGGAAGTACGCCTGCCTTCTGATCCTCTTCACCCGTATTGACCTGAATGAACAGATCCGGGCACTTGCCCATCTCTTGCGCCAATCTCGCCAGCGTTTTCGCAAGCTTGGGCCGGTCGACCGAATGGATCGCATCGCAAAGCTCGATCGCCTGCCGTGCCTTGTTGGTCTGCAGCGGTCCGATCAAATGCAAATCGACATCTGGATAAATTTCCCGGAACGCGGGCCATTTGCCCGCTGCCTCCTGAACCCGGTTCTCTCCAAAACACCGATGGCCCTGTTGCAAAACGGCTTCGACCCGATCGTTGGGTTGAACCTTGGAAACCGCGATCAACTTTACAGACCCAGTGGCGCGCCCGGATGCGTATTCCGCTTTTGCGATACGGTCGGTGATATCTTGCAGCGACATGCGGCCTCTCATTTTGCGTTTGCTGCAGCAAAACATCATGTAGACGAAAAAGAAAAGGGCAGGTCCGAAGACCTGCCCTTAAACCTTGCGGTTCAAATCAACTTAGAAGTTGAAGTTGACACCAAAGTCTGCGCGAACGCGCTCGTCGCCATCACCGGAGCGTGACTGGCCAAGGCCACCTTTCAGCGACACACCGCCACCCAGATCATGGATGAAGCCAATGCCGTACGCCTGGACATCGTCGTCCGCGCTACCGTCACCGTATGCGGCGGTCAGAGTGGTCGCCGCGCCAAAGTTGTAGGCCAGCGAGAAACCATACGCGGTGCCGTTGCGCGCATCGTCTGCAACGTCATCGTCAGCTACAAACAGGGTACCGTTGAAGTCGCCGAAGTCAGCACCCAGGGTCAGTACAGTCAGAGTGTCTTTCTCACCACCGAACGGACGGTCGGTCTGACCATAGGCCAGAGCGGCTGTTACGTTGCCGAAGGTGTAAGTTGCACTGATATCCCAGCGGTCGCCGCTGTCGGTGTCTGCACCGGCAGTTGCGGTTTCAGCAAAAGTGGCTTGGTCATACGACGCGCCAAAGGCGAAATCGCCAACTGCGTACTGGAAGAACACAGCGTTCGAACCTGCGCCGGTCGACGAGAATGCCAGGAAGTTGTAGTCAACAGCGGCATACTGACCGATGAAGAATTCCAGGCCAGGCTCGTTACCGTAGTAATTTGCCAGGTTGTCGAAGGCACCCGATACGTTGCCCGCGTCAACACGCAGACCGCCGTAGATTGCCGAGAAGCGCGCGCCGCTCAGCTGAGCTGTGCCTGCTTCGCCGTTGCCGGCGTTTTCGTCAGCTTGCAGACGAACACGAGCCGAGAACTCAACACCACCGTCGGTTTCTGCGGTGCCGTCGATGTTCAGACGGAAACGCGAGATCAGGATTGTGTTGTCGGTGTCAACGCCAGAAGCGGTGCCGCCATCAATCGAATCAACGGTGCCGGTACGGTCTTCCAGGTAACCAATACCAAAGCGGCCATAACCGCTGAATTTAACGTCGGCCGCTGCAACACTTGCGGTTGCGATCAGAGCGGTCGATGCGAAGAGAACTTTTTTCATCTTGTTTCCCTCGGTTTCAAAGATATTTCTACTCGACACATGCAAAGCACGCGTCTCAGCACGGACATCGTTTCGCTTTTTTTACCCCGGTTGCGCAAGCTTGGCATAAACGCTCTGCCGTCATTCAGATCGAATTGGTGCAAGGATGCCACAGTCGATTTTCCGCCAGGTCCTGTGGGCAACTCACGCCCATATGTAAAGAATAGGCTTGTTGCAGCACCACTCCTTGTCTAGGAGTGACATTCAAACAGTACAAAACAAGTAAAACAGGACCTTCCAACGATGCGCCTGATAACGATTCTGGGTTTGATCATGGTGACGGCGACTGTCTCTGCCTGTAGTCGTGGGCGACTGCCGCCAGGAGACGCCAGCGTTTTGACCGTCGACGGCAGCTCGTCAGAAGAGCGTGAGCTGAATGATCCGAATCGTACGACGATATGGGACATCTTCGGCCCGGACACATCCGAGCAGGTCACGCAGGTAAACCGCTATCTTTGGGCCGCGTCCCTGGACGTGCTAAATTTCCTGCCCATTGAAGAGGTTGATCCGTTTACAGGTGTGATCGTTACCGGTTACGGAAGGCCGCCCGGCGGCGGGCGGTCGTATCGCGCAACGGTACATATTAGTGATCCAGCGCTCGAGGCGCGCTCACTTTCTGTAGCGCTTCAAACCAGTGGCGGTTCCCCGGTCAGTGCGGCAACCTCTCGCGCGGTTGAGGATGCAATCCTATCCCGGGCCCGTCAGCTACGGATTGCTGACAACAAGTTCTAGCAACCCGCAAGAAATCACAATAATACAACGCCGGGTTCATGCCCGGCGTTTTCATTCACGAAGGACCGCACCATGTCGCGCTACTCGGCCAACGAAATCGAAGCAAAATGGCAAGAGGCCTGGGACAAGGCCGGAATCTTCACCGCCAACCACAAGGCGGACAAGCCGAAATACTACGTGCTTGAAATGTTCCCCTATCCCTCAGGCCGCATTCATATGGGGCATGTGCGCAACTATACGATGGGCGACGTGATCGCGCGGCATAAACTGGCGACCGGACATAACGTGCTACATCCGATGGGCTGGGATGCCTTCGGAATGCCAGCCGAAAATGCCGCGATGGCAATCGGCGGCCACCCTAAAGACTGGACCTACGGCAACATCGCCGACATGCGCGGGCAGATGAAACCGCTTGGTCTGTCGATCGATTGGTCCCGTGAATTTGCCACCTGTGATCCGGAATACTACGGCCAACAGCAAGCGCTGTTCCTAGATATGCTTGAGGCCGGTCTTGTCTACCGCAAGAACGCCGTAGTGAACTGGGACCCGGTCGACATGACCGTTTTGGCCAATGAACAGGTGGAAAACGGCCGTGGCTGGCGTTCGGGCGCCTTAGTGGAGCGTCGGGAACTGACACAGTGGTTCTTCAAGATCTCGGATTATTCCGAGGAGCTACTCGACGCGCTAGACACGCTGGACAACTGGCCCGCTAAGGTGCGCCTGATGCAAGAAAACTGGATCGGCAAGTCGCGCGGCCTTCAGTTTGGGTTCGAACGAACCGATGGCGAAGAGCCTATCACCGTCTATACGACTCGTCCCGACACGCTGCTGGGGGCATCTTTTGTAGGCATCTCGCCTGATCACCCGATCGCCAAGCAGCTTGAGGCCGAAAACCCCGAAGTTGCTGAATTTGTTGCCGAATGCCGCAAGGGTGGCACGACCGAAGAAGCCATCGAAACGGCCGAAAAGCTGGGTTACGACACCGGCATCCGCGTCAAGCACCCTTTGGACCCGAACTGGGAGCTGCCGGTTTGGATCGCCAACTTCATCCTCATGGACTATGGCACCGGAGCAATCTTCGCCTGCCCGGCCCATGACCAGCGCGATCTGGATTTCTGCCGCAAATACGACCTGCCGGTGATCGACACGTTCTTCGCACTGGACAGTGACACACCGGTCGACAAAATCGCCTTTGTGCCGCCTAAGACCGAAAAGGTCCGCTGGGTGAAACATTTTGCCGGTCTGACCGAGGCGACCGGTGATGAGGCGATTAACGCGACGGTCGATTTCGCCGAAAAAGCAGGATGGGGTGAAGGCGTCACTAAGTACCGCCTGCGCGACTGGGGTCTGAGCCGTCAGCGGTATTGGGGTTGTCCGATTCCCGTTGTCCATTGCGACAAATGCGGCACCGTGCCAGAGAAGAAAGAGAATCTGCCGATTCAGCTGCCCTATGACGGTGGCAACGGCGAACCAATCGACTTTTCGATCCCGGGCAACCCGCTGGACCGTCACCCCAACTGGCGTGACACCCCTTGCCCGTCCTGCGGCGCACCGGCCAAGCGCGAAACCGACACGATGGACACGTTCGTCGATTCGTCGTGGTATTTCGCCCGTTTCACTGCGCCGCGCGCGGAATCGCCTACCGATCTTGCCGAAGCCGAGTATTGGATGAATGTCGACCAGTATATCGGTGGGATCGAACACGCGATTCTGCACCTGCTCTATTCCCGTTTCTTCGCCCGGGCGATGAACATCACTGGCCACCTGCCGAAAAAAGCCATCGAGCCCTTCAATGCGTTGTTCACGCAAGGCATGGTCACGCACGAGATCTACCAGACGCGCGATGCTAAGGGCCGACCGGTCTATCACCTGCCCGAGGATGTGACCGACGGCAAATTGGCCGACGGCACCGAGGTCGAGATCATCCCCTCGGCCAAGATGTCGAAATCCAAGAAAAACGTGGTTGATCCGGTAAGCATCATCTCGGCCTTCGGTGCCGATACCGCGCGCTGGTTCGTGCTGTCCGATTCGCCACCCGAACGTGACGTGGAATGGACCGCGTCCGGCGCTGAAGCCGCGTTCAAGCACCTGAGCCGGGTGCACCGGATCGCATCGGAAATCGTCGGGTCGGACGTGGCCGCCAATGCCGAGGACGAAGCGCTACTGCGCGAGATGCACAAAGCCATTCACGATGTGTCAGGCGGCGTCGAATCCTTCGGCTTCAACGCCTCGATCGCCAAGCTTTATGCCTTCACCAACACGCTGGCGAAATCAAAGGCGGGCACCGCAGCCAAGCGCGAGGCCGCAAAAACGCTGGCACAGCTTATGTCGCCCATGACCCCTCACCTGTCAGAAGAGCTTTGGCAGATGCTGGACGGCGAAGGTTTGGTCGCAACAGCACCGTGGCCTGTGGCCGATGAAGCGATGCTGGTCGATGACACCATCACCCTGCCCATTCAGATCAACGGCAAGCGCCGTGCAGAAATCAGCGTTCCGAAAGACATGGACAAGGCAGAGGTTGAAAAAATCGCGCTCAGCACCGAAGCTGTGCAAAAGGCGCTGGATGGCGCTGCTCCGAAAAAAGTGATCGTTGTTCCGGGCCGAATCGTAAATGTCGTCGTTTGATCGCAGAACCTTGCTGTTGATGCCGCTCGCGCTTGCCGCTTGCGGGTTCGAGCCGGTCTATGCGCCCGGAGGATCAGGCTCGGCTCTGGATGGCAAGGTCGAGGTATCAGCACCGAATACGGTCGAAAGTTTTCTGCTTGTCCAAAATCTGGAGCGTAAATTGGGCCGAAGCGCGACCTCCGGCAATGAATACAAACTCGATGTCGGGGTTTCGACGGTCACCCGCCGGGCCTCGATCACGACGGCAAATGAAACCAATCGCTATACGATTGATGGCAATGCCAGATACGAGTTGAAGTCCAACGCGACCGGGCAGGTCCTTGCCTCTGGACGGGTCACAGATTTCGTCGGTTATTCTGCCGCTGGCTCGACCGTCTCAACATTGGCTGATGAACGCGACGCGACCGAGAGATTGATGGTGATCCTGGCCGATCAGATCGTAAATCGTCTATATGCCACACCGGGCCTGTCCGCATGAAGCTGAGCCCGCGCGAGGCTGAGGGATATTTTGCCAAGCCGGATGAGGGCAATGCGGGTCTGCTGATCTACGGCACGGACGCCATGCGGGTTGCCCTGAAACGCCAACAGGTACTGGCCGCCCTGCTTGGACCCGGCGCGGAAGAAGAAATGCGCCTGACCCGAATCCCTGGAAGTGAGCTGCGCAGCGACCCGGCCTTGTTGCTGGACGCAGTAAAGGCGGTCGGGTTTTTTCCCGGACCCCGCGCGGTATTTGTCGAAGACACGACAGATGTGGCAGCGCCTGCGATTCTCGCCGCTTTGGAAGACTGGGATCATGGCGACGCACAAATCGTTGTAACCGCTGGTCAGCTCAAACCCAGCTCAAAAATCCGCAAAGCGTTTGAGGCGAACCCGGCAGCGTACGCCGTTGGTATCTATGATGATCCACCCTCTCGGGCCGAGGTGGAACGAATTCTAGCGCAAGCCGGGTTGCAAAGTATTCCACGTGATTCGATGTCGGCCCTCAGCGAGCTCGCCATGGCGCTGAGCCCCGGTGATTTCACGCAAACCGTTGAGAAACTGTCACTTTACAAGCGTGGCGACACAAGCGAACTGACGATAGAAGATATCGAGGCATGCGCGCCAAGGTCGACTGAGGCTGCTCTGGATGATGTGTTGAACGTTATCGCCGAAGGCCGCGCGCAAGAGATCGGGCCGCTGATCCGGCGGTTGCAGGCACAGGGTACCAACGCGGTAACCTTGTGTATCGGTGCCACGCGACATTTCCGGACTCTTTATGCCTGTGCGTCAGATCCAGGCGGGGCGGCACATGGAATCGGCAAATTGCGCCCTCCGGTCTATGGCAAACGGCGCGATCGGATCTTACGGCAAGCCCAGGGTTGGGGGGCACAGAAATTGCAGACCGCATTAACGGTTCTGACCGATACTGACCTGTCCTTACGCTCGGCTGGCCAAACCGCACCAGCAATGGCGCTGGTGGAGAGGGCCATGATCCGCTTGGCAATGCTGGCCAGATCCGGCTGAAGCCTAGCGGTTCAACCATTCAACTGCCGACCGCCCAGCCCATCGACCCGTCGCCAGACAGCCGGTCAGAAGATAACCGCCAGTTGGTGCTTCCCAATCCAGCATCTCGCCTGCGCAGAATACGCCAGGTAAAGCGGTCAGCATCAAGCCTTCATTCAGAGCATGACGCTCAATTCCACCTGCAGTAGAGATCGCTTCATCCATCGGGCGCAGGCCAGAATGGTGTAAAGGCAGGTTCTTCAGGGTCTCAGCCCAATGCGAAGGTGCCAAATCGCTGCCTTTGGTCATTTCATGAAACAAAGCGACCTTCTGCGAAGACAGGCGCAAACCATTCTTCAGCCAATGCGACAAAGTCGCCTTGGGTTTCTTCGCACTCAATCGCTCATGCAGCGCATCTTTCGAAACATCCGGAACCAGATCCACAAAAAGCGGCAAGCCATTCCGAAGTGCCGGCGTCAGAGAATACAGTCCCCCACCTTCCAGGCCCTTTGCGGAAATCGTCGCCTCACCTCGGCTTTGAAATTGACCTGCCCACCATCTCACCGACTTTAGGGCCGCACCAAAATGAGGCTGCATATACGGGCTCCAATCGATTGATAGAGCCGCATTTGCAGGTGCGAACGGGGCCACGCTGACACCTTGTTCTACAAGCCAAGGTGCCCATGCCCCATCCGATCCAAGCCGCGCCCAACTGGCGCCGCCGAGCGCTAATATAGTCGCGTCTGGGGTGCAAAACTGCGCCCCAATGGGCGTTGCAAACACCAACGCACCATTTTGCCAACCTTTCCAACGCCATCGGGTTTTGATCTCGACACCAGCCCGATCAAGTCGGGTCAACCACGCCCGCAATAAGGGCGATGCCTTCATCGCTTTGGGAAATACACGGCCAGTTGAACCTGTGAAAAGTTCTTGCCCCAGACCACCGGCCCAAGACATGACCGCCTGCGCGTCAAACGCTTGGATCATCGGATGCAGCCAGTTCGCAGCTTCCCCATATGCGGAAATAAGAGTCTCAAAGGGTTCGTCTTTGGTCAGGTTCAGCCCAGACTTTCCTGCCATCAAAAATTTGCGCGCCACCGAAGGTTTCGCTTCGGCCACAAGAACCTCATGCCCTGCAGCAGCAAGTTGCTCGGCAGCAATCAATCCCGCTGGTCCTGCTCCTATGACAACGGTTTGCGCCATTGTGTCCCTCTTGCCCAATGCACGCTTCGGCGCAAAGTTAGTTCATGGCAAATTCTGATCCGATCTGCCCGCTCTGTAACCGCCCGATCCCTGAAGGGGGTGGTAGCCTGCACCATCTGATCCCAAAGCTCAAAGGAGGCAAGGGCGGGCCAACCGTTTTATTGCATCAGATCTGTCACAAAGAAGTACATGCAACACTCACCGAGGCCGAATTGGCGCGCGACTACAACACGGTCGATTCGCTGCGCACGCACCCAAGGCTGGAAAAGTTTCTGGATTGGGTGCGTAAACGCCCACCGGGTTTTCGTTCAAAGGTGCCCGGTAAACGGCGTGGACGTTAACCACCCGGAAGCCATGGATCACCAAACGCATCCTCTTGTGGATCTGCCAATCCTTCGACCTCAATCCCAAGATAATCCGGCACCGGCGCAAACCGAGCACTTGGGATATGTTGGAACTCCAACGTCGTGTAGGGGCGCTTCCACAGCCATTCGCGATTCTCGACTGCCCAGAGATCGGGGTTAGGAGGCGCGTCGGCTGTAAACGCATAGAAATGCAGATCAAAGCCGTAAGGTTCGACATCTTGCATAGATAGCAAAGTCATTCCCTGGGATCGGCAAAACGCATCTTCAGCGGCGATGTCACCAGTCCGCAAGGTGATCTGACCAATGTGGGCCTCGGCAAATGGGGTGTCCGGGCTGGCGGCTTCGTCGGGTCGGTTACCCTCGAAATCATGCTGCAGCAGTTCGATAACAAACCCCTCGGGATCACTCAGATGGCACATGTAGCCAATGTCCAAAAACTGTCCCGGCGCGCTGACCGCGATACCCTTCTGGTGCAGGATGTCCGCTGCAAGATCAACATTCGGCAGCGTGATCCCAATCTTCCAATAGCGTTGACCACGGTCGTGGCGGTAGCCGCCGCCACCCGGCATCAGTAAAAGATCGGCATCCAAGCCGGGGTATCCCACGCGGCGATTGGCACCTTCGGCCTGAACCGACATACCAAGCGCATCACGATAGAACGCGGCCAACCCATCCGGATCTGTCACTCGCAAGCGCAGTGCAGCCATTCTCATGGGCACAATCCGGCGATACCAGCTGCAATTGCTGGGTCAGCAGACAGACTGTCTGCTACCAACTCCCGCGCGGTGGGCATCAGTAGATCGGCCTCGACAACCCGATCAACCAACCCAAAGTTGTACGCTTCTTCGGCCGAGATCTTTTGCCCGGCCATCAAGATCATTTTAGTTCTGGATGGGCCAATCAAAGCGGCCATCCGTTTCGGATCAGAGGGTTGCGGCAAAAAACCCAGCTTCATGACTGGATAGAAAAACTTGGCTGACGGAACTGTGATACGCAGATCACAGGCCAGAACCATACCGTTGGCCCCACCCGCCAGCGTGCCATTGAGCGCCGCCACCGTCAGGCAGGGCAACGCAGCAATCGCACCCGAAAGTCGTTCCCACAGATCTGAGGTTGCAAGTCCCGCCCGCGCTTCCTCGAGATCTGCACCTGCGCTGAAAACCCGGCCTACGCCGGTCAAGATCAACGCGCGGGCCTCAGTTGCGGTCTCTGCGATGTGGACCAATTCACCCAGCATCGCTGAAGTCAGTGCATTGGCCTTTTCCGGGTTGTTCAACGTGACCGTCCACAACCCGTCTTCTTGGGTCAGATCAATCACGTCAGACCAACTCGTTTGCGAATTTCTTCATTGCGCAGCGATATCTCGGTCCCCAAAAACTCATCCGCATCCGCCGAACACATCCACATCAACGCCCGAGCCGGCCAATCTGCGGGGATATGATCGTCCCAATCCAGCTGGCTGACCGGGTTGATACCGCTGGCCTTGATCACCCGCTGCATATCGGTGGCCACGGTCCCCGGCGACAAGCCCATGGCGCGGATGCCATGATGCGCCTCTTCCAAATGCACGCATTCCGTTAACATCTTGGCACCAGCTTTGGAGGCGCAATAGTGGCTCCAGGCTTCCACCGGATTAGACGCCGCGCCGGACGAGACGGTCAAAACCGTGCCCCCGCCTGACGCCCGCATGATGGGCAAAGCCGCGCGCATTCCATAGAAGATACCTTTTAGATTGATATCGATCGCATGGCTCCAAGCCTGTGTATCCGCGTTCGACAGATGAAAAATCGGATCGATCACACCCGCGTTCCCGATCAGCACGTCCAGCGCACCAAACCGATCAATGCAGTCGGCAACTGTCTGTTCTACCTGCGCAAAATCGCTGACATCGCAAGCCAATGCGATCACATTTTCACCCAGCGCCGCAGCCAGCGCTTCGATCTGATCACGGCTGCGCGCGACCAGAGCCACATGGGCCCCGGCTGCGGCAAAAACGCGCCCGGCTTCTGCGCCGATACCTCGGCTGGCCCCAGTGATCAGTACAGTTTTCCCTTGCATATGCATCGCTTAAATCCCTGCATTTGAAATTGTCTTAACTCGTACCCCGCAAATGGGGAATTGGTCCACCCCTTCCCCCTTGACGCTGATCGCTACAGGCACGACGATGCCGTCAAATTGATCAAGAAGGGTTCTCTTATGACTGTTTTCCTTCGCCGCAGCTGCGGTGCAGCTTTGGCATATGCCGTTGCCACAAACGGCGCATTTGCAGATGTAACAGCCGATGATGTCTGGTCCGACTGGCAGGCCTATCTGGGCGGGATGGGCTATGACGTAACGGGTGAGCAGAGCGTATCGGGCAGCGTCACAACCATCTCGAACATGACGATGGCAATGGCGATTCCGGATACCGAAGGCACATTTGATATGGTCATCCCCGAGATGACGCTGACCGAGAATGGCGACGGCACTGTCAATATCGGGTTCCCTGCCAGCTTTCCAATGACAATTTCGGGTGAGGCTGAGGGGGAGACATTCTCGGCCGATCTGGTCTATTCTCATGACGCTCTGGAAATGGTCGTGTCGGGTACTCCCGAAAATATGACTTACGACTATACGGCGAACAGCCTGTCTCTGACGCTGGACTCGATGGAATTCGACGGTGAGACTGCGCCAGATGACATGTTGGCCCTGAATGTCCAGATGAACGATATTGCTGGCGCTTCCCGGATGGAAATCAACGAGAAGCGCAATATAGAGCAGCAACTTACCGCTGGCAGTCTGTCCTATGACGTCGCCTTTAACGAGCCTGATAGCGAAGATACGGGCCGGATCAGCGGCAAGCTTGATGACCTGAAATTTAACGGTGATACAATCATCCCACCCGGCATGGATGTCGCAAGTATTGAAGACATCTATAAGGCAGGGTTTGCCGCGTCAGGGACCTTTACCTATGCCTCGGGTAGCACCGAAATGGCGGGTACATCCGAGGGCGAACCGTTTTCGCTGAGCAGCAGTTCCGAGGGTGGCAGATTTACCGGCAGCATCGATGCCCAGAGACTTGTTTACGATCTTGCGCAGAACGGCACGAAGCTGGCGGTCACAACGGCCGACCTGCCGTTCCCGATCGAAATGGCAATGGCCAATGCCGGGCTGAAATTTGAGTTCCCCGTTCAGGCGTCGGAAGAGATCCAGCCCTTCGGGTTTGGTATAAACCTGACCGATTTCACCATGTCCGACATTTTGTGGAGCATGTTTGACCCTGCAGGCGCGCTGCCCCGTGATCCGGCAACCATTGCGTTGGATACGACCGGCACCGCCAAGGTTCTGGTTGATTTCATGGACCCAGAAGCAGTGGAAGAGCTTGAGACATCTGATGTGGTTCCGGGCGAGTTGCATTCAATGAAGATCAACGAACTGCTTGTGTCGCTGGTCGGGGCAGAGTTGACCGGGAACGGAGACTTCACGTTCGACAATTCCAACACCGAAGAGTTTGATGGTCTACCCGCCCCGTCGGGCGTCGCCAATCTGAAACTTGTTGGGGCCAATGCTCTGCTCGACAAGCTGATCGGCATGGGCTTTGTCTCGGAAAACGACGCGCTGGGTGCCCGTATGATGATGGGTCTGATGGCTGTTCCAGGCGAAGAACCCGACACGTTGAATTCGAATATTGAGTTCACCGAGGACGGACAGATTCTGGCCAACGGTCAGCGTATCAAGTGATCAACATATGGGGAAAGGCCGCAATCGTGGCCTTTCCCGCCTGAGGCACATTACGCTATTGTGCTGCAGGCCTTGCGGGACGAACGATCCGAGGCTAGGTCCAGTATAACCAGACCGGAGGCCTCATGACCCGAACACCTCAGAACATCAGCGACGAACTGCTGGACGCAGCCCGCAGGGCTGGCGCCGAAGCGGCCGATGCCATTGTTATTGATGGTTCATCCGTTTCTGTCGAGGTGCGTGGTGGTGCGCTGGAACATGCCGAACGCTCGGAAGCAACCGATCTGGGGCTGCGGGTTTTTCTGGGCAAGCGTCAGGCGATCGTTTCCACTTCAGACAGCCGTCCCGAGACCCTCAAAGCGATGGCCGAAAGGGCTGTTGCCATGGCCCGGGAAGCCCCGGAGGATCCGTTTACCGGTTTGGCTGAACCCGACCAGTTGATCACCGACTGGGACATGGATGCACTGGAACTTTTTGACACGGCCCCTGAACCCAGCGCCGAAGCTCTGATGCAGGACGCGTTGGCTGCCGAAGCAGCGGCGTTGGAAGTTGCGGGCGTATCGCAGGTTTCTGACGCGGCGGCGGCTTATGGCACTCACCGGGTCCATCTTGCCGCGACAAACGGCTTTTCGGGTGGCTACATGCGCAGCAGCCGTTCAACCTCATGCGTTGCCATATCCGGCGCGGGCACGGGGATGGAACGTGACTATGACGGTGACAGCCGTACCTTTCAGTCAGATCTGCGCAGCCCGGCCGAGATTGGCCGAACAGCGGGTGAGCGCGCGGTTCAGATCGTGGGTGCGCGCAAACCGCAGACCGGCAGTTTCCCTGTCGTCTTCGACGAGCGTATTTCTTCGTCCCTGATCGGCCATCTGCTGGCGGCCAGCAATGGCGCCGCTATTGCACGCGGAGCCTCTTGGCTGAAGGAAAGCCTAGGGCAGCAAGTTCTGCCGTCACACCTGTCGCTGATCGAGGATCCGCATCGCCCGCGCATCTCCGGCTCGCGCCCATTTGACGCCGAAGGCCTTGCAACACACAGGCGGGCTATCGTTGAGGATGGCGTGCTGACTGGATGGACGCTGGATTTGTCCAGCGCGCGCAAACTGGAAATGAGCTCTACCGGGAACGCCGCGCGCGGCGTATCCGGGCCACCCTCACCCAGCAACTGGAACCTTAGTCTGACGCCGGGCGACAAAACACGTGCTGACTTATTGCGCGATATGGGGACAGGGCTGTTGGTTACGTCGATGATTGGCTCGACCATCAACCCCAATACCGGCGACTATTCCCGCGGTGCATCGGGTTTTTGGGTCGAAAACGGTGAGATCACGCACCCTGTCAACGAATGCACCATCGCGGGGAATCTGCGCGACATGTTGATGCGCATCATTCCTGCCAACGATGCGCGGGCTTACCTGTCGCGCGTTGTGCCCTCGCTGCTGATTGAAGGGATGACCCTTGCCGGCAACTGACCTGTCCCTGCTGATCGACGCCGCGCTTGAGGCGGGAAAGATCGCCACGCGCTATTCGGGCCCTGACGCCCAGCGCTGGGACAAACCCAAAGGCGCAGGACCGGTTACCGAAGCTGATCTGGCCGTCAATGCAATGCTCGAGCGTGAACTGCAGGCTGCCCGCCCGGACTACGGCTGGCTCAGCGAAGAAACCGAGGATTCACCTGATCGCCTGACCCGTAATCGGGTCTTTGTCATTGACCCCATCGATGGCACCCGCAGTTTTGCCGAAGGATCACGCACCTGGGCGCATTCGCTGGCCGTGTCTGAGCAGGGGGAGGTAACGGCAGCGGTCATTTATCTGCCAATGCGCGATCTGCTTTATGCCGCCGCAAAAGGGCAAGGCGCAACGCTGAATGGCAGACCCATATACGTTTCTGGGCGGGTGCAGCTGTCCGACGCCGAGATTCTGGCCGCAAAACCTAATCTTGATCCGCGCCATTGGCTGTCTGAGGCTGTCCCGGACTTTCGCCGAGTGTACCGGCCGTCACTCGCTTATCGGATGGCATTGGTTGCACAAGGACGGTTCGACGGAATGCTGACCCTGCGCCCCAGCTGGGAATGGGATATCGCCGCCGGTGATCTTATCCTGCGTGAGGCGGGCGGACGCTGTACAGATCGGTTAGGGCATCCACTACGGTTCAATAATGCTCACCCTCGCCTGAATGGCGTTGTAGCGGCGGGCTCAGAGGTACATGAAAATCTTCGTTCCAGATTGGACCCACGCGGGATCGGCATCTCAGCATGAGTAAACCACGATCTCTCAGCCTGGCGGCCTATCGGGTCCTTTCTTGGGGTGTTCCCAAGAACACCAGTTTTGCAGGTATAGCGCGTCCCGAGGGAGAAGTTTTATGGGTGCATGTCAGCACACCATACCGGCTGCGCGCCGTTGATGATTTCTGTCGCCGCTTGATGTCCGCGCGACCGGGTTTGTCGCTGCTTCTAACAGCGCCTCCCGACGCCGATATCGGAGAATGGGAAGAGTGCAGCTGCCAAATTCTAAAGCTCCCGGCCGAACACACCGGTGCCGCACGAGCTTTCCTGGACCATTGGCGCCCCGATATGGGACTTTGGTTCGGCGGTGGATTAATGCCAAACATCATTACCCGTGCGCAGGAACGGTCAATCCCGCTCGTACTGCTTGAGGCATTGGTTGAAGTGAAGACGGCGCGAGGTGGGCGTTGGCTCCCGGATATTACCCGTTATACGCTGGATTGCTTTACGACCATCCTCACCACAAATGATGAAACAGCACGCCAAATCCGGAGGTTGGGGGTCAACTCGGCAAAAATTTTGGTCGAACCTCCTCTTCATATCAGCCCCAACCCAACCCCTTGGCCCGAGGATGAATTGATCGAGACCAACCACATTCTGGCCGGTCGGCCAGTTTGGCTGGCCGCGTGGGTTCAGGCCAAGGAGTTTATTTCGGTACTCAGTGCACATCGCCAGGCACTACGATTGTTACCGCGTCTTGCTATGGTCCTACACGTGGCCGATGCATCCGAGGCCGCGCCATTGTACAAACGTTTAGAGGCGATGGACTTGCGATGCGCTAATTGGGACGAAGGTCATGCCATTGAGGATACAACGCAAGTCATCGTGACATCAGAACCCGAAGATCTGGGCCTTTGGCATCGTGTTTCAGCCGTGACATTCATGGGCAGTTCGTTGGAACGCAACGCAGGTGGTCAAGACCCGTTAATTGCAGTCGCGTTGGGATCGGCGGTGATTAATGGCCCGCATGTCGGCAATTACCAGGTCCTTTATGATAGGTTGAACCAAGCCAACGCCGCCATAACCATAAAATCGGCGACTGAGTTGGGCGATGGCGTAGTCGAGTTGCTGGCTCCGGACCGTACCGCAGACATGGCATTGGCCGGTTGGCAGATTGTAACCGAAGGCGCGCCACAGGCGGATCAACTGATCGACATGGTGCAAGACACGCTGGACCGGCGGAGGGCCCACCATGCGCGCCCCTGATTTCTGGAATTCGGCCCCCGATCAGTTGGACTTGCGGGCCAGATTACTTGCACCACTCGGCCGCATCTACGCGTCCGCGACAGCCCGCCGCGTGGCGAGCGGGCAGAGCCTCTCACCGGGGATACCGGTAATCTGCGTCGGCAACCTGAACGCGGGCGGCACCGGAAAAACGCCAACCGTAATATGGGTACTGGATTGTCTTAGGGGCATCTGGCACCAGCCTCATGTTGTCACCCGCGGACATGGTGGATCTCTGGAAGGCCCAGTACAGGTTGACCCAAGGAAACACACCGCGGCGCAGGTGGGCGACGAACCCCTTTTGTTGGCCGCATTCGCCGAAGTCTGGGTTGCCAAGGATCGTGCCGCCGGAGCACAGGCTGCCGCAGCTGCGGGCGCGACCGCAATTGTACTGGATGACGGATTTCAAAATCCCTCCGTCAACAAAGACTTTTCGATCATCGTGGTGGATGCCGCGCGGGGATTTGGCAACGGGCTGTGCCTTCCTGCCGGACCCTTGCGAGAACCTGTGGAAGCGGGGTTGAAGCGAGCTGATCTTGTATTGTCCCTTGGCGATTCCGAGGCGCAATCGATTTTCGCTGAAAGATGGAGCCACGCCCTTTCGGTGCCCCACGCCACGGGTGAGATGCGACCGCTGCAAACCGGAATGGACTGGAGCGATACCTCTGTTCTGGCATTTGCAGGCATCGGATACCCCGAGAAGTTTTTTGAAACTCTGCGGCAACAAGGCGCAAAACTGCTGCGCGCCGAAGCTTTGGACGATCACCAGCCGCTGACAACCGCCCTTATGAGCCGCTTGGAGAAGGACTCTAAAGCGTTGAGCGCCCAATTGGTTACGACCGAGAAGGACGCCGTGCGCTTACCTGCGGCGTTCCGAAGTAAGGTCCTGACACTTCCGGTCCGGCTACACATCAATCAGGATGAAATGGTCAAAGCGATGTTAACCAAAGTCGCGCCCTCACCCTGAACGAATGGCCAGCCCGATACAGGCTGGCCCAACAGGGATTAGCTGCCCAGCTCGTCTTCGATCAACTTCTTGAAGTCGTCATAAGACTGGTTATCAACCTTCTTGCCATTCACGATGAACGAGGGTGTCGCCTGAATTCCATCACGTTCAGCGTTCTCTTGATACCAGGCTACCAGAGTCTGCGCGCGGGTGCCGTCCTGCAAGCAGGCTTCAAGCTGATCATTGTCGATACCTGCTAGACGACCAATCTTGCGCAGCTCGTCAACGATTTCGGCGGGACCTCCGGCGCGAGTCCATTCGGACTGACCTTCATACAGCAGATCGGTAATGCCAAAGAACTTCTCGGGGCCCGCACACCGCGCCACCATCGATGCCCAAAGGCCATAGCGGTCGAAATACACCTCGCGGTAGGTGAACTTGACCTTGCCCGTGTCGATGAAGTCCTTCTTGAGCTGCTTATACGCGCCCTGATGGAAATTCGCGCAGTGCGGACAAGTGTATGATGCATATTCGATGATCTCGACTGGCGCGTCTTCCGCCCCCTGCACCATCTCAACGATGGTTGACGTGTCCAGATCCGCCTCTTGCGCCTCGGCGGTACCGACAAGCGGGTTCGAAGGGATCGTATTACTCGACGTTGTCAGCCAATAGCCGCCAGCGGCTACGGCGACAGCCGCACATATTACGGTTGCAATCCGGCTCATTCCTCAGCCCTTTCTTAGCGTTTCTGTCTGGATAAAACGTTGCGGCCCAATCGTTCAAGGGCTGCACGCAAATCTTCATCATGAACTGCGCGCGACACATTGTCGGCCTCAGCTGCAACTTCTGGTGAAACAACAGGTTTTGTGTGTTTCGGTTTATGATCGAAACTCGCCTGCCCCTCGGCAAATCCGGTCGGCGCGGTCTGGGTGATACGTACCCGATTGATCGCGTTGTAGCCATAGACGGCATTCACCTTGTCACGGAGCTGTTCTTTCTGCATCTCCAGCATTGGCGCCTGCGGTCCGGTTGTCAGCACCGTCAGCGTCGCCCCAAATCCGCCCTTGGCGTATCCTACATTCACCGGCCGGGCGATCGACGCGATGTCCTGGCCCACAATCTCGGCCCAATGGGTCAAAAGGCGCGAGACGGCAAAACCCCGGCTTTCCCCGGCCTGCCTGATCCGGTCATTCAGCAAAGTGGCGGTGCGCTTGAACCCGCGGGTCGAAGAACGTCTGCGTTGCATCTGGTTTCCAACTCTTGCGCGACTATTGTAATAAGCTGCGACCTGTGCGCCAGTGAAACCCGACAGGGAGTTACATAAAACTTGCGTGACTGCACCGAAATCGACCTGAGCAAGACGCTGTTGGACTGGTACGACCGCCACGCGCGGGAAATGCCGTGGCGCATTGGCCCGGTGGATCGCGCCGCCGGTGTCATGCCTGATCCCTATCGGGTCTGGCTTTCCGAAGTTATGCTACAGCAGACCACCGTAGCCGCTGTGCGCGACTATTTCATCAGATTCACCACCCGTTGGCCCACTGTCAAAGCCTTGGCACAGGCCCAAGACGATCAGGTCATGGGCGAGTGGGCTGGCCTTGGCTATTACGCCCGCGCGCGCAACTTATTGAAATGCGCGCGCGTTGTCGCTGCTGAATATGATGGTCGATTCCCCGAGAGATACGACGGATTACTGAAACTGCCGGGAATTGGGCCCTACACCGCTGCTGCTATTGCAGCGATTGCATTTGATCAATCCGAGACTGTTTTGGACGGCAACGTCGAACGAGTCATGGCGCGGTTATTTGACATTCACGATCCCCTGCCTGGTTCAAAACCCCTGTTGAAAGAAAAGGCCGCGTCACTGACACCACCTCTGCGGCCCGGGGATCATGCTCAGGCGGTTATGGATTTAGGCGCGACGATCTGCACTCCTAAATCTCCAGCCTGCGGGATTTGTCCACTCTATGCGCCCTGTCTGGCGCGGGCTGCGGGTACGCAGGCAGAATTACCGCAAAAAACACCCAAAAAACCGAAACCTACACGGCTGGGCCATATCTATATCGCCCAACGCAGTGATGGCGCTCTGCTATTGGAACGCCGCCCCGACAAAGGCCTGCTGGGCGGCATGTTGGGCTGGCCGGGCTCGGACTGGTCCGACGCGCCTGTAGAAAATCCTCCGTTCCCGGCGCGTTGGCAAGAAATACCGGGCGAAGTGCGGCACACTTTCACCCATTTTCACCTGATCCTGCGTATCTGGACGACCAAACTGCCCGATGGGTTTACTCCGGACGATCTTATGATCATGGACAAACACCAGTTCAAACCCAGCGACTTACCCACCGTTATGCGCAAGGGTTTCGATCTCTGGCGCGGCCAATAGACCGCTGTGCAAAACATAAAGAGCGGTCTACTGTTCGGGCAACGTTTTGGAGCCCCAAGATGATTGCATCTGACACCCTCTCTCGCTGGCAATCTGCCGTTCCATTTTGGGTCTCATACCTGCTGGTCCCACTCATTTGGATGACTTCTTTTGCTGGTGGTTGGTGGGTCTTGCTTGTGCCTCTTTCAACTTGGTGGGCCTTCGCTGTGCTGGATCAACTGACGGGGCTTAACTTGGAAAATGCCGACCCGGATGCGCTAGATGAAGAGCTGGACTGGTATATTTGGCTGACCAAAGCATGGGCTCCGGTGCAGTTCCTCACGCTTTACGGACTGATCTGGTACACGACCCGCGCAACGGGACTGACCACAATCGAAAAAATCGGCGTGTTCTTCGGCATGGGCGTTATTTCAGGCACGATCGGAATCAATTACAGCCACGAGTTGATGCACCAGAAAGGCAAGCTGGAACGATGGCTGGGGGATATCCTGCTGTCGATGGTGCTTTACTCCCATTTCCGGTCCGAACATCTGCTGGTCCACCACCGCTATGTTGGCACCCCACGCGACCCTGTGACCGCACGCTACAACGAAGGCTTCCACCGTTTCTATCCGCGCGTCCTGCGCCAAAGTCTAAAATCGGCGTTTCACGCCGAAGCGAATAAACTGGCCCGCAAAGACTGCCCCTGGACAGCTTCCACGAACCCCTTCTGGCGGTATTGGACCTTGCAATCGACCATGCTGCTTCTGGCGTACCTGCTCGGAGGATGGGCCGGGCTAGGCTTGTTCCTGCTGCAGGCAGGTACCGCGATCTGGCAGCTAGAATTGGTCAACTATGTCGAACATTACGGCCTGACGCGCAAATATCTTGGCGACGGGAAGTACGAACACGTCCACCCGCGCCACTCGTGGAATGCGTCGCATAAAGCGTCGAACTGGCTACTTATCAACCTGCAACGCCATTCGGATCACCATTACAAACCAAGCCGCAGGTTCCCTTTGCTGCAACACCATTCTCAGGACGCCGCCCCGCAACTGCCATATGGGTATCCGGTCATGACAATTGCTGCGATGATCCCACCATTGTGGCGACGCATCATGAACCCCAAGGTCCGAGCGTGGCGACGTAAATACTATCCCGAGATCGCCGACTGGCAGCCCTATAACAAGGCGCAGAACCCTCTGCCTCGCACCTAACCGCAGCACGCGCCAGCGTGCTGCTCCGCCCAACAGGAAGGATCGCATCTTTGATGCGGTTCTGACAGGCGGGAGCCCCTATTTTTGGAGCACCCAAAAATCCATCGGGGCGGCGACACCTCGCACCGTCTGATCCGGCCGCTGTTCAAATCCTGCCATCAAGTCTTCTGAGTTCGGTGTTTCTTGCAACGCTTGGGTGCGCAATGCATCGCTGACAATTATGCGGGCAGCGCATTCGCGCGTCATGGCCTCAAGCTTTGCAGCAACATTTACCGCATCACCTATCACGGCGAACTCCAGCCGGTTCGCTCCGATATCACCCAGGACAACTGAGCCATAGTGAACCCCTACTCCGATCTGAATCTCTGCCTCGCCGGCGCGTTTGCGATCAATATTCCAGCGGTCGATCATATCGACCATCGACCGGGCACAAGCCAATGCATTGCTCGCATCCAATTCACTTGGCAACGGTGTGCCAAACGTAGCCATCAATCCGTCTCCAAGATACTTGTCGAGCGTTCCATGATGGCGAAACACCTCTGTCTCCATCCGCGCATGGAACCCGCGCAAGACCTCGATAACCTCATACGGATCGCGCCCCGCAGAAAATTTGGTGAACCCAACGATGTCGATGAAAAGAACCGCAATGTCTTCTTTGCGGACCTGCTTCAAAGGCTCATCGTTCTGGCTGAGCTCATCAACCACATTCGGAGAGAAATAGCGCGACAAGTTCGCGCGCTCACGTTCAAGCCCGGCATTCGACATCAACAAGCGATTGAGGCGCCGCATCGAAACACCAAGCGTCACTGCAACCATGACAAAAACAATCACCTGCTGAATACGAAGCGTCGGCATGAAACTGTTGGGATCCATGAATTCTGCGACGTCTGGATAACCTGCCAAGGCCTCGGATACGCGCTCGCTGATCCCCGGTATCGGCATGGAGACCCACCATGCAATCACCCAACCTGCTGTCCACATGAACGCCGTCCAAGTTCCAATCGCGATGACGGTACGCCAGGAATAGGCAAGAGTTCCTGCAGCCAGAATGATGAAGAAATACTGGAAGTTGTCGAACCGGTACTGCATTGCCAGCGGCCGCACGTCGTCGCTGAATGGGTTAGGAACGATCATACCCAGTGTCATGATCAGCAGATCAATGAAGATCAAAAATAGCTCTGTTCGGGATTGACCAACGCGCCCCGCACGTCGGATCAGCCAACCATTGGCGCAGATCAGCAACAGAATGAAATGGTACCAGAGAACCTCCCAGTGGGGGTTCAGGTAAATCAGCAATAGTGCTGTAAAGGCCATTGCGATCCAACGCGCCCGAACTGCAAGCTCCAAACCCTCACGCTTATTTCGTTCCAGCGCGGCTTCGGTGTACTTGTTGTCTAGGTCATAATTGTCCGGCTGCGTGAAGAACAGTCTGCTCAGACGAGATTGACTGGCGGTTGTCTCGGTCATTGCATCGGTCTCCCATATGCGCTGTCAGGGGCTACGCTATGCAATCATCCTATAGAGGAAAACAAAAGACCCCGCCTAAACGGCGGGGCAAGGCTTAGTGCCTTGTGTCAGGCCACAGGCACCGGCGGTATTGAGTAAATCAGCTATGCATCTCTGATCGGATCTGCTGACGCAGCACATCAATTGGCACAGTCTTGCCATCGCGTTTGAAGCACCAGTAAGTCCAGCCATTGCAGGAGGGCGCATTCTCCAGATGCGCGCCGACCTGATGGATCGAGCCCTTGACGTTGTCGCCTACCAACGTCCCATCTGCGCGTACCTTGGCCTTGTGGCGCTGGTTCATGGAATAAAGCTCCTCACCCGGACGCAGCATGCCGCGTTCGACCAATTGGCCAAATGGCACGCGTGGCTCGGCGCGTTTGCTGGCACTGACTTCCAGCGCCTCGCGGTCGAATTTACGGACCTTGGCGATGCGCTTTTCAGCCACCTTGCGATAGCTTTCTTCGCGTTCGATACCGATGAACTCTCGCCCAAGCATTTTCGCGACAGCACCCGTGGTGCCAGTACCAAAGAAGGGATCGAGCACAACATCACCCGGATTGGTCGAGCCAATCAAAACACGATGCAGCAGTGATTCTGGCTTCTGTGTCGGATGCGCCTTGTCGCCATTTTCATCCTTCAAGCGCTCATGCCCTGTGCAGATCGGCAGCACCCAATCGCTGCGCATCTGTACGCCTTCATTCAGCGCTTTCAGCGCTTCGTAGTTAAACGTGTATTTCGCACCCTCACGTTTGGAGGCCCAGATCATCGTCTCATGCGCATTGGTGAAGCGCTTGCCGCGGAAATTCGGCATCGGGTTCGATTTTCGCCAAACCACATCATTCAGAATCCAATAGCCCGCATCCTGCAGGGCGGAACCCACGCGGAAAATGTTGTGATAAGACCCTATCACCCAGATCGCACCATTGGGCTTCAGCAAACGATGCGCCGCTTTCAGCCATTCACGCGTGAACTGGTCATAGGCGCCAAAGCTTGAGAATTGATCCCAGTGATCATCGACCGCATCGACCTGAGAGTTGTCTGGCCGGTGCAACTGGCCTTTCAACTGCAGATTATACGGGGGGTCCGCAAAAATCAGATCAACCGACGCCTCGGGCAGACTGTTCATCACCTCGATGCAGTCCCCGGATAGAATCGTGTTTAAAGGGAGCGCGGTTGCGCCCTTCGTCTTGATTGTGGTCATATCACTGCCTCAGTTCCACGGCGCTTTTGCGCTCATTTGGTTGGGACAAGGATGAGTCAAAGATGATTCGCCGTCAATTTCTTTTTTGAATCAGCAACTTACAATTTACTCTTGATACAAGATATTGTGGACCGGTTTGAACGAACGTCTATGGTGTGGGGTCACGCCAAGATTTTGCAGCGCCTCGCGGTGCTGTTTTGTCGGATATCCGGCATTTGCCTCCCACCCATAGCCGGGATGCTGTTGCGCCAAATCCACCATCAACTGATCACGCCAGATTTTCGCGATGATTGACGCCGCCGCAATCGACACCGACCGTGCATCGCCCTTCACCACTGCCTGCGAGGGCAGTTTCATCCCGCGCGGGATCAGGTTTCCATCGATCAGCAGAAAATCCGGTGCAGGGTCGAGCGCCGCGACCGCACGCACCATCGCCAGATGTGAGGCGCGCAGAATGTTGTGCTCATCTATCTCGGCGACTGTGGCTTCGGCCACCGCGACCTCTGCCCGTTTGCGCAATGTCTCATCCAAACCAACGCGACGTTTGGCCGTCAGTTTTTTGGAATCGTTCAGCCCGTCCGGAATATCCTGCGAATTCAATACCACCGCTGCCGCAACAACCGGCCCGGCCAATGGACCACGCCCAACCTCATCCACCCCGGCAATTCGGGTGTATCCGCGCGCCAGCAAAGCCCGTTCGAGTTCGAAATCAGGTGTCGTCATATAATTGGCAAACCGCGTTTCCTTGCCGGGCGCAAGAAAAAAGAAGAGGGCAGCTTGCGCCACCCTCTCCCGCGTGGCGCTTCTGTGGCGCCACTCCTGCTCGAAACCGGTTACTGGTAAACGACGCGGTATCCTTTCTGGCGCAGGCAGGCGGGTTCGTATGCCCGTTTTACCCTTTTACCATTCCAGAAACCAACCTTGCATTGGTGTGGCAGGCTATCGGCATGTTTATAGTGCTTCTTAAGGCAGTTCGGCCCAAGCAAGGGACGATTGCTCGAATAGGCATTGAACGTGCGCAGGCAGCGCTGCGGCAGATCATAACGGGCCACCCGCTTTGGCAACGGGCGTACAGCATGTTTTTTCTTGGCCTTCTTCGCCTTGGCTTCCGCCTTCTTATGACGCTTGCGGCGTTCTGCCTCTTCGTCGCGCTTTTTCTCTTGATGATAGTGGTTGACCGCAGCACCTATGATCGCGATTGCAGCCAATCCGCCGAGAATATCTCGGGTATCCGCCGCGCGTGCCTGTGACGCTGAGATCCCGGTGATGGCGACGGCGGTTGCGATGATCAGAGCAATGAACTTCCGGTGCATGATACGTGTCCTTTCGGATAATGGGGCAGGCCTGTTAACGACCGCAAAACTGATGACCCGACATTGCGACCTCCCCCTTCAGACAAGCAATAACGGCAATCTGTTATCCAATATCAGCACCTCAAAACCCCTGAGGTTATTGAATATCCGCCCAACCCATGCGCAGGATGCAGCCCATGAAACAGATCCTCTCTTCTCTGGCTCTGACGGCCCTGATATCGGTTGGGTCGCAGGCCGTCGCGGCAGATTGCTTTGCCGACTACAAAGCCAAGCAGGACAATCCCTTGCGCCTGCACTATGGCGTTATGCAGGTCTCAAGCTGCGATAAGGGCTCGGCCCGGAACGAAGTCGCAAAGCGGCTGAAATCAAACGGCTGGACCCTGCTGAACGTGATGACCGTTTTTGAGGCGAATGGATTGGATCAAAGGAAGGCCAATGCCGGAAAATTCTATCTCCGTTACTGAAGCACGCCGCTCGGGGGTTCGGCTGGTTGGTCTGGGGATAGCGGCAATCGTCGCGATCCTGGTGACTGCAGCGGTTTTCCTGTTCTGGACGCTACCGGATGCGAACGCTTTCAACGCGCGTGTCGAGCGGTTGTTTGTCGAGTCTGACCTGACCTCACAATCCGAAATCCGCCTGCTGGAAATACTGGCCCAATCCGGCACAGCATTCGCCGATACGCTGTCCAGCTATAGGATGGTGATTTTTGTCCTGTTGGTATTTGCAACCGCGATGCTGATCACTGCGTTGGTATTTCTGGTTATGCTGGTATTGCTGAATCGCCGCATGGCGCAGATTGAACGGACCGGGATTCAGGTGACCTCTCTGCTAATCAGCCGGGAGGAAAACACTGTCTACCTCAACAACATGGATTTCAGGCTGACTCCCGCAGCAATGGAAACCCTATCGGTACTAGCCGAATCCCGGCTGGATGACGAAGTTCTGTCCGGTGCGCAGATCGAAGCCATGATTTCAGGGCGGAACGTGATCGATTGCGAAGAAGCCGCTGGTGCCACCCGCATCAAACGCCTAAGGGACGCACTCGGCAATCAGATGGTCAGTGAATTGCTGGTGAAAAATATCGCAAAAAAAGGCTACATGTTGTCGATCGAAAAAGACGTTATTCAGATGGTCTGACTGCTTCACCGCGGTAAAATCTGTGTACACATCTTGGAATCGTCACCTTGAAGGCCCATCATATAAGGGCTTGGCCAGGGGAGGTTGCAGATGAACGTCCATGCCACACCAAATGTCAAAGGCTATGGTATTTCGGTTGAACCGTTAAAAGGGCGGATTGCGATCTACCGTGGTGATATCCTGCTAGCCGAAAGCCATAATGCCAAGGTTATGTATGAAACGCGGCTGCCCCCTGCAGTTTACATCCCGCGTGAAGATCTGTGCGTGGAACTCAGCCCCGAGACTGAGTTGCAAACATTCTGCCCCTTCAAGGGCACCGCAACTTATCACGACATCAGCCTGCCGGAAGAACACTTGAGAAATTCGATCTGGGCCTATGAAGATGCCTTTCCCGAAAGCGCAGCCATTCAAGGACATATCGGCTTTATGCCCAACACGGCGACGCGGATCGACCTTGGAGAAAACCAACTTCGGCAACCCGATGACGGCAACATCAGCGGGCCTTTGATCGACTGGTTGATGCGCGGAGCGTCGGATATCGAAACACCTGATGCTTTCACCAAAGCACTGGCCGAGAAAATGCTGGAACACGGCATCGCAATACAACGCCTTAGCATCCTGGTCTGGTCGCTGCACCCGTTGATCGCAGGCAAACACTACATCTGGGAAAAGGACACAGCCGAGATTTCGACCCACACCCCGACCTACGAGATCCACGATCACCCTGCCTTTACCAATAGCCCCCTGCGCCACGTCTCAAATGGCCTGGGCGGCGTGCGCCAACGCCTGAACAACGACAATCCACATAATAGCTTTCCGATCATCGAAGATCTGCGCGCGAAAGGGGCAACAGACTATGTTGCCATGCCACTACCCTTTTCAGATGGGCGAATAAACGTCCTGACTCTGACCAGTGATCACCCAGATGGATTCACAACAGAAAACCTTGGCCTGGTTTTTGAGTGCTCTTCCGTAATCGCGCGCTTCTACGAGGTCTTCATGCAGCGTGAAAACGCTCAGGTTCTGCTTGAGACCTATGTGGGCAAACGCTCGGGCGCTCGGGTTTTGGGCGGTGAAATCCGCCGAGGTGATGGCGATGATATCGATGCGGCCATAATGTTCTGTGATCTGCGCAAGTCAACCGCGCTCGAAGAGACGTTGGGCCGCGATGAATACATCGATTTGCTGAACGCGTTCTTCGAAACAGTATCGGGGATCGTGCACGACCATGATGGAGAAGTGTTGAAATTCATCGGCGACGCGGTACTAGCTGTTTTCCCGGCGGGGGACGACGCCGCTAATGCCCGGACCAACGCGCAGCTCTCCGCGATTGAGATCGTCGAGAAACTGTCTGAGCTGCGCAACGGCGAAAATGACTATCATTGCGACTGCTCAATAGGCGTCGCCTATGGTCGTGTTACTTACGGCAATGTAGGCTCACAAGAACGGCTGGATTTTACGGTGATCGGACAAGCGGCCAATATCGCCGCCAGACTAGGGGAATATGGCAAAACAGCTGGCCACAGAATCGTTGTATCCCACGATATCGAGCCCGCCTGCAAACAGGCCATTCCATTGGGAGAGATCAAGCTGCACAACGTTTCGCAACCGATTAGTTCTTTTGCACTGCAAGCTTCTGCAGATATCTAACCGGATACTTATATTGTCAGCGGACACGACGCGTCAAAAGATCTGAACACCTAGCTGCCGAAGCCTGGTCTTTACCACATTCGAATTTACGCTTCAGAGCTTTGGTGATTTCTGACCCAGATCGAACTCCGTCCGAGATCCGGAATTTAGTATCAAAACCCGCCACCCAGCAGGATCAAAGCCGTCTGTGCAGGTGAAGTTACACTCTGGATTTGCGCGATCTGGCTGCGGGTCAGATAGGTATCTGTCAATTTTTCGACGGCTTCTATATCCGTAAATTGCGCCAGATCCGAGGATCCGGTGGCGCGATGCAACCGATCCTTAAAGACTTCAAGTTGTTTGTCTAAATCCAACTGTGCAAATGATCTGGGCAGGCCTAATGCCGTTTCCATCATATTGCGCAACGGTGGCAATCCCATAAGGACGAACCATATTCTGTTCTCACTTCCACCTTGTTGAGCTATCTCGCGCAAGGCGTGCTGCGTGAATAATGCGATACGCATCGTTTCATCGGATTCACCAACCGATATTTCGAACCGAGCGGTCAGATTATCTTCGGCGATCTTCTCCATCGCGCTGACCAAACTCGTCTTGGGAATCTCACCCGGCCCCAATCCAAAAGCTTTTGCAAAGTCACGATATCGCTTGTCAGCCAACCTATTCGCCAATGCATCCTCCGCCTGAGTACCGTCCGACAGGATCTTTTGAATGAAAAACCGATTGTTCAGATCATCTTCGAGGCCAAAAGCGCCCAAGGCGATCTGTAGCAAGCGACGATCAGCAACCAGATCTTCAGCCGAGCGAACATTTCCTATGTTTTTCAGAAAATACGCTGTCTCACGCTCATTAATCGACGAGTTCGAAAAACTTTGCAGTTGCGCGTCATACGTCCGCTGAAGAAATCGCCAGCCCACAATTCCACCGGTGGGTACAACCGGTTGAAAGGTCATTGCTCATACGCCATCAACCGCTCTTCTCGTGGCAATAGAGAGCGCAACGCTTTTAGGCACTTATAGTATTGCTCAGCCACCAACGCTTCTGTGGCATCGGCCAACACCCGGCGGCTATCGGTATCTGTAAAGACTTGGCTTAACTCCTCTACGCGTCGCAGCAACAGCTGACGCGCCTGATCGGGTTTTGTGTCACCAGACAGCACAAGCTGTGCTGCATAGCAAACACGACGCACTGGGGTGTTCACCTCTTCAGGGTGAATTGCATCGCGCAGACGCAGAACATTGGCTTGCGGTGTCATGATGGAAAATCTGCTGCGGCGGTCACCATTTTCAATGACGACGCCGTTGATCAGAACCCGCTCTTTTGGAGCAAGCTTTAGCACCAGACCGCCCATCAATTCCCCCTCATTTGACGCAGTCCTCGCAAGACTGCCATGTTGATTTCAAGCAGCGGCTCTACTGTCGCTTTATTTCCCAACACCTGACTGCTGTGTTGTTCCGTGAATTCAGCGAGATAAAATATTCGAGCCCGCAGATTGTTCGGCAGTGCATTATCAGCATCCGCAACATCGGTCGCCAACACGCTCCACAACCGGCGGTTTTCATGCAATGCCTGGACGAAGGCGGTAAAATCCGTTTCCATGCGTGCCGACGCAGACTTTAGGCGATGTGTGATTTTGGATATCGCCTCATATTCCGTATCCCGGGGCGTTCGCGTCGGTGCAGCAGATTGCGCATAAGCGCGTTGGGCGAGCGTTTGCGGAGTCACTTGAAATCCTTCCGATTATCCATCAGCGGGCAGTTAAGGCCGGAGCACGGCGCGCGCGCCCCGGCTGAGTTCCTGAATTAGCGGAACAGCGACAGGATGGACTGCGGAGCCTGGTTCGCAATAGAAAGAGACTGCGTCGCCAGCTGTTGTTGCACCTGCAGAGCCTGCAACCGGGCCGACGTCTCTTCCATGTCGGCGTCGACCAATGAGCCAATACCGGATTTGAACGAGTCCGCCAGGTTCGAGATGAACTCTTTCTGGGTTTCAATCCGGCCCTGCGACGAACCAAATGCGGCCGATGCATCAATCGCGGTGTTGATCAGTGTCTCGATGGTTCCTAATGCTGCCGCGGCACCTGCATCGGTCGATACGTCAATCGACGACAACGCACCTAAACCGCCTGCTCCGGCATTGGTGAATTGCGCCGAAACGGTCACATCGCGATCTGCGTCAGCACCCGCTGTCGCAGTCCCGGTAACGAATGAGAGCGTACCCGCCGCGCTGGAGTCATAGTCGATAGCCACACCGGTAATACCCAAGGCATCAATCTGGTTCTTCAACCCAACTGCGACAATCGCATCAGTATAAGCTGAGTCGTAGGTGCCCGACGGGTCCAGATCTCCAGCTTGAACCGTATAGGAAGCAACTTTGTCACCGATGGTAATCGACACCTGGTCACCAGCAGCAAAGTTGTCAGTCGAGCTGTCGATAACGATATCACCCGAACCACCGGACTTATCCATTGTGAACCCGGCTGCATCATTGTCGGTGGTTACGTTATCCGACCCCGCCAGAACCCCCTTCGACGCATAGCCGCCGGTCGACAAATCCTGGCTCGCGACCGAAATTGATGATGCATTTACGTTTCCAGCGCTATCACGGTCCAGCGACGCAAGAATGGATGCTGTACCTGCCGACCCATCGACTAGGTTTAGACCATTGAATTGCGCCGCGCCTACGACCGATGCGATCTGGTCCCGCAATGCCGTCACATCGTCATTGATCTTGCCACGGTCGACATTGTCTTCCTGTGCCGCAACAATCTTGCCTTTCATCTGGTTCAGCAGATCTGTAACCGTTTCCGAAGCGTTCCGTGCAACTGCCACTGTGGATTCACCCAGCGCCAGGCTGTCTTTGATGGCGTTGAAACCCTTAACGTCCGATTCCATCACTTTGGAAATAGCCCAGACGGCAGAGTTGTCCTTGGCCGTCGCCACATCTTTACCGGTCGAAATCGCGTTCTGCGTCATCGCCAGGTTCTTGTTTACGGATTTGAGAGTTTGCAGCGCAACCATTGCGCCATTGTTCGTCAGAATGCTGGACATATTTGTCATCCTCTTTGCGTTCGAGCGCCTTCGACGCCCATGTTGGACCCACCGAACCGGCGGGCATTCCGTCGTTCTGACCTTTGCGTCGCGCCCTGTGGCCTTCGCGCCACCTGCTGTTCCAGGTGCAATCCCAACTTTGACCCTGATCCCCTAACGGAGTGCTAAGACGAATAAATCCAAAGCTTTGGATTTGAATCAAACCCAGCCTTATGCACGCTTCTCCAGCTTTGCCTGCAAGCGCACCGAATACCCATTCCGCTGACCCGCCGCGTCATAAGTACTGAACTCCTGACGCACGCGACGCAGTTCCGACATGCGTTCAGCAACGGCGCGGATGCCCTCGGCTGCACTGGTCAATAGTGCCTGATTACGCGCGACTTTCATCTGAACACGAACAAGGTCGTCGCTATCAATGACTTTCAGGCCGTTGAGAGCATCAATTAGGTCTTCTTTTTCAGGTGCCAATCGGTTCAGGTCGTCAAGATCGCCGCCTATCAATGCCTTACGCTCCTGATCCAGCAGATCTTCCAACGCCTTTATCGGATTTTCATCCATCGGCCTTCTCCATCATTGCATTAAAGAGAACCTCTGACAGGCCAATTCCACCAGCGCGGGCCATCTGCTGGGCCTGCTGCTGAATTAGAAAGGAAGAAAACTGGTCTTCACCTGCGCCTCCTCCGAACGATTTCCGCGCCTGCCCAAGGCCCGCGGATTTCAACATCTCGGCGAGAAAGGTTGCCTCAAGCTCGATTGAGGCAGCTCTAAGCTTATCTGAAGCTTGAGCGGCCGGCGTCGTTGCTCCAATTGCTGATATCGACATTGGATTCTCCGTAAATTGCTTCGAACTTTCATGATCAAACAGGAAAGCAGTTAAAATAATTGTAACTTCCTGAGGTCAGAGTCCGGATCAGGCAAACACAGCCGGAGCATGAAATGTCCAACCCGCTGACCGTTTTGACGGCCTCAACCACGACAGGAAGCAAATCCGATGCCCCGCACGGGGGTGCGCGAGAGAACAAGGGAGCTCGGGCCTTTGAGGACGTCATGAACGAAGAGGTCGAGTTGAACGATCCTGAGAGCTTGCAAACAATTTCAAAACAGAAAGTCGTAGTAGAAGAACAGCCGGATGTCGAAATCAACGACTCTGTTAGAACTAATGAGGAACCACTATCCCAAAACGGTGATGAGGAGTTGCCAAATCCCGAGGCTGCGTCTCCGCAACTGTTGACGCTTGCGGACGGCGAATTGCAAGTGCCGGGACAATCGGAAATAGCAGTACCCTCGCCTGCTGTAGGACCAGTGTCTAATCAGAACATATCCACTTCACCAACCGATCAGACAAATAGGTCGACAGCAATAAGTTCGACCGCCCCGGCAGCGTCCGAAATCCCGCCAGCGCCGGAACAAAAATCCGATAAAGTTGAAAAACGGATGCTCACACAGACGCTAGGTCGGTCCGAGATCAGCCCGAATTCGAATGCACGCCAAATTCAGTCTCGAAATTCGGCCGAAGTCGGCATCCGCCCGGATTTAGACACACCGATCGCGTCGGTACTTAAAGCAGTCTCGCAGCAGCAAACAGCTAGCGCCACTAGTGTTCTGATATCGACCCAAGCCACAAAAATAACTCCCGCAGATACAATCCGCGAACCCGTAACAGACTACGAGATTCTCGATATGCCAACACTAAAGGAAGCGACATCTGTGCCCATCCAGCGGGAAACCATGGGCACAACACCATTTATACCCCATCGCGCCGAATATGCCCGCGCCATTGCGGGCCAATTGGCAGCCGTCATCTCAGCAAGGCCTGGCGCTCAGGGCGTAGACATCGCCCTCAACCCCGAGGAACTGGGCCGCGTCTCGATCACATTAACCAACCGTGAAGACGGGTTGCATCTGATGATCATGACGGAACGGCCAGAAACGCTTGATTTGATGCGGCGGCACATCACGCTGTTATCCGCTGAATTCGAGAAACTTGGATACCAAGGTATGTCACTTGATCTGGGCCTGTCCGGTAACACAGCAGAGCAAGAAAAAGATCCCGAGGCGCAGCAGTTCTCTGACACATCGGAGGTCGCTGTTGATGAGACTCATAATGCACCGATAGTTCAATCCGGCCCGCGTGGTGGCCTTGATGTGAGGCTTTGAGCGATGATCACCCCGTCGAGTTCAACCGCAAACCCAATTGCCACCTCAGGTGTACCCAGCAACGCGCAACGTTCTGCTCTGACGTCGGATTTCAAGACATTCCTGCGCATGCTGACGGTACAGGCACGAAATCAGGATCCGCTGGAACCATTGGACTCGTCAGAATACGCCTCGCAGCTCGCGCAGTTTTCGATGGTCGAACAACAGGTCAAAGCAAATGAACTTTTATCTGGTCTGGCTTTGACGTTGGGATCGGTCAATCTGAATCAGCTTGCCAGTTGGGTTGGTATGGATGTTCAAGTTGCCGCACCATTTCAGTTTGAAAACCAGCCTGTTACGCTCTTTGCCAGTGCAGCTCCTGATGCAACCAGAGCTGAACTGGTCATCCGCAACACGCAGGGCGACGTGGTCGACCGAATTACCGTACCCGTCAATGAAACAGAATTCGAATGGCACGGTGTTGACAGTACCGGCCCTGCGTTTCTGGCAGGGAGTTACTCTGCGTCTCTCGCGAGCTATAAGGGAGACAAATTGCTGGCCGAAACCCCCACCGCAGCTTTTGGCCGTGTTGTTGAGGCCCAAGTTGGTGACGGTGAGGTCATGTTAACGCTTGAAAGCGGGGCAGAAGTACCTGTGAATGAGGTTACTCAAATCCGAACAGGTGCTTGATCTGTTGGGCGGCGCAGGTCAAAGCTTGGCAAAATCGACTCGCTGCTCAATCTGGTAACTTCCCTGTCTGACCAAATCCCACCTCCGCCAAAGCTGGTTGCCCAGCTACATTCTCAAGGGCTGATTGATGTTCTAGCCCAATTCCAGGTGCTGTACGGTGGGCGTACAAATCAGGTGTGGAAGGTACTGTCGGATCACAGCGACGCGGTCCTCAAGCTGTATCGCACACCGTTTCAGAACCCGCTGTTTCGCAACGACGCTAGACTTGAGGCGAACTGCTTGCGCGCACTCAACAGCACCGGCTTCGTGCCCAATCTTCGGGCAACCGGGTCTTTCGAGAAGGCGAGCTGGGTTTACTACGATCATGCACCAGGCATTCCATGGCGCGAAGGCGTCGAGAACGTCGCTGTTCTGCTAAGGCGACTACACAGTCTTTCGATAAATCTGAACCTTCCCGCTGGCTGCAATGGCAGCGAGGATTTGAGATGCCATGCTGAGCAAATCTTGCGCAGTTGCCAGAACGCTGAGACGCAGCGGCTGATCGCGTTGAAACCGCGGGGGCAAATACCACCTCTTGCCGAGCGATGTCTGATCCATGGTGACCCGGTGGCGGGCAACATTCTGCAATCATCAGCCGGGCTGACACTAATCGACTGGCAATGTCCGGCCTCGGGTGACCCATGCGAAGACTTAGCGATATTTTTATCGCCCGCGATGCAGCAGCTTTATCGCGGTGCACCTCTGTCGGAGGCGGAGGTAACGAGCTTTCTAGCCGCCTATGATCGGCACCAAGTTACTGCGCGATACTTATCTCTGCGCTCTTGGTATGGCTGGCGAATGGCGGCATATTGTCTGTGGCGGGTCGAAAACGGATCACCTGAATATGTTCGGGCCTTTGAATTGGAAGTCCAAGCCTTGTAGATCTGCAAGCCCAAGCAATGCATAGGCTGGCGGCATCAAGGCACGACGCCATCTTCCCAATGGAAAACGGGCTGGCGGTTGCTTGATCGGCAAAGGAAGCTCACTTGGTTGCCCGAGGACCATCCGGGCGAGAGCGCGCCCGCAATATGTCCCCATAGCGACGCCGTTGCCGTGATATGCAAAGCCCGCAAACAACCCGGCTTGATTCGGAACCGGACCCGCAAAGGGCACGAGGGCGCGGGACAGGCAGACCATACCGGACCAGATATGCGTAACGTCAATCGAGGCCCACGCAGGAAATAAGCGTCTGAAATCCTGCAACGCCTTTTGCCGAATGCGCGTTTCGGCACGGGGTGACGACATCAATCCCCCACGCATTCCGAACAGAAACCGCCTATCGGGCATCAACCGGAAATAATGCAGCAGGTTGCGCGTGTCATATGCGATCTGATCCGAAGTCCAGCCTTGAGCCTGTAATTCGTCTTGGGACAGAACGCGTGTGACAAAAGCCGTCGATTGCGTCGGCATATAGCGCGCAGCCATCCACTGGGGTAAATCCTCGCTGGAATACCCATTTGTGCAGGTTAGCACGTTCGAAGCCCGAACATGACCGGTGGGGGTATGCAGATCAAAGCCTTGCGGGATTTTGCATATCTTCTGAACCGGGCTGTGTTGGTACAACTTTGCACCCTCAGTCTGCGCTGCGTTGGCCAAACCAAAAAGGTACTTACGAGGGTTCAAACCAAAACCTATAGGCGTTGTGTATCCGCCAAAGAACGCGCCTTCCAACCCTAAATCTGCCAGTTCATGCTGCTCATGCAGCTGGCCTTCTGAGGCGACGCTTTGACGTAGTCGTGCCATCGCTCGCTTGGAATGGGCCAGTTGAGTTTCACCCCGCGAGTGCCTGTCCGCATCGATTTCATGACGCGCCAGAAGATCGGCAACCAACGACACTGCGTCTTTTTCAGCCTGAGAATATCCTGCTGCCTCAATCGCACCGTAACGACGTCTGAGAGTGGTTTCACTGAGCTTCGAACCACCCAGACAGCAGAATCCTCCGTTTCGCCCTGACGCGCCCCAGCCCGGAGAGTTCGCCTCGAACACAGCAACCGATACGCCCTCTTTCGCTAAATGCAGCGCTGCAGAAATGCCCGTGAAACCGCCACCAATAATGGCAACATCGACCTTCAAGTCTCCTTGATGCTTGGGCCAATCAGGTGCCGCGATCGTCTCGTCCCACCAGCATCCTGAACGAGGGGCCGCACTGTAGGCGTAATCCGAAAAGATCCGCTTCATTCGGTGCGCGCCGCGGCTTGTTCATCCTGCTTTTGCCGCATCATCGCGCGTTTGGTCACCAATGATGCGGTGATGACACCCACCGTTACCACAGCGATCATAAGCGTCGACAACGCGTTGATTTCTGGACTGACACCCAGACGCACAGCCGAGAAAATCTTGATGGGAAGTGTCGTGGCGGATGGTCCTGAGGTGAAGGACGCAATGACTAGATCATCAAGCGACAAGGTAAATGCCAACAACCAGCCGGAAACCACGGCGGGCGCAATGATCGGCAACGTCACTAGACGAAAAGCCTGCGCCGGCGAGCACCCCAAATCCAGCGCGGCCTCTTCCAGCGACCGATCAAATGTAACAAGGCGCGAAGAGACGACAACCGAAACGAAGCACATGGAAAATGTCGTATGAGCCAGAACGATGGTCAGGATCCCCCGATCCAACCCGATCCCGATGAATAACAGCAGCAGAGACAGGCCTGTTATCACCTCTGGCATCACCAGAGGGGCGTAGATCATCCCCGAGAATAGCGTGCGTCCAAAAAACCGCCCGCCACGCACCAGAACATATGCCGCTGCCGTGCCAAGGATCGTCGCCAAAGTCGACGAGAACACAGCGACCCGCACTGTAACCCATGCCGCGTCAAGGAACGCCTCGTTCTGAACCAGCTCTCCGTACCATTTGGTCGAAAACCCGGCCCAGACCGTGACAAGCTTGCTTTCGTTGAAGCTGAAAATGATCAGGATGATCATCGGGATATACAGGAACGCGAACCCCAACGTCAGCGACACCGTGTTGAACCAGCTGAGTCTGCTCATTGTTCAGCCTCCGTCTGCTTTTGCTGGTTGCGCTGGAACAGCACAATCGGAATCACAAGGATCAGTAGCAAAACCACGGCCACCGCACTGGCGACCGGCCAGTCGCGGTTCGAGAAGAACTCTTCCCAAAGAACCTTACCGATCATCAGAGTTCCGGAGCCACCCAGAAGCGACGGGATCACGAACTCACCGATCACCGGGATCATCACAAGAAAACAACCCGCGATGATACCCGGGCGTGACAGAGGGATTGTGATCAACCAGAAAGCCTGCATGCGCGAACACCCAAGGTCTTCGGCGGCCTCGATCAGCGACCCGTCCATACGTTCTAGAGACGAGTAAATCGGCAGAATCATGAAGGGCAAATAAGTGTAGACGATGCCAATATAGACCGCCGTATTGGTGTTAAGAATGGTCAGCGGGGTTGAGATAATGCCCGTCCACAGCAGCAGTTGGTTCAGATAACCTTCATTGCTGAGAATGCCCATCCACGCGTAGACCCGGATTAGGAATGACGTCCAGAAGGGCAAGATAACCAACATCATGAATGTAGGCCGCCATTCTTCAGGCGCGCGCGCCATCGCGTAGGCGATCGGGTAGCCGACAATCAGCGTAAGAATTGTTGAAATCAGGGCGATTTTGACGCTGGAAAGGTAAGCTTTCCAGTATAGATCGTCCTCGGTCAGCCAAACGAAGTTCTCAAGATCAAGCTGGCTGAAGAAGTTCTTAATGCCTGTCCAGCCCTCAGAGAAATCCAATGTCGGCGTGTAAGGTGGAATGGCCAGCGCGGTGTCCGAAAGTGAGATTTTCAGAACGATAAAGAACGGCACCAGAAACAGCGCCAGAAGCCAGACATAGGGAATGGCGATCAGAACAGCGCGACGCATCAGTTTTCCAACAAGACTGCGGCAGTCGCTGTCCAGGACAGCCAGACCGGGTCTTCCCAAGTAAACGAGCGGCGCGAGATACGACGGGTATTCGCCGTTTGTGCTTTGATGATCGTGCCGTTTGGCAGCTCAACATGATAAGTCGACAGGTTGCCCAGATAAGCGATGTCATGCACCTTGCCCTGGATCGCATTGATCGCATCTGTGGGACGCTCGGCTGAAATGGCGACTTTCTCGGGGCGGATCGCCAGATGGCAGCCCTGCCCGTTGGACAATTGGGTTGCAGTTGAGGCTGTGAGCGGAGGCTGCCCCTCGGCCCAATCGATCTGATATCTTTCATCCCCTTGTGCCGTGGCACGCCCTTCGATGATGTTCACGTCGCCGATAAAATCAGCGACATAGACGGAATTCGGTGTCTCATAGATGCGATCGGGTGTCGCCACTTGCATCAACTTGCCCTGATCCATGACAGCCACTCGGCTGGCAACGGTCATCGCCTCTTCCTGGTCGTGAGTCACGATGACAAAGGTCGTGCCGGTCTTTTCCTGAATGTCCATCAACTCGAATTGGGTATCTTGACGCAGCTTCTTATCCAGCGCCCCCAAGGGTTCGTCGAGTAAAAGCAGTTTTGGCGCTTTGGCCAATGACCGGGCCAGCGCCACGCGTTGGCGTTGACCGCCCGAGATCTGATGCGGCTTACGGCGCGCAAACTGCTCGAGCCGGGTCAGGCGCAGCATCTCTTCAACTCGTTCTTCCAGATCGCGCTTGGGCATGTTGTCCCGACGCAGACCAAAAGCGATATTGTCCCAGATGCTCAGATGAGGGAACAGGGCGTAAGACTGAAACATCATGTTCACCGCCCGCTTATTGGGCGGGATCGGATCGATATCCTGACCCCCAAGAAGGATATGGCCATCGGTCGGAGTTTCAAAACCGGCCAGCATCCGCATCATCGTGGTCTTTCCGCAGCCCGACGGACCAAGCAGAGCAAAGAACTCACGCTCATAGATATCCAGCGAAAGGTTATCGATTGCGGTGAATGCGCCAAATCGTTTGGTGACGTTTTGGAACTGGATCAAGGGTTTCGCCTGCGGGTCGTCCCACGGCGCAAAGACTTCAGTGTTCAAAGTGGCCCCCGGTAATCGGTCAGGATAAATATGGCGCAAGGCAGTTTGTCTGCCTTGCGCATCAATCAGATCAGGTGCCTGATTTCACCTTGGTCCAGAGACGAGTCACCACCCGCTGGGTTTTTGCCGGATAAGGCGTGGTGATATAGAGATTCTGCATCGTCGTATCATCCGGATAGATCGCCGGATCGCCGATTACGTCCTCTTCCAGGAACTCTTGCGAAGCCTTGTTACCGTTGGCGTAGTAAACATAGTTCGACGCGGCAGCCATGTTGTTGGCATCCAGAATAAAGTCCAGAAACTTGTGTGCGCCTTCCGGATTTGGTGCATCAACAGGTATCGCCATCTGGTCAAACCACATCAGCGAGCCTTCCGCGAATGGATGGTATTCGATGACCACACCATTTTCTGCCTCATCGGCACGATCCCGAGCTTGCAGAATGTCCCCTGACCAACCGACTGCCACGCAGATGTCGCCGTTGGCAAGCGCATTGATGTATTCCGAGCTGTGGAACTTCTGAACATAAGGTCGCACACCGGTCAGGACCTCTTCGGTTTTCGCAATGACGTCCGTGTCATGGCTATCCGGGTCCTCGCCGATATATTGCAGCACCATCGGAATAATCTCTGCCGGAGCGTCCAAGAAATGGACACCGCACGAGGCCAGCTTTTCCATGTTTTCTGGCTTCAGAACCAGATCCATGCTGTTGAGCGCAACATCGTCGCCCAGAACTTCTTTGACCTTGTCAACATTCAAGCCGATGCCGGTGGTTCCCCACATGTAGTTGATCGAGTAAGCGTTGTTGGGGTCATACCCTGCGGTGCGCTCCTGAATCACATCCCACAGGTTTCCTGCATTCGATAGTTTGGCTGCGTCGAGTTCCTGGAACGCGCCAGCTTGAATCTGGCGTTGCAAAAACGTCCCCGAAGGCACAACCACATCATAACCTGACCCACCGGCCAGCATTTTGGTTTCCAGAACCTCATTGCTATCAAACACGTCATAGATCAGGGTCAGGCCTGTCTCTTCTTCGAATTTGCTCAGCAACTCCTCGTCAATATAGTCGGACCAGTTATAGACGCGCACTTCTTCGGCAAAAGCGGCCGAAGTCCCCAATGCGACGATCGCTGTCATCCCCAGCGTTTTTAGTTTCATAGTCTTCTCCCTGCGATTATGCGGCTATTTTCACTTTTTTTTGGATTTGATCAAGTTTTGCGTTTTGCAGTGGTTTCACCTATGGTCGGAACAGGTGTAAATTCAGACAAGATAGAAACGCGCGGATTGAGGTAAACCATTTGGATTTGATCAAAAATAAGGCGAGCACACAGCGGGATGATGAAGAAAAACGCCCTGCGCATGAACAGGTCTATCGCACTCTGAAATCGCAGATCCTGTTTGGTGATCTTGTGCCAGGACAGCCGGTAACGATTCAGGGTCTGACTGATTCGTTGGGCGTAGGCATGACCCCGGTGCGCGAGGCGATACGACGCCTAATTTCTGACGGCGCCCTGATCTTTCAAGGCAACCGACGGGTCAGCGTGCCCTTATTATCTGCCAATGATATCGAACAGATGATTTTTGCAAGAATATCAATAGAAACAGAGCTTTCAAGGCGTACCACCAGGAACATTTCGTCGACCGAAATTGACGATCTGGAGAAGCTGGATCAACGGCTCGACCTCATGATTGCAGATGGGGATGTTGGCGGATATCTGCGATTAAACCACGCCTTTCATCAAGCCCTGTATTCACATGCCGATGCCCCGATTCTGGTCGACCTGGCCGAACGTCTGTGGTTGAGATTCGGCCCTTCATTGCGGATTGTTTGCGGTCGATTCGGCACCCAAAGCCTACCCGATAGACATAAGGATATCATCGTCGCACTGCGCAATAAGGATGCGGAGAAGGCCGCTTTGGCAACGGCACAGGACATTGAGCAAGGTATGGGAATGATGGGCGATGCCCTGCCCGGCACCTAGAATGCAGCGATTCGATTGACAGTGTAAAATTTGATCATATTCTATCCTGCAATCACGCTTGTAGGAGAATCGCCGATGTCCACTATCACCAATCACATGCCCACCGCCGAATTGCAGGCGCTGGATGCGGCGCATCACATTCACCCGTTCTCGGCAAATGGATCGCTGGGTGAGGAAGGCGCACGTGTAATCACCCGCGCCAAAGGCGTGTATCTGACCGATAGCGAAGGTGAAGAGATTCTGGATGCCATGGCCGGGCTCTGGTGCGTCAATATCGGCTATGGCCGCGATGAGCTGGCCGACGCCGCCGCCCGTCAAATGCGCGAACTGCCGTATTACAACACGTTCTTCAAAACGACCCACATCCCGGCCATCGCACTGGCCGCCAAGCTTGCTGAACTTGCACCCGGAGATCTGAACAACGTGTTCTTCGCCGCTGGCGGGTCCGAGGCCAATGACACCAATATCCGTCTGGTTCGCACCTACTGGGCTGAGAAAGGTCAGCCGGACAAGAATATCATCATCAGCCGCAAGAATGCCTATCACGGTTCTTCGGTCGGATCCGCATCGCTGGGCGGTATGGCCGGAATGCATGCGCAAGGCGGCATCCCGATTCCAAATATTCACCACATTAACCAACCAAACTGGTGGGCCGAAGGTGGTGACCTCGCCCCTGAAGAGTTTGGCCTCGCCCGCGCACGCGAATTGGAAGAGGCCATTCTAGAGCTTGGTGAAAACCGCGTCGCAGCCTTTATCGCCGAGCCAGTGCAGGGTGCGGGTGGTGTTATCGTTGCGCCAGACACTTACTGGCCGGAAATCCAACGTATTTGCGACAAATACGATATCCTGCTGATCGCAGATGAGGTGATTTGCGGGTTTGGTCGGACTGGGAATTGGTTCGGGTCACAAACTGTCGGCATCAGACCACACATCATGACCATCGCCAAAGGCCTCAGCTCGGGCTACGCGCCTATCGGTGGGTCTATTGTAAATGATGAAATCGCCGAAGTTATCGGCAATACCGAATTCAACCACGGCTACACATATTCCGGCCATCCCGTTGCTGCTGCGGTTGCGCTGGAAAACCTGCGCATTCTGGAAGAAGAAGGAATTGTGGACCATGTCCGCGATGTCGCGGCCCCCTATCTGAAGAAGAAATGGGAGGCACTGGTTGATCACCCATTGGTCGGCGAAGCCAAGATCGTTGGAATGATGGCGTCAATCGCGCTGACACCGGATAAATCCAACCGCGCCAAATTTGCGTCTGAACCCGGCACGATTGGGTATATCTGTCGCGACCGCTGCTTTGCGAACAACCTGATCATGCGCCACGTGGGCGACCGGATGATCATCTCGCCACCCCTGATCCTGACGCCCGAGGACATCGATGAGATGTTTGTGCGTATTAACAAATCGCTGGACGAAGCATTGGAAGAAATCAACAACAGGGGATTGATGAAATCCGCGTCCTAATAACGATCAAAGGGCGGCCCATTTGGTCCGCCCTTACTTTCAACGCATCCGCTCCAGCAGACTAAGCGACGGGTACCCGTCCGGAACCAGCCCTTGAGCAACCTGGAACGCTCGGACAGCATTGATCGTATTCGGTCCGGTGCGACCATCAATCCCTTGAGTATCAAACCCAGCCTGCGTCAACCGACGCTGCAACTCTTTCTTTTCGGTAAAACTCAGCACGCGATCTCCACGTGGCCATTCGGCCTGAAACGGAGCACCGCCTGCAATTCGGTCAGACAGATGCCCGATCCCGATCACATAAGCATCGGCACCATTGTATGCTTCGATCACCTTGAAATTGTCGAAAATCATCAGAGCAACACCACGGCCGCCCGCTGGTAACAGAATTGCCGCTTTTCCATAGTCGGGCACCACCTGGCCTGTGTGCGCCAGAACTCCTCGGGCCGCCCATTCTGACGGCGTCAGTGTAACGTCTCGTCTTGCATCTGCATAATCAAAGCCGGATGGCAACTTGACCTCTACCCCCCATGGTTGGCCTTTGGTCCATCCATGCTTTGCCAGATAGGCGGCGGCTGACGCCAGAGCATCAGTTGGATCATCCGACCAGATATCGCGCCGCCCATCGCCATCGAAATCTACTGCGTGATCCAGAAATGAGGTCGGCATGAACTGCGTGTGCCCCATCGCTCCGGCCCAACTGCCGACCATATTCACAGCATCCACGTCCCCGGACTGCAGGATTTGAAGGGCCGCGATAAGCTGGGATTCAAAGAAACTCGCCCGCCGTGCATCAAAGGCCAGTGTCGCGAGCGATCTGATAGTTTGCTTGCCACCCCGATAGGTTCCGAACGAGGTTTCGAGCCCCCAAATAGCGGTGACAACCTCTTTTTCAACGCCATATTGCGCCTCTATCCGCGTCAGAGTTTCCCGATGCCGGTCCAAGCCCGCGCGTCCATTCGAAATCCGCGTTTTTGAAACTGCCGAATCCAGATACTCCCAGATCGGTTTTGAAAACTCAGCCTGATTGCGATCTCGTTTGATGATGTTGCTGTCATAGGTCACCCCGGCCAATGCTCTGTCCAGCGTCCGGGCCGAGATTCCTTGAGCGCGGGCCCGCTCGCGAAACGCTCCAAGCCAAGCCTGAAAGCGCGCGTTCCCTTCGGCAGATACGCGATAATGTTCGACCTCAGGACGCAATACTGGCCTTACCGAAACCATCACGTCTGCCGAAGCCAGTTGAATATTGTCGACCAATGGTCGGGCCAGAGGCCGTATTGATTTGTCTGTTGTATCCGCCTGCACGATGGATGCCCATAATGCGGCGGTCATGACGCCACCTACGCACTTACGCATTCCGATTATTCCTGATTACTGCTCAGGTTCAATGATAGCGCACAATCGGTATTTCTCAAAATGTAGAAAATTAGCTTTCCTGTTCCTGTGCCTCGCGTTCAGCACGAATGCGGGCAATCGCCTCTCGCAGTAACGACACGCGCTTGGGGCGGAAACTTTCGTCGGACACATCCATGTCTTGCATACGGTCCAGCCGGAAAACGCGAAAATCCTCGCGCAAGTGACACCAGCTGAGCAGAACGCTGGCGCGATCCATGTAGACAATACTTAGTGGATTGACCCGACGCCGGGTTTCCGCGCCCTTGGCATCGGTATAAGCAAACTCAATTGCGCGTTCGTCCCATGCTGCTTGGCGCAGGACTGCAACATCAATTGTTGGCACCGCTGGCCTGTCAAACCGCGTGGCAGTCAGAACCGCATGGCTTAGTCGGTGGGATTGGCGCTGCGGCAACCGGCCCTGCAGCTTTCGCAAGGCCTCGCTTGCCGCATCAGACAGCGCCGGATCGCCAATCAACTGCACCTCTCGTAGACCTAATACCAACGCTTCAAGCTCGTCATTGGTAAAACCCAGTGGTGGCAAAGTTGCATCTTCGATCAGGGTAAACCCAAACCCGGCCTCGCCGTCTATTACGGCCCCCAGAGCACGCAAAGCATCGATGTCCCGATGTATTGTACGCGGTGAAACGCCCAAATCCTGTGCCAGCTGGACCGACGTTCTGGGTGATGGGCCAGAACGCAGGGCTTGCATTAACTGAAACAGGCGAGTGGTACGAGACATACTGCACACTAACCTAAACCTAATGTCAGAAACTGTCATTAGTCAGGCGTATCCCTCGGACATCCCAATTATGGAGCTGATGATGCTGACCCTTCTTACTTTCCCCTCTGCGTTCGGCCTGTTCAGTGCCAGCCCGTTCTGTGTGAAAACCGCCCTGATGCTTCAACGGGCAGGACAGCGCTGGCAGCGGTCCGACCTTTTGGACCCCCGCAAGATGCCGCATCAGAAACTGCCGGTTCTGCGCACACCCGAGCGCCTGATCCCCGACAGCGACTTGATCCGCGAGTGGCTCGAGTCTCAGGGTGCAGATTTCGATGCCGGTTTAAATGGCCTGCAAAAAGCCCAATCCCGTACCCTAATCCGCATGGCCGAGGAACATCTTTACTTCCATGTCGTCCAGGATCGTTGGGCCAATGATGAGGTCTGGCCAATCCTGCGCGATACGTTCTTCACAGTCATTCCAGCACTGATCCGCAAGCCGGTTTCGAACTCAATCCGTAAATCCGTTGTCAAAGGGTTGGCCTTTCAAGGAGTTTCCCGTTTCTCACCCGCCGAGCGACAGGACCGGTTAGAGCGCGACCTTGAAGCGATATCGACCTATCTTTGGCAATCTCCCTACCTGATGGGCGAGGAACCGACCTCGGCGGACATGAGCGTCGGTCCAATGCTGGCCGCGATGCGCGCGACACCGTCTGACACCCCCCTGACCCGCCGGATCAAACAGGATAAGTTGCTCAACAGTTATATCGATCGAATGGAACAGGCGATCCCATTGTTATGACACCCTTTGAGGATGCAAAAGTCGCCGCAGCCTACGAGGCGCTGCCAGAAGAAACTCGCGCAGGAGCACTTATGCTGCGCGAGTTGATTTTCGAAACTGCGGCCTCGCTACCGCGGGCTCAGCCGCTGGAAGAAGCGTTGCGGTGGGGGCAGCCAGCCTATTTGGCACCCAAGGGATCAACGATCCGACTCGGCGGACACAAAGCCGCTCGGTTTGCGTTGTTCGTGCACTGCCAGAGCAGACTGATGGGGGATTTCACTTCCGCTTTTCCCGGTGAGGATCAGATCGATGGCAATCGCGCCATTCTGTTCAATACGACTGATCAGATCGACCCCACACGCCACGGCTGGCTGATTGCGCGCGCGCTAACCTATCATCTCTGACGGCGTTTGCGTTCGACCTTGCGCTTGATTTTGTCCTTCTTGCGCTTGGTGCTGACCGCCTTGCGCCGCGACCCGCGTTTGGTTGGACCGCGTCCTCGTGGCAGGGCTTGATCATCGATAGAGAGCAGTTCCAATTCCAATCCGCCGGTTACAGGCGTTGCCTCGGTCAGCCGCACGGTGACACGCTGACCAATGGCAATAATCAGGCCGGTATCCGAACCCATCAGCGTCCCGGCTTCACGGTCAAAATGAAAGAACTCACGCCCTATCGAGCGCACGGGCACCAGACCGTCCGCTCCGGTCTCGTCCATCTTCACGAAGGCCCCGAAACGCGCGATGCCGCTGATACGGCCGGTGAACTCATTGCCGACCCGCTCGCTGAGATAGGCCGCCAAATAGCGATCAGTCGTATCGCGCTCGGCCATCATGGATCGGCGCTCGGTATCCGAGATATGGGTGGCCGTTTCCTCCAGCCGCGCGATTTCCTCCTCGGTCAATCCGTCCTTGCCCCAGCCATGGGCCGTGATCAGCGCGCGGTGCACGATCAGGTCCGCATAGCGGCGGATGGGTGAGGTGAAATGTGCATAGTTCCGCAAAGCCAGTCCAAAATGTCCAAAGTTTTCAGGGTTGTAATAGGCCTGTGCCATCGACCGTAAAGTGGTTAGGTTGATCAGCTCGGCATCTTCGGTACCCGCGGCAGCATTCAGCAGCGCGTTCAGGTGGCGGGTCTGCAACACTTGCCCTTTGGCCAGATTCAAACCTGCTGCTTGCGCCGTCTCTCTCAGGCTTTCCAGCTTCTCAGGTGCGGGCTCTTCGTGGACGCGGAACAACAGCGGGCGGCGTTTGGAGATCAGGGTCTCAGCGGCGGCGACATTGGCGAGGATCATGAACTCCTCAATCAACTTATGCGCATCCAGCCGGTCACGGAACGCGACGCTGGTCACCTCGCCTGCGTCGCTCAGAACGATCTTACGTTCAGGCAAGTCCAGTTCCAACGGCTGGCGCTCCGCCCGCGCTTTTTTCAATGCTGCATAGGCGGCATAGAGCGGTTTCAGAACGGTCTCCAGCAACGGCCCGGTGCGGTCGTTCGGATTGCCATCGATCGCTTCTTGCACCTCGGTATAGTTCAGCGAGGCGGCAGAGCGCATCAGGCCGCGCACGAACCGGTGGCCGATCTTATTACCCTCGGTATCAATCTGCATCCGAACCGCGATACAAGCGCGCGGCACACCATCGTGCAGGGAACACAGATCGCCGGATAGGCGATCCGGCAGCATCGGCACCACGCGGTCCGGGAAATAGCTGGAGTTGCCCCGCTTGCGCGCCTCGCAATCCAGCGCCGTACCGGGTGTCACATAGGCGGCCACATCGGCGATGGCGACCCAAATCACATGGCCACCTTTATTCTTCGGGTCATCGTCTGCGTGCGCATAACAGGCGTCGTCATGGTCCCGTGCATCCGCAGGATCGATCGTCAGCAAGGGCATATCCCGCAGGTCTTCGCGCCCTTTCAGGCCAACAGGTTTGGCCTTGTCGGCCTCTTCAATCACCTTGTCCGGGAAATCGTCAGGAATGCCATGTTGGTGGATGGCGATCAATGAGACAGCCTTGGGCGCGGTCGGATCGCCAAGCCGTTCAACAATGCGCGCCCGTGGCAGGCCCATGCGGTTCTTGGGTCCGGCCTGCTCGGCCTCGACCAACTCCCCGTCCTTGGCGCCCAGAACTGCCCCGCCCGCGACCAGCCATTCAGTGGAACCAGCCTTGTCGATAGGTACGATCCGGCCACCCTCGGCCCCTTTGCGGAAGATGCCGACAACCTTGCGTGGGTTGGTGCCGATACGGCGGATCAGACGTGCCTCGTAATTGTGGTCTTCCTCGTGCACGACGGTCAGCCGGGCCAGAATGCGGTCACCCTCGCCCAATGCCGGATCGCTGGCGCGGGTGATGAGCAGAATGATGGGCTCGACCCCCTCACCGTGCCATTCCAACGGCCGCGCAAACAGATCGCCATCCACGTTCGGAGCCTTGACCTGCAACACGCTGACCGGCGGCAGGCGGTCAGGATCACGATAGCTGCGCTTGCGCTTTTCCAGATGCCCTTCGGCCTCAAGTTCCTTCAGGATGCGCTTCAGGTCGATCCGATCTGCGCCCTTGATGCCAAAGGCCTTGGCGATATCACGTTTCGAGGTCAGGGTAGGGTTCGCCGAGATCCAATCGAGGACCTCTTGCTTGGTCGGAATGCGTGTCATGAGTTTGGCCTAGCACGGGCATGCGACCGCGTCATGACCAAAAAGCGGCCTGTCGGGTTAGCCGTGCAGATCGGCCACGGTATCCACATCGCGAAGGTGATCCAACAACGTCACCCGACGTCCCTTTAACGAATCCAGCGTGTCGGCCAAAGCGTTCTCAGTCGACCAGCGCACGTTGTTGAACATCCCTGACGGCAACGCGCTGTAACGCTGCGCACCGACCAACCAATAGCCCCCGTCAGGGGCTGGCCCTAACACGATTTCAGCCCGGCCCAATGCGCCGAAGGCCCGCGCGATGTGTCCGCGTGTAATCCCCGGAATATCTGCACCGATCAAACATACTGGCCCATCGGGGGCACCGCGCAGCATCCGCCCCATACGATCACCGAGATTTCCGCGCCCTTGCGGCTTACGCGGCAGATCGACTGGCCAGACACGGCTGTTCATCCCCTCCCGATCCGGAGTAACCGCCAGAACAATCTGCCAGCGCGGATCGCGCAGGCGTCGGACAAGTGACCGCGTTTGATGTCGAAACCACCAAGCCGCACCGACCATGCCAATATCGCGTCCCAGACGGGTTTTCACCCGCCCCGGACGTGGCTCTTTCACCATGATGACCAAAGTCTTTTGCATCAATCAGGAAAAATAATCCGATAGAATACGCGCGTATATTGCCTTGAGCTGATGAATTTGTGCCACCTCAACGCACTCATCAACCTGATGCATCGTGCGCCCGACCAGCCCGAATTCGACCACTGGGCAATGGTTCTTGATGAACCGGGCATCCGAAGTGCCGCCAGTGGTTGAAAGCTCGGGGCAAATATTGGTTTCTGCCTCAACGGCGCGCGCTACCAGATCCGAGAGCGGACCCGGAGGAGTCAGAAAGCTCTCACCTGAGATTTTGATCTTGGTTTCGATTTCAACTCCAAACGCCTTGGCAACTGATTCAGCCTCGGATTTCAACCAGTCGCTCAGGCCGGCGCCCGAGTGCAGGTCATTGAACCGGATGTTCACTGTTCCAGAGCATTGCGCCGGGATGACGTTCGTCGCTGGATTGCCCGTATCGATCGTCACCACAGCCAATGTTGAGGCATCAAAGTGGTCGGTCCCCTGATCCAGCTCGCGACTGGCCAACCGATCCATCAACCGCGCCATTGCTGGCAATGGGTTTTTCGCCCGGTGCGGATAAGCAGAATGCCCCTGCACCCCGGTCGCGGTAAACCAAGCTGACATCGAGCCGCGCCGACCGATCTTCATCATTTCACCCATCTTATTCGGACAGGTTGGTTCCCCTACTAGACAGACCGACATCCGCTCATCCGTCGCATCCATGTGATCCAGCAGGGCGACAGTGCCATCGACCGCATCACCCTCTTCATCACCTGTTATTGTCAGAATCACCGCACCATCCGGAGGCGTATTGCGCACAAAATCAATGGCTGCTGCGGCAAAGGCCGCCACACCCGATTTCATGTCCGTTGCACCACGGCCATACATTACTCCATCACGAATTTCTGCTCCGAATGGGGGCGCAGTCCAAGCGGCCTCATCACCCAACGGAACAACATCTGTGTGGCCGTTGAAGCCAAAGCTGCGAGCGTGCCCTTTCTTCCCCCAACGCGCAAATAGGTTGCTGACACCTCCGCGATCAACACGGGTGCATTCAAAACCTGCATCCGCAAGTTCACGTTGTAGTAAAACCAGTGCTCCACCCTCTTCGGGTGTGACCGAAGGGCAACGGATCAGATTTGCGGTCAGCTCAACTGGATCGGTCATAACGGGCCTCTTGTTCTGATGGATGCCGGTGTTCGTGCACAGATTCAACGAATTGCCCAGCTTGCCAACCCCGAATAGTCAGATTTCCAATCCAAAATCCAAAGACTTCGATTTTAGCACCCCAATAAAACATGAGCCTTGACCCTGCGGCTGCCTTGCCGCGTTGCCCCGAACTAGGTTAGAGGGCCGCGAAACAGGTGATTCCAAATGAAGCGCGTCTTCTTCGCATTGATCTGCCTGACTTTCGCGACTCTCGCGCAGCAAAGCCAGGCTCAGACCCTCACAGTTACAACTGTGACCCGCCCTCCGTTCTCGTTTGTCGAGGATGGCGCCCAGACCGGTTTCTCGATGGACCTGCTGGCAGCATTGTCTGAATCGCTGGGCTGGGAGTATTCGATCAACCGTGTCGAGAGCTTTGGCGAAATGCTGGGGGCTGTTCAGGATGGTTCAGCCGATCTGGCCATCGCAAATATTTCGATCACCGCCATGCGTGAAACCCGCATGGATTTTACGCAGCCCATCTTTGAAGCCGGGCTACAGATCATGGTTCCGTCCGAGGCAGCGCGCCAACCGTCTTTACTGCACGCCCTGCTGTCGCGCGAGCTGTTCATCGCCATTGGTCTGGCCTTTGCCATTCTTCTGGGCGGCGGCATGCTGATGTGGAGTTTCGAGAAACGCGCGCAGCCCTATTTTGACCGGAAACTGAATGAGGCTTGGTTCCCTTCCTTCTGGTGGGCGCTCAACCTCGTGGTTAATGGCGGATTTGAAGAGCGGATGCCCCGCACGCCGTTCGGGCGCATTCTGGGGGTTGTGCTGGTGGTTTCCTCGCTGTTCATCGTATCGGTGTTTACGGCCCGGATCACATCGGTGATGACTGTAGATGCGATCACCGGCAGCGTGAATTCGGTTAATGACCTCTATGGCAAGCAAGTCGGAACCATCTCTGATTCAACAGCAGCCAACTTTCTGAACCGCCGCGAGATCGAGTTCACGGGCTATGCCGACCTTCAGGACATGCTGGCTGCGTTCAAAGACAAGGATCTGGATGCAGTCGTATTCGATGCGCCCATTCTGTCCTATTACGCCAGTCATGAGGGTCGAAGAACGGCAAGTATGACCGGCGGGATTTTCCTACGCGAAAATTATGGCATCGCCTTCCCAACCGGTTCGCCTTTGGTTGAAGACGTCAACCAGGCGCTTCTCTCTCTTCGCGAAGACGGTACCTATGATGAAATCTACCGCAAATGGTTCGGAGCGCGAAACTAAGCCGGGCTCTCGTCTCCAAAGAATGGCGTCATCTGCGCAACTATGACGGCGTTTTCGTCCAGCGCCCGCTGCATCAATGCCCGCTCATCCGGATCGATATCGTGCCCCTGCGCTTCACGCTCGGCAAGCGTGCCGTAGCCGGTGACATCCAGAGGAGCGGTATCGGCTTGTTTTAGAATCGCCACCGTTTCACGCACGGCTTCTGCCTCATCCACACCGCTGGCAAAGCACATCAGCGCGGCTCCGGTCGCGTCTTTTGGCAAACCATCTCCATCCTTCCGGCCAATCTGAACCAGAAGAGTATAGACTTGCTGACGCGAAGGTTTCTTTTGCTTTTGCATGAGGCTCGCAATACGCCGACCCAGAGTGTGGGTCAACTCAGGTCCGACCGCTCTGGCAGGCCGCTTCCAGCAAAACCAATGCGGCTGCGCGCTGCCTGTCGCGCCACCCTTCCTTTGGAACCAAGGGCATTACCGCATCTGTATTGAAGTAAATCGCTGTGATCCCTGCAGCCGCGACATCCACAAGATTCGGATCAGCGCTTGTATTCTCAGCGCGGATCTCAGCAGCGATACGGTCTTCAAACTCGTATACGAAGCGCAACAGGGGTTGGCGAATTTCTTTGTGCCGCTCCGAGGCCGCAACCAAAGCCGCAAAAACGGCGGCGCTTTCAGAAGAATAATCAACGCGTCCAAACAACGCTTCGATCAAAGCATCAATGCGCCCTGTTGCTGGCAACATATCGAAGAAGGTTTTTGTCCGCGTAGCAAAATCACTCAGAACATGGTCCAGCAGGCGCTGGATCATTTCTTCGCGATTGCCAAGGTAGTGACGAAGCAGAGGCCGCGCGATCCCCGCTTCTTCAGAGATACGGGCGAGTGTTGAGCCATCCAATCCATAACGCGCGACACATCTGGTAAATGCGCTCAGTATTTCCTGCGTACGGACATCTTTCAAACTGGTTCTGGGCATGAGTTAATCATTCAGGCGGTCTGAGTGGGGAAAAGGTCCGTCAGGATGTAAAGTACTCCGAAGCCGAACCACATCGCCGTTAGCACCCAGAATAAAACCGGGTTCTCTCTGCGCTCAATAGCTTCAACAAGAAAGGCCTGCCCTGATCGAATTGCCAGAACGCCCCAGTACACAAAAACCACGCCCCAGATCGCATATACCCCCGCCAGTGTTGATGCCAACAGCACCAGCACAGCCGCGATAGTCATCCATTTGTGATGCCTTAGGCTGTTTCCAGGTTTCATCTGCCCGCCTTATCCCTCGGTCGAAATCTTGAAATTGGATACTGGACAAATCACATTATTGTCAATAATGACAATTATCATTTTTGACAATCTAAGGAAGTGACATGCAAGCCCCGGCATCGCTACCCGACAAACCGAAAAACCAACTACCGCAAGAAGCCTATGTTTCAGAGGATTGGTTTCAGGTTGAACAAGCACATATCTTCAGCCGCTGCTGGACCTTTGCCGGTGTGACAATGGATTTTCCTGAACCCGGAGATTTTCGCACGATCAAAGCCGGAGCAAATTCCGTGATTGTCATCAAAGGCGCCGATGGTGAGTTACGCGGGTTTCACAATCTTTGCCGCCATCGTGGTACAGAACTTCTGGAAGGATGCGGCAATGCAGGCAAAACCATTGTCTGCCCCTATCACAACTGGGTCTACAATCTGGACGGTGCTTTGCGCGGAGTTCCTGCCCAGCGTGAGTGCTTTCCTGATCTCGACAAGAAATCCAATGCGCTTTTTGGGGCGGCTGTGGGCGTATTTCGCAATCTTGTTTTCGTTAATCCTGACCCGGATGCGGATTTTGACAAATGGCTGAGCGGGCTGGATCAGGTTCCCTGGCCGCATGATCTGAACTCGACCGAGCTGCAGGAAAATCCCGACAACGTGGTTTATGAAATCGACTGCAACTGGAAGGTCTTCTTCGAGAACGCAATTGATGGCTATCATCTCGCCTATCTGCACAAAGACACGCTGGGAGGGCCGACCCATGACAAAAACCTGTGGGAGGTGTTTGGTCAAAATATGATTTGGTGGTCGACCGAGCGCGAAGGTGTGAAACACAGGATTCCGCAATTCGTTGAAAACTCTGCCAAAGGTTCAGGTTTGAAAACCGTCAAAAATGCTGAAACTCCGGGGTATGGCGGGGTCTACATGCTGTTCCCAACCACGATCCTGACGCCCAATCCCTGGGGATTCTCGATTTCAACGATGGAACCCATAAGCGCAAACAGGATGCGATTAAGGGTGCGGAACTGGTCTCCTAAGGGCTGGTTTACTTACACGCACCGCGCGGCTGACATTCCCGGGTACGATGCCGAAACAGGGCTGATAAAATCCTCGCACTGGACCAAACACCCGCTGGAAACGGGCGATTTCCAAACCGAAGATGTCTGGGTTTGCGAAAAGATGCAAAAATCCATGCAGTCTCCGCGCTTCGAAGTGGGCGCCCTCGCCATAGGCGCTGGCGGCGAGGCCGCAATAGATTTCTTTCAACAGACAGTGCTAGGGTTGATGCCCAAGCAATAATAGATTTGGCCGCAGCATCTATTCTGCGGCCAAATCTTAAATAAACAGCTCAGGATCAGTCGCGCAGCAGATCGTTGATCCCGGTTTTCGAGCGCGTCTTTTCATCAACGCGTTTCACGATGACCGCGCAGTACAGGCTGACGTTGTTCTTGGACGGCATCGAGCCTGCAACAACCACTGAATAGGGCGGAACCTCGCCATACATAACCTCACCGGTTTCGCGATCGACAATCTTGGTCGACTTGCCAATGAATACGCCCATGCCCAGAACCGAGCCTTCGCGGACAATACAGCCCTCAACAACCTCGGAACGGGCACCGATAAAGCAGTTATCTTCGATGATGGTGGGACCAGCCTGCATTGGCTCCAGCACTCCGCCGATGCCAACACCGCCCGACAGGTGCACATTCTTTCCGATCTGTGCGCAAGAGCCGACCGTTGCCCAGGTATCGACCATGGTGCCTTCGTCCACATAAGCACCCAGGTTCACAAATGACGGCATCAACACCGCACCGGGTGCAACATAGGCTGACTTGCGCACGACGCAGTTGGGCACCGCCCGGAAACCTGCAGCGCGCCACTGGTTCTCATCCCAACCGGCGAACTTGCTGTCGACCTTGTCCCACCAGCCACCGGCTTGCGGGCCGCCATTTTGGATCTCCATATCCTTGATACGGAACCCCAGAAGAACGGCCTTCTTAGCCCACTGGTTTACGTGCCAGTTGCCATCTGCCTGCTTTTCGGCAACGCGCAATGAACCGCTGTCCAACGCATTCAGAGTATCCTCGATGGCCTCACGCTGCTCGCCCGTCGTGGCCGGTGTGATCGTATCACGCATGTCCCAGGCGGCTTCGATAGCGGCTTCCAGTTGCGCGTTTGACATAGGCGTCTCCCTAGAGAATCTGTTCACGTTGATGTGGCCTATACGCAAGGTGAAACCATGGCGCAATGCGACGCAAGCAACCCTACATGCGTCAATCTTCTGCTATTGCGCCAAGAACTGTAAACATGTCCCTGTCATTTTGCGTTCCGGCATTGGGTGCGGTCAGCAAAACATCTCCGTAGAAAACCGAGTTTGCGCCGGCTAGAAAACACAATGCCTGCTCTGCGGTCGAAAAGTCAGACCGGCCCGCCGACAAGCGTACGCGGGTTGCTGGCATGGTGGTTCGTGCGGTCGCAACCATGCGCACCAGGTCGAAGATGCTCACCTTCTCTCGTTGCTCCAGCGGAGTGCCCTTAATCGGGATCAGAGCATTGATTGGAACGCTTTCGGGATGTGGGTCAAAACTCGCTAGAACCTGCAATAGAGAAGCACGATCCCGCAGACTTTCACCCATGCCGATGATACCTCCACAACACAGATCGATACCTTCGTCACGGCAATAGCTGAGTGTTTCCAACCGATCCTGATAGGTGCGCGTCCCGATGATCTCACCATAGAACTCCGGCGAGGTGTCAAGGTTGTGATTGTAGGCAGTTAGTCCCGCGTCGGCGAGTCGTTGGGCCTGATGCGGCTTCAACATACCCAGTGTCACGCAGGCTTCCATCCCCAGATTGCGAACGCCCCGAACCATTTCCAGAACATTGTCGAATTCTTCCCCATCCCGCACTTGGCGCCACGCGGCCCCCATGCAGAACCGCTCGGCCCCGGCATCCCTGGCCCGTTTCGCCAGCGAGACCACATGCCCGGGGTCCATCAATTTCTCTTTGGTCAGTTCGACCTCGCGGTGATGCGCGGATTGAGGGCAATAGGCACAATCTTCCGGGCAGCTGCCGGTTTTGATCGATAGCAGGCTGGCCTTCTGAATGTCTTCCGGGTCGTGATACGTCCGATGGATGGTGTTTGCACGGCCAACCAGATCCAGCAGCGGGAGGCGCAGTAGCGCCTCCACCTCATCCACGGTCCAGTTGCTGCGGATGTCCTGTCCGGTATCAAGCATCCGCTTGCGACCCGCGGATTTTCTGCATCAAACCCGTTGGCAGGCCAATCACCATAACGGCCGCCAACGCGATCTTTACAAGATCACCTACGATAAACGGGCTGAAACCGTAAACCAGCACTTTGTCCGCAGGTACAAACTGGGCCAGCCACCCCAGACCCAGAGCGTAGATCGCTACAAGTCCAGCTAACATGGCCGGGACCAAAAACAGCTTGCGCAGATTATCCGCCACCCATCCGACGATGGCCGCGGCAACAACGAAGCCGAGCAGATAGCCACCAGTGCCGCCCATCATATAGGCCAGTCCGATGCCTTTTTCGGGTGTCCCGGCAAAAACCGGCAGACCGACGGCTCCAGCCACCATGTAGCCAATCACAGTTGCGGATCCGAGGCGCATCCCGAAAGCTGCAGAAATCGCCATGACGGCAGCGACCTGCAGGGTCATCGGCACCGGCCAAAATGGCACTTGGACTTTTGCGCTGGCTGTCAGCAGAAGGATGCCCATCACGACACGGATGATCTGTCCCGCCGGGCTGAGCGCACCGGTAGTCGGCAAGGCGGATCGCAGCATGGTTTTCATTGTGTTTCCTTTTATAGATAATTATTGACCAGTTGACTCATGATCATCATTTTTATCTATTAAAAATCAAGTGAAATCTTCAGCGGTGAAAAAATAGCACTTAACTGCCTGAAATAATTCAATTTGCGCGGCGAATGTGGCGCACCAGAATCGATGTCGCCGCTGACACATCTTTGCTTTTTAACGCCTGAATTATAGCCGCGTGATCCGTATCGATCCGCTGCATCCATTTTGGTCGCCAGTGCGCGAACAGATGCCGCGCGCTGGCAATATGCAGATCATCAATCGCATGCAACAGGCGAGGTAGGCCGCATGGCGTCAGGATAGCTCGGTGAAAGATTCTGTTCCGCGCTTCCCATTGCGGCATACTGTCAGCCTCATCGCAGTCTTTTCGCGCCCGATCAGCTAATTTCAGTGCGGTTGGGGTCATGTTTTGCGCTGAATGCTGCAATGCCAGAGATTCAAGCGCGACACGCATTTCGATCACCTCACGCACTTCGGCGGGGTCCAAGGCAGTGACACGCATGCCCTTTCGCGGCTCGCTTTTGGCCAATCCATGTGCCTCAAGCCGCAGCAGCGCTTCGCGCACCGGCACATGGCTGGTTTCAAAGTCGCGCGCGATATGGTCCTGACGCAACTTCTCACCGGCGGCAAGGTCGCCAGTTATGATCTTCTGGCTCAGCGCTTGATATATCGTGTCGGCAATGGTTGCAGTCATAAATTATAGATAAAATTCACAACGTGTTTCCACAAGCAGTTAATTCAATCAGCCAGGGGGTCCGGCGCAATATTCCCACCGCAGATAAGAACCGCAACCCGCTCATCTGGTTCGGGCTGATATGCACCTGAGATCAGCGCAGCCATGGCTGCCGCCCCAGCTGGTTCCACCAAAATTCGATGAGCTTGCCACAATGTCTGCTGGGCCTGCGCTATCGCCTCATCGGGAACCAAAACCGAAGTCATCCCCTGTGCCAGACCGAAGCAGATATCGCCAATTCGACGTGCGCCTAACGCATTCGCTGCAATGCCTGAGACCGAAACATCAACCGGCTCACCTTCTGCCAAGGCAGCATTCAGCGCGCAGGAGGTTTCCGGCTCGACAGCCACAACCTTGCGCGCACCCTGAAACCAAGCCAGCGCCCCAGCAATCAGGCCGCCGCCACCGACAGCAACCAGAACTGTATCTGCCTGCAAACCCTGCGCGTCCCATTCAGCAAAACACGTCCCTTGCCCGGCAACAGTTGCGGGCGCGTCATAGGCGTGGATTTGCATTGCACCAGATTCAGCCTCATGTGCCTGAGCCATGGTCAAAGCGTTGGCATATTCCCCCGGAACCACGCTCAGATCGGCTCCGATCCGTTCGATCAGGGAAATCTTCGACGGTCCTGCAAGCTCGGGCACAAAAATCTTCGCCGGATGACCTAACGCATGCGCCGCATAAGCCGCAGCCGCTCCATGGTTGCCACCCGATGCCGCCACCACGCCCGCCGAAGGAACATCCATGCTGAGCAAAGTGTTGAACGCGCCGCGCGCTTTGAAGCTGCCAGTGTGTTGCATATGCTCCAGCTTCAACTCGAGCGGATAACCCAGCGCATTGCTCTGCATCACAGGTGTGATTTGTGCATGTCCGGCAATGCGATCCCGCGCTGCCAATATTTCACTTTTCCAATCCATTCTTGTCTTTCCGTGACTGGCACTCTTCCCGCGAACCCTATAGCTGTTTTGGAAACACGCAAGCAGGGAACCCCGTTTATGAGAGAAGATCGCCTCAGCCCCTTTCGCGACGCACAGACCGACCGCTCGACCGCAAGCGAAGTGCCGGACACGCCGCAGACGCGGTCATCGGCCTATCGACTTGCCTTCGCTGATGATGATTTCCTGTGCCGGGATGAGCTGCGCCCCGTTCGCCTGCAACTGGAGTTGCTCAAGCCCGAGATGATCATGACCGAGCGTGAGATCACCTCGACTATCGTCATGTTTGGCGGTGCGCGCATCCCGGAACCAGCCCAGAAACACACGGCGCGGACTGAGACCTTGGCCGGGCTGTCAAAATACTACGATGAGGCGCGCGAGTTTGCGCGCCTGATGACAGAGAAATCGAACCAGACCGGCTGCCGTGAGAATGTGATCGTCACCGGCGGCGGACCCGGCGTAATGGAAGCGGGTAATCGCGGTGCACTGGATGCGGGTGGCTGTTCGATCGGCCTGAACATCGTGCTGCCGCACGAACAGGCCCCGAACCTGTATGTAACGCCTGATCTCAGCTTCAACTTCCACTATTTTGCTATCCGCAAAATGCACTTCCTGATGCGCGCCCGCGCCATCACTATTTTCCCGGGCGGGTTCGGCACCATGGATGAGTTGTTCGAATCCCTGACCCTAATCCAGACAGGACGGATGGAACGCGTTCCGTTCCTGCTGTTCGGGCGTGAGTTCTGGGAGAGAGTCATCAACTGGGAGGCGCTGGCGGACGCGGGCACCATCTCAGACGAAGATCTGGACCTGTTCCGCTTTGTCGACACCGCGCAGGAGGCGGTCGAGATTATCGAGAACTGGGAGCCCGCTCCCCCGCGTGACCAAATTCCGGGACGCTGAACTATGACTAGACCCAAGACCGGCGAGATGCTCCACCTGCGCGGAAACGCGTTGGACAAGGGCGAGCCTGTGGCCCTGCCATTGACCCAAAGCAGCATGTTTCATTTGCCGGGTGATCCAGACGGTCACGCCAGTTATGGCCGAGTCGACAACCCGACTTGGGTTCACCTGGAGCACGTCCTGTCGCATCTCGAAAACGCGCCTTGCCTCAGCTTTCCTTCTGGCATGGGGGCGATTTCGGCTGCGCTGTTTGCCACGGTCAAAGCAGGGTCTCGTTTGCTGATCCCATCCGACGGATATTATGTGACCCGGCTTCTGGCCGACCGGTTCCTGTCGAATCTAGGCGTTTCAATCGTCGAACGCCCAACTACTGCCTTTGCCGAAGGTGGCTTTGATGGAATTGATGTCGTGTTCTCGGAAAGCCCATCGAACCCCGGTCTGGATATGCTTGATCTGCCAGCAATCGCCAGGCCCGTGCGCGAGGCTGGTGGCATCACGATTGCCGACAACACAACCATGACACCATTGGGCCAACGCCCACTGGACCTTGGCGTCGATGTGGTGGTGAGTTCGGATACGAAGGCGATGGGCGGGCATTCGGACCTGCTGATGGGCCATATCGCCAGCCGCGATGCGCAAATCATGGAACGCGTAGAGGAATGGCGCCGCGTTTCAGGTGCGATACCTGGGCCGCACGAGGCGTGGTTGTTGCACCGTGGCCTTGAAACGCTGGATGTGCGGTTTGATCGCATGTGTAACTCGGCGCAAGTTCTAGCCGAACGGTTGGCATCGCACCCGGCCGTGAAACACATTCGCTATCCCGGCCTGCCCGGTGATCCATCACACGCATTGGCGGCTGCCCAAACCGCTCGGTTCGGTTTTCTGCTGACAATCACGCTGGAGTCTGAGGCGAAAGCCGAACAGTTCATCAACGCCTGCCCCCTGTTGCGCCCTGCCACATCCTTCGGCGGTGTCCACAGCTCAGCCGAGCGGCGTGCCCGCTGGGGCGATGCGGTCGACCCTGCCTTTATCCGCTTGTCTGTCGGGTGCGAGCCGGTAGAAGAACTGTGGCGGGCGATCGAGGCCAGCCTGAACGCGTTATGATTTCTTCTTAGGTTCACGCAGCTCGGTGAACACGTAGATTGGCAGCACGATGCTGGCGATCAACGCGCCCAGCCATACCAGCAAAGTCGCTGCCAGTAAGTTGGAAATACCTCCAACTGTTAGCCCCGCTGTTATCAGATCGGTCACCAGCAAGCCCGCAAATGTGACAATCAGTGCGATCCCACCTTTCAGCGCCGGGGCCTTCTTCTCGCCCAGCTTCAGGATCAGCGGTTCGGCCACAACCTGAACCAGCGTGAAGACAATCACTACAACGATGAACGAGATCGGCTTGATTGCAAAGCCCGCCAGCAGCAGCGAAGCAAGCAACAACCCGATGGCATTCCCGGCTAGTAACGCGAGAGCGGATTTTATTCTGCGCGACATAAGGTGATCTCCGACAATCAACACTTCGAAACATGCAGATATTAGCAGAACAACCAGAATTTGCGAGGTAATTCGACTCCGAAGGTTTTTTGACCTGTTGAAATCACATGATAAAATACCTTCATCAAGGCCAGACCATACCTACATCAACGAGAGGCAATATGAGCGACGATCCCTATACCGTTCTTGGTGTCGCCAAAGACGCCAGCGATGCCGAGATCAAGAAAGCCTATCGGAAAATCGCAAAGGAGTGTCACCCGGACCTTAAGCCGGGTGATGCGGAAGCCGAAGCCAAGTTCAAAGCCGCTGCCGCCGCTTATGACCTGTTAAAAGACCCCGAAACGCGCAAACGCTATGACAATGGCGAAATTGATGCGTCGGGTCAGGAACGTCCGCAGCAGCAATATTATCGGGACTATGCCGAAGCTGCAGGCAACCCCTATCGCGGGTATTCGACCGAGCAAGACGACATGTCCGACATCTTCGCCGAGTTCATGCGCGGGCGGGGTGGTTATGGCCAACGAACACAAGAGTTCCACGCGCCAGGGCACAACCTGAATTACTCACTGCAGATTAGTTTTCTGGATGCCGTATTCGGCGCCAGCCAAAAGCTGACCCTACCGGATGGGAACCGGATTGAGGTGAAGATACCGGCGGGCATCACGACCGGTCAAACCATCCGTCTGCGTGGCAAAGGGGCACCGGGATATGGCGAAGGCCCTCCCGGGGATGCACTGGTCACCATCTCGGTTGCGGATCATCCGGTGTTTGACCGTCAGGGCGATGACATCCACATTACTTTGCCCATCACCATTGACGAAGCGGTACTGGGCGGCAAGGTCCAAGCGCCCACCATCGACGGGGGCGTCAATGTCAGTGTCCCTGCAGGGACCAGCAGCGGCAAAACCCTGCGCCTGCGTGGCAAAGGGGTCAAGAAGCGCGGTTCGTCCGATAGGGGTGATCAGTTCATCGAATTGACCGTCGCAATGCCAGACAAGGTAGACGATGAATTGAAGCAATTCATGGAGACATGGCGCGAAACCCACAGCTATGATCCGCGCAAAGGAATGCCGTCATGAGCCGTACATTGACCGAAGCCGAACTGATCGAAACCATCGCCCGCCTGACTTCGGATCGCCTTACCGAATATCTGGCAGCTGAGATCGTGATCCCCGAGCAATCGGAGCAAGGGCTGCGATATCAGCGCATCGACGTTGCCCGACTGGAACTGGCATGCGAACTGCATGACCAGTACGACATGGAGGCCGATGCCCTGTCGATGATGATCTCGCTTATCGACCAGATGCATGGGCTGCGCGCCGAATTGCGCGAGGTGCTAAACGCGGTCGAGGCGCAACCAGAACCTGTTCGAAAACAACTGATCGAGGTCATCGGCACAGCGCGATTCCGTCGCAGGTAACGGGGTTTTGGGCACAGGGGTTTTGGCGTAGAACACGCCCTTGATCCTTAGCCCGGTATCCCTATGACCCAGTTCAGATCCGAATTGCTGATGCCTGCAGGCAATCTGCGCAAATTGAAACTCGCCATCCTGTATGGCGCGGATGCGGTCTATCTGGGCACACCGGATATGTCGCTGCGCACAAAGTCCGAGTTCTCGCTGGAAGAGGTGATCGAGGGGGTCGAATTTTGCCATAGCCATGGCCGGCGCGCGTACCTGACGCTGAACTTGTTCTCGCACAATAAAGACATCCCGAAGCTGGATGAATACGTCGACACCGTCCGCAAGGTGAAGCCCGACGGGCTAATCATCGCTGATCCCGGCGTGTTCCAATACGTCCGCGAACGGGCACCGGAACTGCCGCTGCATATCTCGACGCAAGCCAATATCTGTTCGTGGCTTTCGGTGAAGTTCTGGCAGGATCAAGGGGCTGAGCTTGTGGTACTGGCCCGCGAAGTCTCCTACCCCGAACTGGTCGAAATCCGCGAGAAATGTCCCGACATCAAGCTTGAAGCCTTCGTCCACGGCGCCATGTGCATGACCTATTCGGGCCGCTGCCTGCTATCGAACTTCATGGCCGAACGCGGGGCCAATCAAGGCAACTGTGCCAATTCCTGCCGTTGGAATTATGGTCTGAAACTGCGTCTGAAAGACGGTACGCATCAGGAGTTGCGCATTACCGACGAAAACGCCGACCTGTTCGAGTTCTTGTTGGAAGAAGGCTGCCGCCCCGGCGATTTAATGCCCATCGAAGAGGATGACCGGGGGTCCTACATCCTCAACTCGCGCGATCTGTGCATCATGCCGAAACTGGATGAATACCTGAAGATCGGCGTCGACAGCCTGAAGGTCGAAGGGCGCGGCAAGTCGGAATACTACGCCGCCATCGTTGCACGGGCCTATCGTATGGCCATTGACGACTATCACGCCGACCCCGAGAACTGGGACCCGAAACCTTACATGCGTGAACTCGAAACCGTCGGGAACCGAGGCTACACGCTTGCCTTCCACGAAGGCCGACTGACAAACTACGCACATGATTACGAGCACACCGCGTCTATCGCGCAGTGGGAATATGCGGGAATCGTCACTGAAGTGACCGAGGATGCCTTTCTAGTCGAGGTGAAAAACAAGCTGGAACCTGGGGATGTGTTAGACTTCGTCTCTCCGATTTCACGCGATACCGTGTTGTTACGGGTTTATAACTTCGAACGCGCCCAAGATGGCGCGAGACTAGACGTGGTGCATGGAAGCACCAAGACAATCATCCGCGTACCATTCACGCTGTTCGATCACGAGGATATCGAAGATCTACGCGCGCGTTTCCCAGTCTACTCGGTTCTGCGCAAGGAACGCGCCCTGACCGACGAACACTGGAGCCGCATTCGGTTCGACAAGCTGGTGCAAGGGCTGGAAACCTCGGGTCTTGACAACGCCAAAGCTTATGCGCGCCGTCGCGATGAACTGATTGAGAAAATCGGAGAAGACGGCAACAAACGCCGCTTCAAAACCAATCGCATCGGAACCGAAGGGTGTTGCGGCAAAGGCTGCAACGGCTGTTTGATCTTCTGGCAGGATGAGAAATACGCGCGTGCACGCGAGGTTCTGTCCAAACGCAAGCAGGGTGAGCAACTTAGCCGCCGTGAGGCCACCGAACTGACCTTACCAGCAAGCTGAAGTTCAGTTCTCGACGCGATACTCTTCAGGCACGTAAAACGTATTATCCCTGTCAGCAACTGCCTCGTGGCAGACATGGCAGTAATCGACCTCGGACGCGCGAAATCCCATCGTGTCGCCAAACAGCGAACCATCCGGCATCACCATGATGTATCGCCAATCTGCTGTCTCAGGGTTGGTACCCGCCGGTAGTTTTTCCATCACGAACAAGGCACCCGGATGCACGTTACCCTCATCGGTGACGGTCATGCTGTCTTTGGCCAGAACCGAGCCCACAGGCAAAACCTCACCTTCCTGCAAGGTTCCGTAATTATGCGCCATGCGATTGGCGTAGCTGTTGACATAGCGCTGCCCATGGGTGGCCGAGATATAGGGCGCATCGTTGAAAAGCGGCCAGGCTTGATAGTTCAAAAGCACGTCCAACTGGGCTGCGGCATAGCCTCGTTCCATGCGCCGGGACAGAGATTTGTAATGAGCCTGAGCATCTTCCTTGGACAGATTAGCCGGGTTTTCAATGGCCAGATGAGCATCCTGATCGTTGTTCTGTGCATTTCCCGCAACAGAAATAAGCCCCAACACCGCAATAAACAGCACGATCTTAACGATCGGCAGGTGTCTTGTAATCATTCTATGGCCTCCCTGACTGATCAGTTCGCCGAAATGCCGCATTAAGTTCGAAAAATGATAGCGGCCTTAAATAGTGTTGCTAGCACCGCCCCAGCAACTTCACCACTTTGTGTTTGCTAGTGACCCCCCAACCAGAGCAGATGCCCCTTAAACATAGCAAATTCTGAATGCCAAAACAGCATTCAATTTATTAAGTTTATCGTAGTGGCGGACAATCTGCGGAATCTAGCGGTTCAGGCCAGCCTCGGCCTCAATCTGCTTGCGCGATTTTCGGGCGCGTTCGGTGGCCGATTTCAACTGCCCGCAGGCAGCCATGATATCCTCACCGCGCGTTTTGCGGATGGGTGAGGCATAACCCGCTTGATAAATGATATTGGCAAAGGCTCGGATGCGATTGTTCGAGCTACGCTTGTAAGGCGCGCCGGGCCATTCGTTGAACGGAATCAAGTTGATTTTGGCCGGAATCTTATGGCGCTTGATGTGCTCGATCAGTCGATGCGCGTCCTCATCGCTGTCGTTCACGCCATCCAGCATCACGTATTCAAACGTAATTCGCTCGGAGTTCGAGGCATTGGGGTAGCTAGCCAGTGCCTGCAGCAGTTCTTCGATGTTCCAGCGCTTGTTGATTGGCACTAGCACGTCGCGGGTTTCATCGGTTGTGGCGTGGAACGAGATCGCCAATAGGCAGCCAATTTCCTTGGCCGTACGTTCAATTTCAGGGACCACACCCGAAGTCGACAGGGTAATACGTCGGCGCGACAGGGAAATCCCTTCGGGGTCCATGGCGATCTTCATCGCGTCACGGACATTTTCAAAGTTATAGAGCGGCTCGCCCATACCCATCAGCACGATATTCGACAACAGCCGTGTCTCGTCCTTGGGGGCACCGGGTGTCGGCCATTCCTCAAGATCGTCCCGCGCCATCATGACCTGCCCGACGATCTCTGCCGCGGTCAGATTGCGCACCAGTTTCTGTGTACCCGTATGACAGAATGAGCAGGTCAGCGTGCAACCGACCTGAGACGAGATGCACAGCGTACCGCGATCTTCTTCGGGGATGTAGACGACCTCTACTTCGTGCCCTCCCGCGATGCGACACAGGTATTTGCGTGTGCCGTCCTCGGACACCTGACGGGTCACGACTTCGGGGATTTCGATTACGAAATTCTCGGCAAGTTGTGCCCGATAAGCTTTGGCGAGGTTGGTCATCTCACCAAAATCGCGCACGCCCCATTGATAGATCCACTGCCAGATCTGGCCCGTGCGCATCTTAGCCTGCTTTTCCGGTGTACCATGCTCAATCAGCACATCGCGCAATTGATCACGGGTGAGGCCAACAAGGTTCACCTTCCCCTCGGGCAATTTGCGGGGGATGGTCATGACATCTTGAGTGATCGGCGCTTTGGGCGACATGTGGCTATCTCAATGGATTCTGGCTTGGGATGCGCCTCTATATAGGAACGCGCACAAAGATCAAAAGAAATCGTGCATCAATTTGCATAGCGCAGCAATTCGTCAACACGTGCCCGCCCAAGATCAACGCGGCACGCAGTTATGGCAATGCCGGTGCCTGATCCACCACCAAACGACGCACTCACCGCTTCGCACTGTGCATCGCGATAAGCTGTCCACGCGTTTTGCGATGCCTCCAGCGCGGGCGTGGCGACAGCGCGACCGGTGACGTCATCCAGTTCTTTTGCAGCGCCAAGTGCCAAGGAATAGCTGGAGTCTATCGCGGCATTCACGCGCGTTTCCATGTCCGAAACACAAGACCCAATCTCAACCTGCGATCCGGCGTCGATACACTCCATTGTTGGGTCCGCAACTGCGGACATGGGAAACAGTAGAAAAACAATAGCCCATCGCATCCGTCGATCCTCCTGACAGAGACACCTGTCTATCACAGATCAAAACCCACGCCCAATCAAGTTGGACCGCCAAGGCAGAAACCTCAGCGGTCCATTTTTGTCAGTTTACTGCAGGTGGGATGTAGCAATCTTCTGCATCCAGAGTTTTTACGGGATCTTCCGGTCCACATTGCTCACCCGTAATTGGATAAGTTTCCGCTTCCTTCTCGCATCCTGCAAGGATCGCCGCAGACGCCACCAAAAGCGCGGACAGATATTTGTTTGGATTCATTGCCAACTCCTCAAATTGATCTAAACTGATTAGTTCAGAAATTCGAGAAGTCGGCTTTGACACGGATCAAAAACACATTCTGACGTTGGATAAATTTCCAATAAACCCAAAAGATCTACCCATACGTAGAAAACCCCGCCGGATAGCGGGGTTTCGAGGTCATATCTGTGTGCACTTTAGTTCGTGCAGCGCTTTTCAGCGTCTTCGATCGCGGCCGTGAAACCCAGCAATGAGAACGTATCTTTGGTCTGTGTTCCACGTTCCGAACGGGCAGTCAGCACGGCTTCGCTTCCGCGCTTCATAGCCGTGACGATCTTGGCATCGTCCGAGGCGGTTGCAGGCCACGCCCATTCGCCATCCGTGAACAGTTCGAATTCGCTGCCATCGACAAGTAGATTGACAGTCGATCCAGAGGCAAACGGATAGCCGCCGGTAAAGGTCACTTGCCCTTTGACCTCAGCATTTGGGCGGTAGAACACAAACAGCAGGATATCGCTGCGCCGCACGGAAACGACGCGGCCACCGCGTGTGTTCACTGTTTCCTTGGGCGCGGAAACGCTCCAGCATTCGGTGGGGTCTTCTTCGACAAACACGCTCCAATCGGTCTTTGCCGCGACGCGGTTCGTACTGGTCGCCTGCTGAGCAATTGCCGTTGTCGCCATTCCTGCCATACACAGGCCCGCGATCACGCGAACGAGCTTTAGTCCCATCTGTCCAGCCTCCTAGCCCGACCTAATACCTCATACCCATCGGACATGCGTGCGAACCCTGCCGGTTCGTCTGTTCAGTTGCGTATTCCGATGATTGTCGACATACACACACTAACGCAGGTTTCGCCACAGGCGAAAGGGCGATTGGCAGATTTTTGCGCATGATTTATGGGGTGGACATGACACAAGCCGTACCGATGACAGAACTCTGGCGCGGATCGCTATTAGAGAGCCTGCATCTGGGTCACGCAGTGATCTGTGACGATAGTAGTCAGATCGTGCGCAGTTGGGGGGATCCGAACGCGATAATCTACCCCCGATCCTCGGCCAAAATGATCCAGGCCCTGCCGTTGATCACCTCGGGTGCGGCGGCGAAATACGGTTTGAACAGCGAACATCTGGCACTGGCCTGTGCCTCGCATAACGGGGCGCATATCCATACCGATCGCGTGTCCGCATGGCTCGATCACCTCGGCCTGTCCGAGCCCGATCTGCGCTGCGGCCCGCAGGAACCCGCTGACATGGCAGCCAGAGACGGACTGGTCCTGGCGGACGATACGCCCTGTCAAATACACAATAATTGCTCAGGTAAGCATTGCGGATTCCTGACTTTGGCCCAGCATATGGGGGCCGGGCCTGAATATCTTGAAATCGATCACCCGGTTCAGCAGGCCTGCCTGTCTGCCATCGAAGAGACCACAGGTGAGACGAGCCCAACCTTTGGGATCGATGGTTGCTCAGCCCCGAATTTTGCGACGTCCCTGGTGGGACTTGCGCGATCAATGGCATGGTTTGCGTCAGCCGCTGACCGGTCAGACCGCTCCAGCGAAGCAGCATCGCAGCTTACGGCGGCGATGGTGAAGCACCCCGAACTTGTCGCCGGAGAAACCCGCGCCTGTACCGAATTAATGCGCGCGATGCATGGTCGTGTGGCGATCAAAACAGGCGCCGAAGCCGTTTTTGTCGCCATCATTCCCGAGAAGAGAATGGGTATTGCGCTGAAAATCACGGACGGCACGACCCGCGCCAGCGAATGCGCCATCGCGGCCATTCTGGTAAACTTGGGCGTGCTAGCGGCCAATCACCCGGCCACCCGCAAATTCATGAACGCCATACAATACAGCCGTCGCGGGCTGGAATGCGGCGTGATCAAACCTGCGCCGGGATTCCCCGGGTAGGGCTACATCTCGATCTCGTGCACCTCGGCCACTTCGACCGAGCCTGAGCCGTTCACCACCATCGGACAGCCCTTGGCCATCGCAGTTGCGGCTTCGATGCTATCCGCCTTTACAACCGTGAAACCCGAGGCCGGGTTGGCGCCGCCATTGTCTTCGACCCCGCCACTGCTGACAGTATAGGATTGACCCACGGGGTTTCCGGGAATCTCCAGCGAACCGCCAATGTCCTGAAACCATGCACCCCAGGCGGCCATGGTCGCCTCGACCTCGGCGGGATCGGTTGGGGTGTGGCCCCCGTGATAAACAAACAAATATTGGGGCATATCGCTCCTCTCTGATGAAAACCTATGTGCAAAGTGCTTCGAGCTTGCGCAGCGAAGACGTCCAGCCTTCGTTGTGGTTCGTGGCCGACTCGGCATCAACAAGCTCGCGATGATCGACCACCAGCCGTGATCCGCTGTCGGTCGCAGTGACCGAGAAGGTCACATGGCTTTCGGCACCGCGCTGATCCTGATCGTCGTGCCATGCCCATGTAAATCCAACCGATTTTGGCCGATCGATATGGGTGACGTGCCCCGAAACCTTGAATTGCTGGCCCTCGCCATTCTGCATCACCGAATACCACGGACCAATGCGCGAAAAATCGAGATCATGTTCCGGCACATGCAGACCCTCGGGGCCCCACCATTGCAGCAGTTTTGCGCCGTCGCTGACCCATGCGAACAGGTCCTCGGGGCTGACGGGAAAATCTCGTTCCAGTTTCAGCTCGGCCATGAGTTCTCCTTTTCAATAAGTTCGCCCAAACGGTCGAGGCTGCTTTCCCAAAATTGTCGTTTCGAAATCGTCCACTCGGCAATTGCGCGTAGACCCTCAGGCTGCACCGAATACATCCGCTGCGTGCCGCGCACCCGTTGTTGCACCAACCCGGCCTCGCGCAGGACCTTCAGGTGACGCGAGATCGCAGCCCCTGACATACCCTTGCCTTCAATCAGGTCGCCGACGGGCAGCTCGCCATCGTCCATCAGTTGCTCGACAATCGAGAACCGAGTGGCATCGGACAAAGCGGAGAATGTGGCCAGAAGCGTGTTCATGACCTTATTTAACATATACGTTAAATTAAAGAAAGCCTTTTAGAGGCCGTGAAACTCTGACCTGCTGTAGCCCTGCAGATACAACAACGCCGTCAGATCGCCGTGATTTACGCGGACATCACATTCGGCAGCGACCGAGGGCTTCGCGTGCAGCGCAACACCCGTTCCGGCCAGGCTCAACATGCCAAGATCATTGGCACCGTCACCAACAGCGATTGCATCACTTTCTAAAATGCCAAGGCTGGCCGTGATCTGCTCCAATGCCTCGATTTTGGCCTGTCGCCCCAGTATGGGCCGCTTCACGTAGCCGGTAAGCTTTCCATCCTCTGCCAGCAATGTATTCGCCCGGCTCTCATCGAACCCAAGCTCTTCGGCGACCTTGGCTGTAAAAGCGGTAAAACCACCCGATACCAAAGCGGCGTAGGCACCATTCGCACGCATCGTGGAAAGTAAGGCCTTACCGCCGGGCATCAGCGTGATCCGTTCCTCAAGAACCTTGCCGATCACGCCTTCATCTAGCCCCTTCAACAGGCCGACGCGCTCGGTCAGCGCACCTTCGAAATCCAGTTCGCCATTCATCGCGCGCGCGGTGATGTCCTTGACGCGATCGCCCACACCAGCCTCATCAGCCAGTTCGTCGATGCATTCCTGTTGGATCATGGTGCTGTCCATATCAGCCAACAGCATCTTTTTCCGGCGACCTTCGGCTTTTTGCACGACCAGGTCGACGCCCATCTGCTGCAAGTCGGCCCATACGTCCCAGCGATTGTCGGGAATTTCTGGCAAGAAAATCTCAGCCGCCTCATCGGGACACAGCCAATTCGCCTCACCCCCGCCCCAAGCATTCCGCAACGACTCGACCAGCGTTGCCTCCAGCGAAGGGGTCGCTGGGTTGGTCAGCAAAGTGGCTACGTACATGTCAGGCCTCCGATTTGCACACCCGCGAGATATCGCAGGTGCAGCATTTTCGCCAGAGGCAGTTTGATCTAGCCCAGAATACCTGGCAGCCGCAGCCCATGTTCGCGGGCGCAGTCTTTGGCGATCTCGTACCCCGCATCCGCGTGGCGCCACACCCCCGAGGCGGGATCGTTCCACAACACCCGCTCCAGGCGCCGTGCGGCATCATCGGTGCCATCTGCACAGATCACCACACCTGCATGCTGGCTAAAGCCCATACCCACGCCGCCGCCATGATGCAACGAAACCCAGGTCGCACCGCTGGCCGTATTGATCAGCGCATTCAGCAGCGGCCAGTCCGACACAGCGTCTGAGCCATCCAGCATCGCCTCGGTCTCGCGGTTTGGGCTGGCGACCGAGCCCGAGTCCAGATGGTCTCGCCCAATGACAACTGGCGCTTTCAGCTCGCCATTGGCCACCATTTCGTTGAAGGCCAATCCGGCGCGATGACGATCACCAAGGCCGATCCAGCAAATACGTGCCGGAAGACCCTGAAACGCGATGCGTTCTTGCGCCATGTCGAGCCAGCGATGCAGGTGCTCGTTCTTGGGGAACAATTCCTTCATTTTGGCGTCAGTCTTGTAAATATCCTCGGGGTCACCAGACAAGGCACACCAGCGGAACGGGCCGATGCCTTTGCAGAACAACGGGCGAATATAGGCGGGGACAAATCCAGGGAACGCAAAGGCGTTCTCAAGACCTTCGTCTTGAGCCACCTGTCGGATGTTGTTGCCGTAATCCAGCGTCGGAACGCCCGCATTCCAGAAGTCGACCATCGCAGCGACATGCTGCTTCATCGACGCACGGGCAGCCTTTTCAACCGACTTAGGTTCAGTCTCTCGCTTGTCCTTCCACTGTGCCATGCTCCAACCGATCGGTAGGTACCCATTGATCGGGTCATGGGCGCTGGTTTGGTCAGTGACGATATCGGGGCGCATGCCACCGGCCTGCATCCGCGCGTAAATCTCGGGGAACACCTCCGCCGCATTGCCCAGCAGACCCACAGATTTCGCCTCGCCCGCCTTTGTCCAGCGGTCGATCATCTCAAGCGCTTCGTCCAGCGTTTCGGCTTTTTCGTCGAGATACTTGGTGCGCAGGCGGAAATCGATCGAGTCTGGATTGCACTCAACTGCCAGACAACTGGCACCGGCAAACACCGCTGCTAGAGGCTGTGCGCCACCCATGCCGCCCAGACCACCGGTCAGAATCCACTTGCCAGTAAGGTCACCGCCATAGTGCTGACGACCTGCCTCGGCAAAGGTCTCATAGGTGCCCTGAACGATGCCCTGCGTACCGATATAGATCCACGACCCAGCCGTCATCTGGCCGTACATCATCAAGCCCTTCTTATCGAGCTCGTTAAAATGATCCCAATTGGCCCAATGCGGCACGATGTTCGAGTTGGCGATTAGAACGCGCGGTGCATCTTTATGAGTATGGATGATCGCCACCGGTTTGCCCGACTGGACAATCAGGGTTTCATCCTCTTCGAGATCCTTCAGCCCTGCGACGATCCGGTCGAAATCGTTCCATGTCCGCGCCGCCCGACCGATGCCTCCATAAACCACCAGCTCATGCGGGTTTTCGGCCACATCCGGATGCAGGTTGTTCATCATCATCCGCAATGGCGCTTCGGTGACCCAGCTTTTTGCGTTCAGTTCGGGGCCGGTGGGCGGATAGATATCGCGGGTATTCTTGCGAGGATCGGTCATGTCAAAGCTCCAATGCAGTGTCTTGGATGGCGTCGAGAATATCCACCAACCAGCGACGCAGGCCTTCGGCTTTCTTGTCGTCAAACGTCCACGGAGGGGTTTCGGTGGAAAGATAGGTGGATTGCGCCAGCTCCATCTGGATCGCGTGCAGGCCTTCATTCGGGCGGCCATAGTGGCGGGTCGTCCAGCCCCCTCGGAACCGCCCGTTCAGGACGGTGCTGTAGGGGGAGGAATGCGAAAATTCATAGGCTGCAGCCTCAATGCCGGGGGCGCAGGTCACACCGCCATCGGTGCCGATGTTCAAATCCGACAGGGTACCTTCGAACAGGAACGGGATCTTGCTGCGGATCGAGTGGCAGTCAAACAGGATCGCCACCCCGTGTTTTGCACGCACCCTTTCAAGCTCTTGCTCAAGCGCGTTGTGGTAGGGCGCGTGGTAGGCGATGCGTCGCGCTTCAATCTCATCGGCTGAGGGCTCCTGCCCTTCTGCCCAGATCGTCTGACCGTCAAAATCGGTCAATGGCACCAATGTTGTCGTGTTCTGCCCCGGATACAATGATGCGCCCGCAGGGTCTCGGTTGGCGTCGATCACATAACGGTGGATATGAGATTGCACGACCGTCGCATTGGCCACCAACCCATCGTAGAGCTTGTTGATGTGCCAATCCGTATCCGTCAAAATTTGCCCGTTCGCATTCAGTCGCGCGGCGATGTCGTCGGGTACAAACGTGCCGCCATGCGGCTGCCCCAGAACGATAGGCCCATCGCCACTCTGAATACTGAAAACCTGCATCACGACAGCTCCGGCATAGTCAGAGCAGCCGCCTGTAGAACAGCGCCGCTTTCGACCAACGACTTCGCCGTTTCCAACTCGGGTGCCAGATAGCGATCATCGCCTAGCGACGGAATATCCTCGCGCAAACGCCCAACGACGCTGATCAGCGACTTGCTGGTAGCCAGAGGCGCACGGAACTCGATGCCTTGTGAGGCACAGAGCAGTTCGATCCCCAAAATATAGTTCAGATTATCCACCATCCGGCTCAGCCGCCGCGCCCCGTGGGCAGCCATCGAGACGTGGTCTTCCTGGTTGGCCGATGTGGGCGTGCTGTCTGTCACGCAGGGGTTGGCCAGGTGCTTGTTTTCGCTCATCAGAGCGGCCGTAGTGACCTCGGCGATCATCAGGCCCGAGTTCAGCCCTGGCTCTGGCGTCAGGAATGTTGGCAGATCAAAGCTGAGCGCAGGATCGACCATCAGCGCGATCCGACGTTGCGCGATTGCTCCAATTTCGGACAGGGCCAGTGCGATCATATCGGCGGCAAAGCCTACCGGCTCGGCGTGGAAGTTCCCACCCGAGACAATGGCATCCGGATCGGTCAGAACCAGTGGGTTGTCGGTGGCCGCGTTGGCCTCGATCACCAGTGTTGCGGCAGCTTGTCGGATCACGTCCATCGCCGCGCCGGTCACTTGAGGCTGGCAACGAATGCAGTATGGGTCTTGAACCCGCGTATCCCCATCGCGATGGCTTTCGCGGATTTCGGAGCCGTCCAAAGTGGCCCGCATCGCCGCTGCTGCCTCGATCTGTCCACGATGGCCGCGCAATGCGTGAATTTCGGGCTGCAGAGGGGCGGTGGAGCCCATGATCGCATCCGTTGACGCCGCCGATATCACCAACGCGTTTTGCGCCGAACGCCAGCCTTCGAACAAACCGGCCAGCGCAAAGGCGGTCGAAAATTGTGTCCCATTGATGAACGCAAGACCTTCCTTTGGGCCAAGTTGAATCGGCTCTAGCCCAACTGTTTTCAAAGCCTCCGCACCCGGCATGACGGTGCCGTTTACCTCTGCCTCGCCCTCCCCGATCACCACTGCGGTCATATGCGCCAAGGGCGCCAGATCACCTGACGCGCCGACCGAACCCTGCGCCGGGATCACGGGCGTCACACCGCGGGCCAGCATTTGTTGCGACAATGCGACAAGCTCCCAGCGAACCCCCGACGCTCCGCGCCCGAAGGACAGCAGCTTGAGCGACATCATCAGCCGTGCCAGACGACGCGGCACCGCAGGGCCCACCCCGCAACAATGGCTGAGGATCAGGTTGCGCTGCAGGGTCGAGGTGTCCTTGGCCGCAATCTTATGGCTCGCCAGCTTACCGAAGCCGGTATTCACGCCATAGACGGGCTCAGTCCCTTCGGCGGCTTGCGCTATACGAGCCGCAGCGGCATCTACCTTGGGTCGGCAGGCATCATCCAGCGAGATCGCGGCCTCGGTCCAATAAATCTCAGCCAATTGATCCAGCGACACCTGGCCCGGAGTGAGCGGTAGGGGAGTCATTCCTCACCTCCAAAAATACGTTTGTGCAGCGGGTTGAAACCGATGCGATAGGACAGTTCGGCCGGATGGGAGATGTCCCAAACAGCGAGATCAGCACGCAAACCGGGTGCGATCATGCCCGTATCATCCAGACCCAAAGCGCGGGCCGCGACGCGGGTGACACCTGCCAGGGCTTCCTCGGGTGTCATGCGAAACAAGGTGCAACCCATGTTCATCGTCAAAAGCAGAGAGGTCAGCGGTGATGACCCCGGATTGCAATCGGTCGCCAGCGCCATTGGCACATTCTGCTGCCGCAACATCTCAACTGGCGGCATCTGCGTCTCGCGCAGCGTGTAGAATGCGCCGGGCAGAAGGACCGCAACCGTTCCGGCGGTGGCCATGGCGGCAACACCGTCGGCGTCCAGATACTCGATATGATCAGCGGACAAAGCCCCGTAGGCTGCCGCCAGCTTTGCCCCGCCGAGGTTAGACAACTGCTCAGCATGCAGCTTCACCGGCAAGCCAAGCTCTTGCGCGACAACAAAAACCCGTTCGATCTGTGTGGGATCAAAGGCAATGCCTTCGCAGAACCCATCCACTGCGTCCACCAGCCCTTCGGCATGGGCCGCGCGCAGGGTCGGGATGCAGACCTCATCAATATAGGCATCGTCGCGGCCCGCATATTCCGGCGGAGTGGCATGTGCGCCCAGAAAGCTGGTCTTAACCCGAACGGGCCGCTCCTGCGCGATACAGCGTGCGGCGCGCAGCATGCGAAGCTCGGTTTCGGAATCCAAACCGTAGCCAGACTTTACTTCTATGCAGGAGGCCCCTTCGGCCAACAGCGCATCCACGCGTGGCAAAGCGCCTGCAAGCAACTCATCTTCTGTTGCCGCCCGCGTCCCATTTACGGTCGACAGGATGCCCCCGCCCGCGCGCGCGATTTCCTCGTAGGTCGCTCCGTTTAGGCGCATCTCGAACTCTACCGCGCGGTTACCGCCGAATACTACATGGGTGTGGGCATCAATCAGCCCGGGCGTGATCAGTCGGTCACCGTAATCAACACGCTGCCATTTAGCATAAGCTGCTGGAACTTCAGATTGACTGCCCACCCAGACGATCTGTGATCCTTCGACGGCTATCGCGCCATCCTCAATCATCCCATAGGGCTGGTCGCCCCCCATGGTGGCCACCTGTTTACAGCAAAGAACGGTTTTTTTTGTCATGGCGATTCTTTTGGGCTCCCCCTGCGCTTGATTTTTTCGTATACGGGTAAATTCATAAAGTCTACACAAAATGGAATTGCGATGACGGTTCATGCCAAAACGGCCCTGTTAGGCTCTGACTGGGTTAGCGATCTTCGGGTTGAAATCGAACACGGCCGGATCACGAAGCTGGAACACGGGAAAGACGCCCATCCAAGCGACACCCGTGTCGATGTCCTGCTTCCCGCTTTGGCCAACCTGCACAGCCACGCCTTTCAGCGCGCCATGGCCGGTATGACCGAAACCCGCGCTGCCGGGCGCGAAAGCTTTTGGACCTGGCGCACCCTGATGTACCGCTTTCTGAATCGCCTCACCCCAGAGCACATCGAAGCCATCGCTGCACTGGTTTTCATGGAAATGCAGGAGGCCGGGTATGCCTCGGTCGGGGAATTTCACTATGTCCACCACCAACCCGGCGGTGCGCCCTTTACGCAGCTTTCCGAGCTGAGCCAGCGCATCTTTTCGGCAGCAAGCCAAACCGGGATTGGCCTGACGCATCTGCCCGTGCTCTACACCTATGGCGGCGTCAAACAAGAGCCGCTGGCAGGTGGTCAGTTACGCTTCAGCAATGATGTGGATCGGTTTTTGCAGCTTACTGAAGAGTGCCAACCACTTCTGCCCCACGCAGATAGTCAGATTGGCATCGCGCCGCATTCCTTGCGCGCGACCTCACCGGATGACCTGCAGCAGGTGCTCAAGGCAACTCCTAACGGCCCGGTGCATATCCATATCTCGGAACAAGAGAAGGAGGTCGCGGATGTCGAGGCCGCTCTGGGTCAGCGTCCGGTGGATTGGTTGTTGAACAACGCGGACGTGAACGAGCGCTGGTGCCTGATCCACGCCACCCACATGACCGAAGATGAAACCCGCGCCCTCGCCCAATCCGGAGCGGTCGCCGGTCTCTGCCCGATCACCGAGGCCAATCTGGGCGATGGCATCTTCAATGGGGCTGTCTATACCGACGCCGGAGGTGCCTTTGGTGTCGGATCAGACTCGAATGTACGCATTTCACTGCCTGAGGAGTTGCGGACGCTGGAATATTCCCAAAGGTTGCGTGACAAAGCGCGCACGGTTTTGGTGCGCGGCGAAGGATCGGTTGGTCAGGCTCTTTATACCGGGGCCGCACGAGGTGGAGCGCAAGCCCTTGGGCGCGCGGCTGGAAATATAGCTGTGGGTCACCTTGCCGATCTGGTAGCAATCGATCGCAGCCACCCAACTCTGTGCAGTCTGCGCGACGATCAGCTGCTTGACGGGCTCTGCTTTGCGGCGCCAGACGGAACTGTGTCCGATTTGTGGTCTGCCGGGCGACATCAAGTGTGCGGCGGGCGGCACATCGCCCGCGATGCGATCCTGATCAATTATCGCGCGGCGATGAGTGACCTGCTGGCGGACCTTTGAATCATGACCCAGACCAGCGATACCACCAGCTACAAAGACATTAAGCAAACCGTCCTGCAACGCATCCGATCCGGCGAATGGCAACCGGATGCCCTGCTTCCCAATGAGCAAGAGCTTGCGGTGGAATTTTCGTGCACCCGCACCACAGTCAACCGTGCGCTGCGGGAACTGGCGGATGAAGGGTTTCTGGAAAGGCGTCGAAAGGCAGGCACCCGGGTTCTCAGCGCTCCGCAGCGTCAGGCACGATTCACCATTCCACTGGTCCGTGATGAGATCGAAGCTGCGGGCGGCACCTATCGCTATGCGCTGGTATCGCATGAAACACAGACCGCTCCCGATTGGCTGACGGCTCGTCTGGCCCTGCGCGTGGATCAGCGAGTCATGCATGTGCGATGCATGCATTTTTCCACCAACACACCGTTTCAGTTTGAGGACCGCTGGATCGTGATCGACAGCGTACCGCAAGTGGAACAGGCCGATTTCTCTGGCGTTGGTCCCAATGACTGGCTGGTGCAAACTGTCCCGTTCACAAATGTCGAGTTGACCTTTCTGGCCAGCCGGGCCGACGGCACATTGGCTGGGTTTTTGGACGTGCCCGAAGGTGAGCCCGTCTTTACGGCCGAGCGCATCACATGGCTGCAAGGTCAGCCGGTGACCTTCGCCAAAATGTACTTTGCAGCGGGCTACCGGATGACCACCGAATTCTGATTTTCCGGGCTTTACCCCCTGCCATTTACGAGACAGAGTTCCAGCGTCGGATGGAAAGGAAACCGGGATGGGCAACCCGCTTTATGATCGTTTGTTTGGCATTCATGCGGGCAAGGACACGCCGTTTCTGCATCTCGCCGATGGTCAGACACTGACCCATGCCGCGTTTCTGGACACGGCAGCCCGTTTGGCCAATGCGCTGACCGGACTGGAACTGGAACCGGGCGACCGTGTCGCAGTGCAGGTGGAGAAGTCCGCCGAAGCACTGGCGCTTTATGCCGCCTGCGCGCAAGCCGGGCTGATCTTTCTTCCACTGAACACCGGCTATACGACGCAAGAGCTGAGCTATTTCATCGAAAACAGCGGCGCATCTCTGGTGGTCTGCGACGCGACCAACGAGGCTGGGCTTGCTGATATTGCACAAAAGAACAACGCCCGGTTAGAGACGCTGAACGCGGACGGTTCGGGCAGCCTGACACGGCGTGCCTTAGGGATGCTTCCTGCTTTTGAACCGGTCCGCCGGACCGAGGACGATCTGGCCGCTTTCCTCTATACTTCGGGCACGACGGGACGTTCGAAAGGGGCGATGCTGACGCAAGCCAATCTGTTATCGAACGCGGAGACTCTGGTAAACGAGTGGCGGTTTGCCAACAGCGACGTGCTGCTCCACGCACTTCCGATTTTTCACACCCATGGGCTGTTTGTTGCGACCAATGTCATGCTCGCCTCGGGTGGATCGATGATCTTTCTGCCGAAATTCGACCTACACGACATGCTGCGTCTGATGCCTCAAGCAACGACGATGATGGGCGTACCAACCTTCTACACCCGGCTGCTGAGCGACCAACGGTTCACGCGGGAGCTGACGCAGGATATGAGGCTGTTCATTTCAGGATCGGCACCTTTGCTTGCAGACACGCATGTTCAATTCGAAGACCGGACCGGCCATCGCATTCTGGAACGCTACGGAATGACCGAAACCAACATGAATACGTCAAACCCATACGACGGCGAGCGCCGCGCAGGAACCGTTGGATTTCCCTTGCCAGATGTCGAATTGAAGGTCACGGACCCTGAATCGGGGGAGACTCTGCCAAGTGGTGAAATCGGGATCATCGAAGTACGCGGCCCCAACGTGTTTCAGGGCTATTGGCAAATGCCCGAAAAAACCGCCGCCGAACTGCGCGGAAATGGGTTCTTCATCACCGGTGATCTGGGACGGATCGACGAGGATGGATATGTCCACATCGTCGGACGCGGGAAGGACCTGATCATCTCAGGCGGGTACAACATTTACCCTAAAGAGATCGAGCTGCTGCTGGATGAACAACCCGGCGTGCTAGAGAGCGCGGTGATCGGCGTACCCCACCCGGATTTTGGAGAAACCCCGGTTGGCATTCTGGTTCCGACCCCCGGTCAGACGCCTGATATCGAAGCGATCATGGATACGATACAGGGTGCTTTGGCCCGTTTTAAACATCCCCGCCAACTGATCCTGCTTAACGAACTGCCGCGCAATACAATGGGCAAGGTGCAAAAAAACATCCTGCGTGACCGCTGCAAAGACCTGTTCACACAGTCCTGATCGTCAGGGCAAATGCGCAACGCGGCCCTTGTCCGTCAGCAACCAGCAATCCCGACCTTCAAACACCGCGACGCCTACCGGGCGGCCATACCCTGCACCGCTATCCAGATTGATGCGATTACCATAATGCGTCGCCTGATCCACAGGCGTATGTCCATGGACGATAAGCTTCGGATGCGGGCCACGGTGATTGTGAAAGCTTTGCCTGATCCACACCAGATCATTTTCCCGTTGTTCGCTCAGCGGTATTCCGGGCCGGATGCCTGCGTGAACAAACGCAATCTCTGGCGTTTGATGCATGGCCACGAGCCCCTGCAGAAACATCCTATGCGCCACAGGAACCGCGCCCCGTGCAATGGCATGTAGATCCTCTAGGCGCGTCTGCTGATCGAAGAACACGTCATAGCTTTGAAGTGTTTCGACACCACCCAACCGCTCGTGCAGCCAATGATACCCCACCAACATATGCGGATCATGACGTGGCACATCCTCCAAAAACCACGAAAACATCCGGTCATGATTGCCCAGCAGGGTGACCCAACGCCTGCCTGCATCACGTCCCGCGATCAAACGGTCGATGACGCCCCTGCTGTCTGGGCCTCGATCGACGTAATCACCCAAAAACACGATTTCGGCGTCCTGACCACCATCGCGCTCGATCAGCGACAATGCGCGGTCAAACTCGTCCACACGCCCGTGCAAATCACCGATTGCGTAGATCGGGTTGGTCATCTGGTTCCCCTCGGGCATCTGCGATTGCTGCACTTCTGACGCAAATACGACTCTTTGAAAAGGCGATGCCCGCGCCTTGCATAAGCCCGGGCATCAATCTGTTTCAGAAATTCAACATCGACACTCAGGCCACCTCAAACTCCAGTGGCTTGATCTGGGTAAACAGACCGGTTTCCGCCAGCTGCGCGCGCGCTTCAGCCGGAACTGGTTCGTCGACGTACAGCAGCGCGATCGCTTCGCCTCCCGCCTCAGCACGACCAAGGGTAAAGTTCGCGATGTTCACACCATGCGTGCCCATAGTTTGCCCCAAGGCACCGATGATGCCTGGCACATCCTCGTTGGTGGTATAAAGCATGTGGGCGCCAACCTCGGCGTCGATATTGATGCCTTTGATCTGAATAAAGCGCGGCTTGCCGTCACTGAACACAGTTCCCCCGATCGAACGTTCGCGTTTCCCGGTCACGACGGTCACCTTGATATAGCCTTCAAAGGCTCCGGACTTATCCTGATTGGTGGTCGAGATTTGAATCCCCCGCTCTTTGGCCACGACCGGGGCAGAAACCATATTCACCTCTGGGTTGAATTTCTTCATGATCCCAGCGATCACCGAACAGTTCAGCGCCGCCAGGTTCATCTCGGCCGCAACGCCATCATAAAGGATGTTGATCGCCTTGATCGGTTCGTCCGTCATCTGACCAATGAAACTGCCCAAATGGCCAGCCAACTTGATCCACGGCCCCATGACCTTGGCCTCTTCCGCCGTAACGCTGGGCATGTTCAGCGCGTTTTCTACCGCGCCGGTCAGCAGGTAGTTCGAAATTTGCTCGGCCACCTGCAATGCCACGTTCTCCTGCGCTTCGGTCGTTGCAGCGCCAAGGTGAGGTGTGCACACCACATTGGGCAGATTGAACAGCGCGTTATCCTTGGCGGGTTCTTCGCTAAAGACGTCAAAGGCTGCCCCGGCCACATGGCCCGATTGCAACGCCTCGGCCAGCGCGTCTTCGTCAACCAGCCCGCCACGAGCACAGTTGATGATGCGCACGCCTTTCTTGGTTTTGGCCAAGTTCTCACGTCTCAAGATATTGCGAGTCTGATCAGTGAGAGGCACGTGCAGAGTGATGAAATCAGCACGCGACAGCAGTTCATCCAGCTCAACCTTTTCCACTCCCATCTGCGCGGCTTTCTCTTCGCCGAGATAGGGATCATAGGCGACAACCTTCATCTTTAGCCCCAGCGCACGCTCGCAAACGATGCCGCCGATATTACCCGCGCCGATCACGCCGAGTGTTTTGTTGGTCAGCTCGATCCCCATGAACTTGGACTTTTCCCACTTGCCCGCATGGGTCGAGGTGCTGGCCTCGGGAATTTGCCGTGCAACCGCAAACATCATCGCAATGGCATGTTCGGCTGTGGTGATCATGTTTCCAAACGGCGTGTTCATCACGATCACGCCTTTTTTTGAAGCCGCATCCTTGTCGATATTATCGGTGCCGATCCCTGCACGGCCGATGACCTTCAGCTTGTCGGCTTTATCAAGAATGGTTGGCGTGACTTTGGTGGCCGAACGGATGGCGAGCCCGTCATACTGACCGATCACCTCGGCCAATTTGTCTTTGTCCTTACCCAGATCGGGCATGAAATCCACATCAATGCCGCGATCACGGAAGATCTGCACGGCGGTTTCGCTGAGCTTGTCAGATACGAGTACTTTGGGGGCCATATCTTTGGTCCTTGAATTGTATGGAAGCTCCGGGCCTTGGGTGGCCCGGCAATAACATCAGGCAGCTTCAGTCTGCGCCGCGATCTCGGTCTCGAAGGCCCATGCGAGCCATGGCAACATCGCCTCGATATCCGAGGTCTCGACCGTACCACCGCACCAGATGCGCAAACCCGCTGGGGCATCGCGATAGGCACCTATATCTAGTGCGATGTTCTCGGCTTCGAGCCGTTTGGCCACGGCCTTTGCAAAAGCCGCGCCATCCTGAATACGCGCATCGGTAAACTTCAGGCAGACCGAGGTATTGGACCGGTTCGCCGCGTCTTCCGCCAGATTTGCAATCCAGCCATTCTGGTCGCAGAACGCGTGCACGGCGCCAGCATTGGCATCCGCGCGGGCAATCAGTCCTTCAAGGCCACCGACGGATCGCGCCCAATCCAGCGCGAAAAGGTAGTCCTCAACCGCAAGCATCGAAGGCGTGTTGATGGTGGCCCCGGTGAAGATGCCTTCGATCAGCTTGCCACCTTTGGTCAGGCGGAAAATCTTGGGCAGGGGCCATGCTGGGGTGTAGCTCTCCAAGCGTTCGACCGCACGCGGCGACAGAATCAGCATCCCATGAGCCGCCTCACCACCCAGAATCTTCTGCCAGCTGAACGTGGTCACATCCAGCTTGTCCCAGTGCAAGTCCATCGCAAAGGCCGCCGAGGTTGCGTCACAGATCGTAAGACCCTGACGATCATCGGCAATCCAGTCGCCATTCGGAACCCGCACACCCGAGGTGGTACCGTTCCAAGTAAACACTACATCATTGGCGAAATCGACGGACGCGAGATTGACGATTTGCCCGTAATCGGCAGTTTTCACATCCGCGTCGATTTTCAGCTGCTTGACCACATCGGTCACCCAACCCGCGCCAAAGCTTTCCCAGGCCAGCATCTCGACCTTGCGCTCACCCAGAAGCGACCACAGCGCCATCTCAACCGCACCGGTGTCTGAGGCAGGTACGATGCCGATGCGATAATCCGCTGGAATACCCAAAATCTCACGCGTGCCTTCGATGGCTGCCTTCAGCTTGTCCTTGCCGACCGCAGCCCGATGCGAACGACCCAAGGCAGCGTCCGCCAGTTTGGTCAGATCAAATGTGGGGGGTTTGGCACAAGGGCCCGAAGAAAAACGCGGATTCGCCGGCCGCGTCGCCGGTTGTTCGATTGTCATCTGTATTACCCTTCCAGATACACGCCCCTCGTTGGGGAGGGGTGTCCCACGGAAAGGGGTATGGCTCCTTCGCACCTGCAGCAAGCGAAAAAGACCCATCGACCGTTAAAAACGACATCTTAAAGGGGATCGAATCGGAACAGAGGTTTCCGATGAGCGAAAAACCCGCCGGTAGTCCGGCGGGTTTTTGTTTGTGTATTACTCTGCGGCTTCTTCGTATTCTGACATTGGAGGGCATGTGCAGATGAGGTTTCTGTCACCGTATGCGTTGTCGACGCGGTTGACGGGG
>NZ_JBQFWR010000007.1:0-219386 GCF_056540425.1 Ruegeria sp. AN6
ATAGATTACTCATGTTATACCCCTGAAACTCAGGGGCTTGAATCATGCAGCCGAGATGACGGCAACCAAATTAATGGGTCCAGAACCTAGAAGCAACCGTCAATGTAGCCGTCTGTCAGGGTGCATTGCTTTGAAAAGTCGGAAATGCAAAGTTCGTTTTTAAATGTCTGCATTGGGCTGCGATCTTCCGAATGCAACTGCAGCATGCCTTAAACTTCACGTGGCTGGTCTTGGGCTCAGAGCGGTCATCTGACATATTCAGTAGGACATTGACCCGATTCCAACGACCCCAAAACCTGCTCTGCGGACGAAGCCGCCGTTATGAAACCTAATCTCTGGTGATGGGTTTTGTGGATGCACGGCACCGAGACCCAATCATCATTAATAGAACCATGGCGTTGGATGATACGCGGTCTTCAATGAGTAAGTCCGAATATCTTTTCGGGCTTCTGCATCCCCTTCAAGATATGTGAACCAAACCCGACCGTATCTTTACCTAGCAGTTCCGCGACAGACTCAGACATCAGGACATCCTGACCAAGGGGTTTACACAGTCCCTCAACCCGGCTGGCAATGTTCACGGCCTCCCCGATCACGGTAAAATCCAACCGTCTCGCAGAACCGATGTTGCCGAAGAACACCTCGCCGACATGCAATCCAATGCCGGTTCTTAGTGGCCGCCAGTCTTCGTTTTTGGCCATCGTCGCGTTTAATGTGGCGAGGTCACTTTGCGCCTGGCCTGCTGCAGACACTGCAGCCCACGCTGCCATGTTCACGTTTTGAAAATCCGACAGCGGGAAAATGGCCAACATCCCATCGCCAATGAACTTTAATACGTCGCCGCCGTTGATAATCACGGCCTCTGCAAGTACCGAGAAGTAGCGATTAAGCACGTCTGCGACTGTCTCGTTTTCGGCAGTCTCCAAAAGGCTAGAGAAATCCCGTAATTCCGAACTCCATACGATTGCTTGAATGGGCAAACCTGCGCCCCTATTGATCGTACCGTTAACCACTCTCTGGCCTGCTTCGCGGCCCAAATAGGTGAGCGAGATGTTCTCTGCAATTCGGCTGGCGATGTGGCGCTCAACGTGTAGCGCGAAGATATCGAACAGCCGCATGAGCGTGCTCCACTGTCCTTCATTAAAACCTCCCGGTTCCCGGGTCGAAAATGTTGCGGCATTGTACTTCTGACCCCGAGCAGACAGCGGCAGAGCGACATATTCCGAGAAACCATCTTCCGCGAGCTCGGTCATGAGTGGGCTGCGCGCATCTTCCATCTCGCCGGAAAGCATTACGCGTACTATCTCGCCATACTCCACAACCCGGTATATCGGATTGTCTCGGTACGCGGCTGAAGTCAGCGTCTCTTCACCGACTTGAATCTCGTCGCAAATGCCGTCTTGCGTGTTCCAGGTCCAACCATAGCGGCGGATCTGTGGATGCAGAGTACCGGCAACTACAGTAAACCTATCAACACCAAAGCCACTTTGGGCCAACTGACCTGCAAACTCAGCCACAAGAGCGTGGGCGCTCGCGGTCTTGCTTGCCTCACCCAAAAGCCAGGTTTCGACATCCACCGGAGTTATCGACTTCTCAAGATCCAGCTCGAACCGTTGCCTTTGAACTAAACGAACTCCTGGAGCATATTTTCGAGGATAATGATCCTCGCTATGTGCGGGCTGTGCTTGTTGGTAACCTGAGCCTTCTGACATTGGTATACCTTTCTTCAGACTGCCGGTTTTTTGATTGTGAGAGCCGCATCCGTAAGCCGAATGTCGGCTCAGGAGGTTAAGCTACTGCAATAGCAAGATCATCTCAAATCTAGCAATAACCGCTTTCGGGACCGGGTAGGAGTGCGACCTGCTGCGTCGCCGCAAGCCCGCTTCGAGCCCAAAGTGGTCGCGCTTTCTTGATGGGACCTCTTTGCTCTAACTACCGGGCTGACATTGCTCTCTCTACAAGCTAGCTTCCAACAAGCGGGGGGAGAAACATGGAAAAGAGGCTTGCTGCAGTGCTGGTGGCTGATGTCGCCGGATACTCGGCGTTGATGGATCAGGATAGTGACGGGACACTCAACGCGCTAAAGGCTTTCCGTGAGGATCATCTAATACCCGCTTTGGCAGCCCATGATGGGCGACTGATCAAAAGCATGGGCGACGGATGGATTGTTGAGTTTCGCTCCGCATCGGCCGCAACAGAATGCGCGATTGCTGTTCAGATTGCTGACCGACCACAGAAAATCCAAATCCGCATCGGCATACATACCGGCGAAGTCGTTACGGAAGGCGATGACATTTTCGGTGACGGTATCAACATAGCCGCCCGTCTCGAGTCATTAGCGGAACCGGGGCAAATATTGATTTCAGACACCGCACATAACAGCCTAGACAGGAATGCTGCCGCCTCGTTCTCTGGCGGCCAGCGGGCCGAATTGAAGAACATTGCCCGCCCCGTTGGCGTGTGGCAGTGGCCTGTCGGTTCGGCGGCTACAAGTCCAACCGTCAAATCGGACAAACCCGGTATTGCCGTGCTGCCGTTTGACAATATGTCGGGCGACACTGAACAAGAGTTCTTTGCCGATGGGATTACCGAAGACATCATAACTGAGTTATCTCGGTTTCGTTGGCTGATGGTCGTGGCGCGAAACTCGTCTTTTACATTCAAAGGAAAGAGCACTGACATTCGCGAAGTCGGGCAGGCGCTCGGCGTGAGATATGTGCTTGAAGGATCTGTAAGGCGCGCAGGCCAGCGTCTTCGCATTACAGGACAGTTAATTGATGCAGAGAATGGCAGTCATCTTTGGGCTGACCGTTTCGATGGAACGCTGGACGATGTTTTTGACTTGCAAGATCAAGTCACACAGGAAGTTGTCACGGCGATCGAACCGTCCGTTCGCCATGCCGAGACGGTCCGCGCTCGGGCGAAACCGACGGAAAACCTGGATGCCTATGAACTTTATCTTCAGGCTCAATCACACTTTCATCTGCTGACGGAAGAAGACAACCGTGAGGCCATTCGCCTTACGCGTCTGGCGTTGGAGCGCGATCCTGATTATTCGTCGGCAGCTGGATTGCTTGCGTGGTTGCATATCCAAAGGATGGTGCAGGGGCTGAAACCGATTGACGAAGGGCCAAAGGCTGCCGTCGCCGCAGCGGAACGTGTATTGTTAAGTGATCGCGCGGATGGAATTGCGTTGGCTTACGCCGCACACTCGATCTCGATGCTTGCACAAGACCTGCCGCGCGCGCGCGCAGTTTTCAAACAAGCACTCTCTGAAAATCCAAACGCTGCGATCGTTCATATGCTCGCTGGCATCAATCTGAATTTTCTCGACAGACCCGAAGAAGCCCTAGAACACGCTACACACTCGATCAATCTCAGTCCAAAAGATCCGATGCGGCACGCAGCCTATGTCGGGCAAGCCTCCTCATTTTTCCAACTTGGGCGCTATGCCGAAGCTGTAGATGCCAATCGAAACGCCTTGGCCATTAGGGCGAAATTCGTGATTACGCATCTCATGCTCATCGCATCCCTGGCTCAAAACGGAGACCTTGAGTCAGCAACGGCTGCAGTATCTGAACTGAAGGAACTTCGTCCAGATCTCGACATTAAAGAACAAACGAAACTCCCCATATTCAGCGTTCCCGATTGCTCGGAGCAATGGCGGGATGGATGGTTAAAAGCAGGCCTTCCAATCTGAGAAAGTAAAATTAAGCAGTCGATCCAATCCGGATGTGCTTTAGCTCTCAACTCCGGCCCATTCACTTGCTGCATCTGCTCGGTTCCGAGATGAAGCACTTCCGGATTGGGCTCGAACCAGACCTTCGATGCGGCTGGCGCAAATGGCGGCTTTGGGCCGTCCTCAGTGGCAGTATTATGTGAGGCAGGGTGCTTGCCGCGCTTGCTCCGAGGTCTGCGATGAGCCGAGGCTGTGTGACAACTCTGACCGGTTGGCAAAATATGTCTAAAATACACTTTATGTGCGTTCTCCCGCGCTTCTGAGAGAGCAATTTACACAGGCGCTGAAAACGAGCTCGACGAGAGAGTTGGTGAGCCGGAGTTTTCACACAGCCTCAGCCCAAACTACCCAGATATCGCACTGCGGCGAATGTCCTGTTCTCAAATCGACGTGCGGCACTTACCAGAAACCAGTTCAGCGGATCACGTGGACAGAACAATTAGCGTGGTGAACGACCCGGTTCGCAGTCGACCCAATAAGTATGTTCTCGATTCCCGGCTTGTGTGAGGCCAATACTATGCAATCGATGTCGTTTTCATTTGCGAAATCAACGATCGCTCGGCCAGCGCTCCCCGAGATAAGCCGCGGTTTCGCGCCCGGTAGCTCTGCAGCGTTCCGATGTAGGCCTTCCTGAAGCTCTTTTCGCGTGTTTGCCAGAACTTCCTCGGGTATCTGGGATGCCACATATGCAGGGATCGGTTCCTGCACATGGAGCACTGTGAATTCCGCATTTGCATTCGCCAGCAAACGAGCAGCTTCAAATGAAGCCTGTGTATCATGATCTTTGTCCAGCGCGACCGGTACCAGAATGTTTTTATACATATTAGCTACCTTCCATTGCTCCAGCTACGATCTATTTGGCCTCCGCAGTGATGCGGCACTCTAAACCGGTTCTGATTTCGAAGACTTACCCGCTTTCTTTGCTGTGCTTGCAACATCATCTATCGTCTTTTCTACTGCTTCGGCTTCGGTTTCCGCTGCATATCCTGCACATCGGGCAACTGTTTCGAACCATTCCTGTGCGTCAGCTACAAGGCGTTCGGCTGAATGCTTCTGCCACTCTGCTATGGTTTGCAGTGCTTTCGCCGGATCAGTCGGGTCTGCGGCAGACGCCGAACGCGCAGCTTCCAGTCCGGTTCGAACAGCCTCGTGACGCCTCTCAAACCAATGTTGAGCAAAGGCCTCTGCTTCTTTAAGTGATTTTTCCTGCGTGTCCCAGAATTGCTCAAGCTGAGCGCCTAAAAACGGATTGGCCGTGGTAGTCGGCTGCATCTGCTTAAAAACATCGACAAGTGGGTTGGAGTAACATGATTTTGGCTTCTCTTCAGGCATTGGAGATTCCTCCTCATCTTCCAAATGCTGAATGTTACCAGATCTCGCAAAAAATAACCTTAATGTAGATCAACCAGTGTCACCAAACTTAGGCAGTGGTGCTCTACAATCTAATGGCGGCACTTGTACCATCCTACTCGATTTGAATAGACTCCAGATAATAAATTACATTTGCCAACGGAACACCTGCGAACATCGGCTGGCCGTCAGGCATGGTCAGCGCAACTTTTTGATCCGAATCCAAAGCTGGTCCGAAAATGGGCATTTCTCCGCCATGCGCGAGCAATGGTGCGCGACCATCAATTTGACGCGCCACTGCCTCAATCGGAAAAACGCCGTCGTTTTGGGCCGCGAGCCTCGTCAGATCAGGTGTCCTTATTGCCAGCATCTCCGCCATTGGACCATCTCCTGTGGCCTCGAAACCATGGCATTGCCAACAATAAGTTCTGTAGAGATCGTGCCCATTTTGAAGGTCTATGTCCTGCGCCAGTGCAGCGCTTGCAGTAAAAATTGACAAAAGAAGTGTACGACGAACTAGCATCTGTTCCTCCGACAAGTTCAGCATTTCGAGTTGAAAATACGCGATATCGAATGAATGTTTCATTGATCTCGCTCATATTCAGCCTTTGAGTACCAACTGAGAAAAACCTTCACGAAAGGACGATCGTAGCAGTCGAATCCGCCTCGCTGATCGGATCTTAGCGCCTAATGATATAGATCAATGCCAAATGAAGCATTACATATCAAAGTATGAATATTTCAGCGGAAGCTCGGCATGAGTGGTGACGAGCCCTTGATTTATGATTGGGGTGCTTGTTTGCGGCACTACTTCGGCACCCAAGCAATTGTCCATCAAGGAGTGAGGTGAATGCATACAGTTGATCCACCGGCCCCTAAACTCCGGCGTTCTCTTACCACCCCGTTGCTTACACTATATGGGCTCGGTGTTACCGTCGGTGCGGGAATTTATGTGCTGGTCGGCGCTACCGCCGAGGCCGCGGGCCCTTATGCAGCAATTTCGTTTCTTGTTGCTGCTCTCGTCGTTTCGCTGACGGCTTTGTCATACGCCGAACTCGCGACACGCTTTCCCGTAAGCGCGGGAGAAGCGGCATACGTTGAAGCGGGATTTCAAAGGGGCTGGATGGCGGTTCTAGTCGGTCTTGCCGTTGCTGCGTCTGGGATCATTTCAGCCTCCGCTGTTGCGATCGGGGCGGCCTCATACCTTCACACCCTGACGGGGCTTGGCACCGCGTTGCTTACGATCGGCGTTGTGTCGGTCATGGGTCTGATTGCACTCTGGGGCATTACACAATCGGTATTTGTGGCAGCCGTGATCACGGTCATCGAGATTGCGGGGCTTCTTTTTGTGATTGGCTGGGGCATATCCGTGCAGGAAGCGCAAGGCTATGAAATTAGTGAGATGGTGCCGGGACTCGAGCTCAATACCTGGCGCGGTATTATGGCGGCATCTCTGCTGGCCTTTTTTGCCTTTGTCGGGTTTGAGGACATGGCAAACGTCGCCGAAGAGGTAAAAGACCCAACCCACACAATTCCAAAGGCCATCCTTTTGACACTCGTTCTGGCGACGGGTCTTTATCTGGCGACATCAATGACGGTTCTGCTTGTTGTTCCTATCGATGCCTTGTCAGCTTCGGCAGCCCCGCTTACCCTGGTTTTTTCGAACGCACCCGAAGTGATTAAACAGGGGTTCGCCGCAGTCGCGGTTGTTGCGACAGTCAACGGCGTCCTGATCCAGATGATCATGGCGTCGCGAGTGATCTATGGCCTTGCCGACCGGGACCATCTGCCGAAAATACTGGCGACTGTCCCGCAGGTAACCCAAACACCGGTCGTCGCAACACTGTTGGTTGTTGCGATAATCCTTCTGCTGACGCAAACTCTGCCAATCGGAATACTGGCGGAACGCACATCCCAGATCGTTTTGGGAGTGTTTGTTTTGGTCAACATCTCGCTGATATTGCTGAAGTCCCGGCCTGGGTCAACTCGGGAACATTTCCGCGTACCTCTTGTTGTACCAATCCTTGGGGTGCTGACCAGCGCCCTGCTTTTTGGTGCCGGATTTCTCTGAGAGGAAAACCGACAGCATAGGGTCACCAGAACGGGGTCCGACTGACGCATGAACACTGACCGATCAACACTTGGAAGGCGGATTTCAGGCTGGTGGCACCGGACCTTTGTTGATCTGATCGAGCAATTGCAATGGTCTTACCTACCACCATTGATGGTTTACTTTGCGGCCGGGGTTTCGGGACTAACATCCGTCGTCGGTGCGTTTTTTCTTAAGGAATATCTGAATCTATCCGCCGCTTTTGTTGCGGGATTGGCATTCTGGGCCGGGTTACCGTGGATTCTAAAAATGCCGCTGGGTCATCTGGTTGATCTGTTCTGGCGTTGGAAATCCCTCCTGATTGTCGTTGGCGCAACCCTTATCACGGCGTCATTGCTCATCATGTACAGGCTTGTGGCTGCGCCTGACCATATGGCCGGCATTATGCCACTAGAGGATTGGTACGTCGTTGCTTTGATGTTGGCTCCTTCAGGTTATGCCATTCAGGATGTCGTTGCTGACGCCATGACGGTAGAAGCGGTGCCGCAATCGGACCGCGACGGACGCGCTTTTGCGCCGGAAGAAGTTCGTGCACGGCACACCACAATGCAGACCCTCGGCAGGATCGCGATCATATCCGGGTTTGCAGGAGTCGCAGCGGTTAACATCTGGATTTTTTCGGGGGCAGAAGATCTGGAGAAAGGCGATCGTTTGGTTCTCTACGGTCAGGTCTATCTTGTCGCTCTGGTTATCCCCTTGCTTTCGATCAGCGGAGTGGTTCTTCACGCTCTGATACAGCGTCGCCTCGTTCGTCAAGGACACCTTCCGCACAGACCGGATCAAACCACCGAAGTCAGGTGGCCGATACTGCTGGGCGGACTTGCGTTTGTTGTTCTCAGCATAGTGTTGGGAACCGCAAATTTTGCCTTCGCGCAAGAGACCGTTTTTGCGGTGTCGCTCACGGTCATTCTCTACCTCATGTCGCGGTTGCTGAGAGAGCTGGACTCGAAACAGGCTAAAGTTCTGATCGGAACAGCAACTATCATATTCGTTTTTCGAGCAGTTCCCTTGCCAGGACCGGGCTTGACTTGGTTCGAGATCGATGAGCTTGGGTTTGACGAACAGTTCCTGGCCATTCTAGCGCTTCTGACCTCACTACTTGCTCTGCTTGGCCTGATTATCCTCAGGCCGATTATGGCAAGTCATTCGATTGCGCAGGTTGTAGTGTTACTCACGATTGCCGCAGGAGTGCTGGCCCTGCCAAACCTTGCCTTGTACTACGGGGTGCATGAATGGACGGCCGCGCGCACTGGTGGTGTCGTGGATGCAAGGTTTATCGCCATACTCGACACAGCAGTCGAGTCACCGCTGGGTCAGATCGCGATGGTCCCAATGTTGGCCTGGATCGCGCGCAACGCCCCACCACATCTGAAAGCTACCTTTTTCGCAGTCATGGCGTCGTTCACCAACATGGCATTGTCAGCAAGCAGCCTCGGTACAAAATACCTGAATCAGATCTTTACCGTTACCCGCTCGGTTACCGATCCCAGAACGGGTACCGTTGCCTCCGTCGCTGACTATAGCCACTTGGGGAACTTGCTGATTACCGTGGCCTTGATCTCTGTTATCGTTCCTCTGGCTGTGGTTTTTCTTGTGCAAAACTCGTCTTATCAGACACGCGATTAAATATGCGGATCAATCGCTTTCATCGAGAAGTGTCTTGAGGTGTGACACCGGAACGCCAATATTCGAGCCGCCAAATTCCGGTAAGATCGCGGCATTGATGGCAACCACCTCGCCGTTTCGGTTCAGTGCAGGTCCGCCGCTTCCGCCGGTTGTGGTTTCCGCATCATAAACGACCGCACCAGGGCTGGTCTGGGCGACGATCCCACGGCTGGCCAGAGGCCGGATCTTGTTCTGCTCTGAAAGGTGTTTTGCAATCGTCCAGAAATCGACGGTGCCATCGCTCTCAAGCGTTTTCAGAAAGTCCGGCCCGGCCTGCACAATCAAAGCCTTGAGGCCAGTTGGAAATCCAAGCAGGAAAACTTCTTCACCTGCGCGCGGCGGGTCAGGTGCCAGCGAAAGCCCAAGTCCTTGAACACGGTTCGCATCAACGGACAGAAGCGCCAGATCGGCCGTTTTGCTTGCCCTAAGCAATACCGCTTCCATTGGCTTGGATTGCTCTGGCAGATAAGCCAGCAGACTAAGTATCTCGGCCTCAAGCCCTGCGGCCTTAAGGGCCTGCGCCCGATCCCCGGTAGTCCAGGGCAAGGCGACATGACGGTTGGTCACCAACAGAGAGGTGCCATGCAGCAGAAACCCGGTTCCGGTGAACTGAAACTCTGCCGGCGCGCCTGTTGCATCCGGTTCAATCCATGGTTTCCCGAATGGAGTTTTTAGTTTCTCCCCGTCCGGGCCAAGCACATGCCGCAGCAATTTACCGCTTTCGGTTTGTCGCAATCCGTAGGCCCCTTGGATAAAGGCAATGGATCGCGTCGAGGCCGTGACTACCCGCCTGGACGCACCTGCACGGTCTTCCAATGTCCCAAGGCGCTGCTCGGTGGAAATTACCTGGTTGTCAAACGCCTCTCTGAGCGCGACCAGATCATCCGCCGTCAATGCATCTTCTCGTGTCTGCGCGAGCATCACGGCAACCGCCTCGATCTTGAGAGATTCCTGTTTAAGGCTGTCCGCCAACTTCCGGTCGTTCAGAAAAAGCAAATAGCCAAAGGCAAAGATCAGAAGAAGCACACCGATAACGGCAACCCTGAACAAAACCGTGGTTTGTGATGTTAGCCGACGCCCGCCTTCGCGCAGCGCACCGGACATTTTTCTGGCGAAGGGTCGTCGGCTGGAGCGCGTATACACATAAGCGTCACTAATTATGTCTTCGACCGTATGATGTGCAGGGAATGAGTGGTCACACACCCTGTAGCGCGACATGGGGCCCTCTTCACCGAATTCAATCATGTCGCCATGCCCTAGAATTGTAGAAGCGGTTTTTTGACCGTTGACCCAGATATCCCGGCCGGGCAACGCGTTTAGCGTGTAACCGCCTTGCGACCACTGAATGGTCGCCACGTCTTCGTCATGCGGGGGCAAATCCTCTTTCCGCCTGAACTTCAGGATACGATCAGGACCCACCGAAGCAGCCAAAGCGTTGCCGACAAGCCAGGTAACGGTTCCGCGGGACGGCCCCGTCAAGCTCTCCAGAAATGCACGGACATCGCCCGTTTCACTTTCCACATCGCTTTTGTCAGGCGTCCGCATCGTCCATCTCAGTTCTCCAGCGCTATTGGCACATTATCATGCCCAGCAGTGAAACCGCTATGGTGGGCAATAATGTGCTCGTTTTAAGAACACCAAGGGTCCGCGCATGCTGCCCGGACCATGATGGTTGCGCGTGCGCCTCCATTGCGCCTATTTCGATGAGACCTTAATCTTCCGGCTGGGATCCTGAGGTTCGGTTTTTGGCATCGTGACGTGCAGGACACCTTTGTCGAACGCAGCGGAAATCTCCTCGATATCGACTGCATCAGGCAGCGTCATTGTCCGGGTAAAACTGCCATAGCTTCTCTCACTAACGCGCAGATCGCCCGTGTCATCATGCGTGACCTTCTTCTGGCCTCGTAGGGTCAATCTGCGGTCCTTGATTTCGACTTCGACATCGTCTTCTTCGAGGCCCGGCAATTCAGCGGTGAGAATTATCGCCGCATCCGTCTCGTGGATGTCAATCGCCGGCGAAATCGCACCCGTCATGTCCAACGACGGGAAGCCCGTGCGTTGCGCGGCTGTTTCCAGTGGCAGGAATGGCGCTGCGCCCCCGAAAAAGCGTGACATCATGGATTCCATTTCGCGTCGAAAATTATCAGATAGCGGATGTGTTCCAGCAAACAGTCGCGGGTTTTTTTTGTCTTCAAGCATTTTCTGATCCTCCTCCTTTGGTGCGATTGGGGTGAGGCAGCATTATCGCAAAAAATGCATCTAATTACCTTGATCTTGCGCAACCAAGCGTCCTCGGTATCGCGTCAAAAGACATCCCGGTCGTATCGGCATTGCGAATGAAACAAGGCGCATTACCGGTCAGACGTCCAGGCCAAGCATCACGCGGTAGAAACAAATGCCCAATTGTCCATCCATCGCGTCAAAGCACTTACAAGCCACACTTCCAGCGTGCGGATGAAACCAACACTACGTCAGTATTGCGGGTTGCCGCTCCTACTTCGGCAACATGAAGAACTCTTCCAATACAATCTTTCCGTCTGCCACAGAATAAACAGCAATCTCGCTCAGGGCGATACGTTGCCCAGTCTCCTTCTGCGTTACCTTAGCCTTGTATCGCACACTGAAGCGGTTTGGGGGATGAACATAGGGGCCATCGACTTCGAGTTCGATGATTTCATGAGCTGCCAGCCAATCCTCTCTTTTCCCTTTGATAGCATCACGGCCTTTGGTAATGCGAAACTGTCGAACCGGAGGCACAACCGCTTCTATGGATTGAGCGTTCTCGGCATACATTTCATCAACATTTGCAAGGCCCCTGCGATCACGCATTGCCTGAACAAATGTTCTTCCAATCTCGACTAATTCTTTCATGATAGCCCCCATTTTTGGCATCAACTGTATCACATCATACCTTTTCCAATCTTGACGAGGATCAATGAATTTAGATGTTGGCGAAGAATCCTGTTCGGGAACGAGAGGGCAACTAGTGCAGTGGCAACGAGCGGCCCAATTCCCGGTGCCGGCATCAGCCAGTGCGCCATCTCCTTGCCTCGTGGTCGGTGAGCTACCTCCGCATCCAACTCTCATATCCGACTGATCAACCGACCCGCATCCCAATCAGCGGACTTAGGCAAGCCTGTGCCGCTTCCCCTCGTGTTGCACCATCATGCGACAATCGATATCGACCGCGAAGACAAGCCAATGAACAATTTCAACCAACAATCCCGCAACATTCACAAACCCACGTACCGCCAACATTTCACTAAAAAATTGTTATTTATTAAGAAATAGAGTTCCTTTACGCGGGTTCGAAATTGGTACTCGCCTCCAAAAGAATTCAATAGCTTACACGACCTTCCCAGACCGAGCGATACAAATGCTTGTTCTTCGGGGTCACATAGGGGAAATGTAGCCCGATTTGGGCTTTTATCGCGCCGCAAGACTTGCCGTGTGATTCCATGCGCAATGCCCATTTTCCTCTACAATTGGGCGACTCGATTTCAGACCAAGTCCCGCAAATTGAGATATTGTCTCGTTGTGTGATAGTCTCGTTTCATTCTGGTTTGCTTAAGGTGATGTATGTGTGGGTAGTGCGTGCGAGATGGTTGTTGATTGGTGCAATACTGTTTGTGTTGGCCTTTTCCGTTTGGAGTCTTCTTCCGCGAAATAGCGAGCAAGAAGCGTTCTACCTGCTTACTCCAGATGAAATGGCAGAACTCGACAATCAACCTAAAATTACTGAGTCTCTAGACCGAGGATTGACCGTTACTCAATCCGATGGCCCCTTCGTAAATTTCAATTCGCCCAAAAAGGATATTGTCCAGTCGCCTGTCAATATTGATGTAGACATTAGCCCGAGAGGAGATACGGCAGTTGATTTGTCGTCAATTCGGATCGACTATCGTATGGGTCCAGCATGGATCAATGTGACCAAACGAATAATGAAGCACGCCTCAGTCGAAGGTTCGCGCCTGCTCGCACGTTCGGCTGAACTGCCGATTGGGCGGCACACGATGCGACTCTCCATACAGGACGAGGATAAAAGGCGGACGAGGGTTACTGTGTCGTTTGTCGTGCAGTGAATTGTTAGAAGAAGCAACTACTCGCGATATTACTCAGCCGGCCACTCAACCCTGTGCAACTACCAACGGCGGCTCCTTCGGAAACGGACTGATATCGGACCACTTGAAACATTTTTCTGTCAGGATTGCGCTTGTCTCCCATGTGTTGGAACGCTCCCGCTGTTCGGTGCCGTATTGCATCCCTGATCGATAGACCCCAAGAGCGCTAACGCTGGCGACAGTGCGGCCAATAAGCTGTGCCTCAGCGTCTTTCAATGGTGCCCAGTCAAGACTTCTTACGGCCCTGAGATGCGTCAGCGACCGGGGCCCATGGTCTTGTACCGGTGCAAAAACTCTCGGAATTCCACCCAATCCGGTCTTTGATTTAGCTCGACAATTTTCTGCGCGTGCCAAGAGCACGCGGCGGCATGCAAGGACGCCAGTTGGTCATCAGACATCAAACGTTCCCGCTCTACCGCAGCCTTTTCCCAAAGCGGCAAGATCGACCGGTCCTCAACCAAATTCGCGTTCATATTGTTCCAATAGGATTCGGCCTGATCATCGTGAATATGATTGGTTTTACCCCGATCCCGTTTAACCATGAACGACCCGATTGAACGCGTCACATAGTGATGGATACGCGCAAAATCATGGCGGTAGTTGGATGTGGCACGCCAGGTCACAGCTTCGGGGTCAAGTAGTTGCCCGCCACCATCAACCCATCTGATCTCGGACATGCGCTCAGGCGCAACCCCTTTGGGGCGATGCGGACCATATCGGGTGAATAACCCGTTGTTGCGCGTTATACTCTTCAGCCCGCCCGCAACGCCCGAATAATAGCCCTGCTCGGTATCGCAAAGAAAGAACTGCTCAGCCACTGGAATATCGCTGAAATCTTCAATGCCTCCGCATCCGAATAGTTTCCAGGCAAAAGAGGCAACATCAAAAGGCTCTCCTGCGGTTTCCTGTAACTTTTCCAGCAACTTGTGCATGGAGGGTTCAGGAAGGCGGATGTTCAGATATTCATCAACGTCCAGCGAAAAGGTCCAGTCCGCATCAAGAAACCTCGGATGTGAACGAACTCGCCTGAGCATCGTGTTCTGCGGGCTTTGCTTTGGCTTGACCGAATTATCAACATGGGTTGCAATGCCCAGATCCCCGAGCCGTTCTGCAATCAGATCGGTGCCGTCATCACAATCGTTGGTGTAAATGAGGAAATGGTCAATGCCGAGTGACAGGTAGTAGGACACCCAATCAATCATGAACGGGCCTTCGTTCTTCATTGTCGTGTAGACAACGATCCTGTCAGTCATTGCAAGCCCTGCGGTTGAACCAAAGTGGCGCCATCTTCTGTAGGTCCTTCTCGGGTGCCAACATCCTCAATTCGATATGAAATTGGTTTCATTAATTATAGCTTTTGAACCGCGACCTGAGCGCCTTTGATCGCCTTAAGACGCAAGCCCGCCGAGTTTGCGCCCAAAAACTCGTGGAATGCACGCATCACACCATCTTTCCACCATCCCCTCCGATGGTAGTCATCCAACATGATGACACCGCCTTCGATCATCTTCGGCAATACCGCATCCAGATCCGCTTTGACCCCTTCATATGAATGGTCGCCATCAAGATAGGCGAAACCGATACTCTGATCTTCGAATAGGCGCAGTGCAGGAACCGAAAAATCGCGAATTACCGAAACTTGACCCTTCGCTATCTCAGAGGCGTATGTGTTTTTCACCGCTTCATAGATGCGGTCCATATCGTTTTGGCTACGCGCTCCGGCCAAAGATGCGCCACCATCTGCGTCGGGCTGCACGCCCCATGGGTCGATGAGGCACAGCTTAGAAGGCTTCAATTCATCGAGTAATATCCGCGAAAACTCGCCCCGCCAGACGCCAATTTCGATGCTGAGCTTTCCGTGCGGCATTGTCCTGAGCATTTCGCGCCTCAGCGCATCTTTCCGCTCGCGCTGCAGGGCTTGTTTCTTGCGGCGGTCCTCGGCGGATACGGTTTCAGCCATGGGCGTCTTCTCCGATATGAGAATTCTGCAAGGCCTCAACCAAATCGAGCCAATCAGGTCTGGCCTTCAACTCTGCGGCTTTTGTACTATGCCATTCGCAGGCTTTGTGGTGAAGTTCGGCCAACTGTGGATCAGCCATCATCTCGGCTTTGATGTCATGCATGGCGGGCATGTGGCCCAAGATCGAGCGATCTTCGACGTCGTTGTGATTCATAACAAGCCAGTATTTCAGACCTTGGTCCTGGCCAACATGGTTGGTACGGCCCCGTTCACGTTTGACAAGAAAGCTATCGGTACTTCGCACTGCATAGTGGTGAATACGCGCGAATTCATGGCTGAATCCGCGCCACGCCTTCCATTTCACCTGATCTGCCGGGTAGAGGTTTCCGCCTGCATCTCTCCACAATACCCCTTCGTACGGTGCGTCGGGATTTGGGGCGTCCTCTGGATTGATCCGAGGACGGTGGGCGCGAAACCGGCTGAACTTGCCGTTGTTTCGGAATAGCGTTTTGAAACCTTTTGTCCGGTGATGCGGGTAGCCGTCTTCGGTGGCCGCCTGAAAGAATGTCTCAGGGACAGGTTGATCGACAAAGTCGTTTAAGCCGGCATTTCCGAACATACGCCAACAGATCGATATTGCATCAGCTTCACCGCTTGCCTCTACCAGTGACTGAACATTGCCTTCAGGCAAACGGATATTGATGTATTCATCCACATCCAGGCTCATGATCCAATTTGCGGACTGATAGCTTGGATGACTGCGAGATCGGGTAAAAGCCCGGTTCTGGGGCGCAGCGCGTGGTCCAACCTTGTTGCGCTCATGATGCGCCCAGCCTAAGGCCTGCATCCGATCACCGATGACATCTGTGCCATCAGAACAGTCGTTGGTATAGATCAGGATATCATTGAACCCGATTGCGCGGTTGTAAGCCACCCAATCGATCATAAATGGCCCTTCGTTCTTCATCGTCGTCACGATGAGAAAGGTCTCGTTTCCCATAAGTTAAACTCTTGCCTGTGCCATTATCGGACTATTGTTGATCTGTTTAGAATAGCCTCCGAAATTTGTCCAACGAAGCAAGTCCCAGGAATAACTGGCTACCGCACCTCGGCCCCTCCAGGGAGGGGGTCTGATGAAAATGATGGAACTCAATTTGCATTCAGCGCCAACTAATATTGAGTTAACCGCTGACTTCATCAGAACTTTCCCGCGACAATCCGAATAGCCACCTCCGAACCGCAGATAGCTGTGGCATCATCAAACGAAACTCTTCATGAACATCAGCACATTATGTTTTACCGATTCTGAGGAACCACTTCGTAACCCGGCTCTTCCGGCTCATCATCCTGCATTTCCGCGGGGAACCCCGGAGCACGGATATCCAGTCCTGTAGCTTCCTCAAGGCGTTTGATAATGTTAGGGGAAAGTTCCCGGTCACCGTAGCGAGCGATTCCGTCGTCGAAGATTTCCATCATCACCGGGTTTATCTCCAGCGGCACCCCGGCGCGGTCGGCGACCTCCTGAAACAGACCGATATCCTTTTTGACCAGATCCATGGTGAATGAAATATCGCGGGACCCATTCAGAATCACCTGGCTTTCCGTTTCGTGCACAAATGATGTGCCCGACGAAATTTTGATCGCCTCATAGGTCGTACCAAGATCCATCCCTGCAGCCTTTGCGGTCACCAAGGCCTCGGCGCAAGTGATCAGATTTGCAGTTGCCAGATAGTTTGTCAGCACCTTCAACACTGAGGCCGATCCCAGATCGCCTGTGTGCAAAACGCGGCGCCCCATCGTCGTCAGGAACGGCAGAATGCACTCAAATGTTTCCCGATCGCAGCCTGCAAAAATCGAAATATTGCCCGTAGCCGCCCGATGACATCCGCCCGATACCGGGCAATCAACTGCAGCCCCCCCACGTTCGATCACCGAAGCACCCAATCGTTTTACTTCCGCTTCGTCGGTGGTGGACATTTCCATCCAGATCTTACCGGATGTCACTTCGGACAGCATCTCCTGCATTACCGCGTCCGAGGCGGCAGGAGATGGCAGACAGGTAATCACAGCGTCACAATCACGCATCAATTGGGCGGGGCTTTCAGCTGCCTTCGCACCCTGCGCGACAAAACCGGACACAAGATCAGGGTTGAGGTCATGAACGGTCAGGTCAATCCCATTGCGCAGCAGCGAGCCCGACAATTTTCCGCCCACGTTTCCCAGCCCGATAAAGCCTACTTTCATATGACGCTCTCCCTGTTCGTCTTTCGATGCACATGCCAACACGCCCGTTGACCTAAGTCATGCCGTCCAGCGACCCTCAGAGGTCGCTTTTTTGCCCCTGTACGCACTGTTGAGCGAGACTCGCTTGACAAGGGGGGTAATGCTGTCCCAAGAGCCAAGTGTTGGTGTCTGCAGCAGCAGATGAAAAGGGAATGCGTCAGCGGAATTTCCGTCAAACGCAGCCGCCCCCGCGACCGTGACCGGAGAGGGTGCCCAAGCCACTGGCGAATGCCGGGAAGGCGGGACATCCGACAGAGCACCGCTCTGACATCCGCAAGCCGGGAGACCTGCCAACGCCCGAAGATGAAACCGGACGGGGTGTTCCGGTGTGGGGCTTTAATCAGCCCACATGAAACCCCGTCCCCCACGAAGAGGATTTGGGGGGATGAGAGACATGGCCGACACCACACCGGTCGAACTGCTGGTCTGCACCACCTGTCGTCGCGGCCTACCCGTCGAAGACGACGCCCAACGCCCCGGCACATTGCTGCACAAAGCGCTAGAACAGGCTGACCTGCCCGAAGGCATCACCTTGAAAGCAGTAGAATGCCTTTCAAACTGCGATGAGGGCTGTTCTATCGTGCTGCGTGGTGGACCTGATCGATGGACATTCGTCTATAAACATCTGAGCGAAACCGATCACGTCGAAACCATCATTGAAGGTGCCACCAAGTACCTTCAGACCGAGGACGGGCTGGTCAAATGGCGTGAACGCCCCGAACACTTCCGCAAGAATTGCGCGGCCCGTATTCCCCCGATTGGAGCGCTGAAATGAGCAATCTCGAAAAACTGCCCGTCACCGTGATCACCGGCTTTCTGGGCTCGGGCAAAACGACGCTGGTCAAGCATTTGATGCAGAACCCGCAAGGCAAGCGCTTGGCTGTTGTAGTCAATGAGTTCGGCGATGTGGGTGTCGATGGCGATATCCTGAAATCCTGCGCAATCCCGGATTGCCCAGCAGAAAATATCATGGAACTGGCCAATGGCTGCATCTGCTGCACTGTGGCCGACGATTTCATTCCCACGATCGAAGCGCTTATGGCCTTGGAGCCGCGCCCCGATCACATTCTGATCGAAACTTCGGGCCTGGCCCTGCCTAAGCCGCTGCTCAAAGCGTTCGACTGGCCAGACATTCGCTCGAAAATCACAGTCGACGGCGTGATCGCTTTGGCCGATGCCGAAGCTGTTGCTGCTGGTCGGTTCGCACCCAATGTCGAAGCGGTAGACGCCCAGCGCCTTGCCGATGAGTCGATCGACCACGAGACTCCACTATCGGAGGTGTTTGAAGATCAGATCTCTTGCGCCGACATCATCCTGCTGACCAAGCCGGATCTGGCCGGTCCCGAAGGTGTCGCCAAAGCCAAAGAGGTCATCGCGGCCGAAGCCCCTCGCCCCCTACCCGTCGTCGAAGTCGCCGAAGGTGTCGTGGACGTGCGCGTTGTCTTGGGCCTTGAAGCTGCCGCCGAGGACGACATGGAAGCGCGTCCCAGCCATCATGATGGTCATCACGATCACGAGCATGACGATTTTGAAAGCATCATCGTCGAACTGCCGGAACAGACTGATCCGCTGGATCTGGTCGCCAAGATCGAACGCCTGGCAAAGGAACTGAACATCCTGCGCGTCAAAGGCTATGCCGCGGTTCAGGGCAAGCCCATGCGCCTGCTGGTACAGGCCGTCGGCTCGCGGGTACGTCATCAGTATGACCGCCCGTGGGAACCTGGTGAAGAGCGCCGCTCGCGCCTTGTGGTCATCGCCGAGCATGATGATATCAAAGAGGCCAAAATCCGTGATATCCTTGTGGGTGTGACCGAGGCCGCCGAGTAAGATTCATGCACGTCGTCTTCCGCGAAAGCCACGGGTTAGAGGAAACCGAGACCCCAACCGATCTGGGCCAGAGCCCGGCGGACTTGGTGGTGCTGTCCTTTTCTGACAGTGACCTTGGCGCTTTCGCGGCGGGCTGGCATCGCGGTGGCGGGCCAGACGGGCGCATGCCAACCCTGCGGTTGGCCAACCTAACAGCTCTAAAACATCCCCTGTCAGTCGACACATATGTGGAACAGACGCTTGAGGGGGCCAAAGGCGTCCTGATCCGCCTGATTGGCGGCGTGCCATATTGGTCTTACGGCTTGCAGCAGGTTCTGGCACTGGCACAGGCCAAGGGGATCGCACTGGCTGTCCTGCCTGCGGACGGGCGCGAAGATACGCGGCTGGATGAGTACTCCACCCTGCCCGTCTCAACCCTGCGGCGCTTGGCGCATCTGTGTGATACCGGCGGAGAGGTTGCGGCGCAGGCCGCACTCGCGCAGATGGCACTGGCGGCGGGACTATATGCCGGTCCGGTGATGGGGGCAAAAACCATACCGGATTACGGCGCCTGGTGCCCTGATCGTGGCGTGATACCGGCGGACACAGCTTTTTCGGGCGATGCAAAACGCATAATTGTCACGTTTTACCGGGCCTACCTGACCTCTGCCGACACTGCCCCAATCGCGGCTTTGATCCGCAGTGTGCGATCGCGTGGATTCGAGGCCATTGGCCTGTTCGCCCCGTCGCTCAAAGCGCCAACCGCCGCAGACTGGTTACGTGAGACGATCGTGGCGCTGAAACCTTCGGCGATCATCAATGCCACCTCCTTTTCGGGCAAGGGCGCATCAGGCACTTCACCCTTGGATGCTGCCAATGTGCCCGTCTTTCAGGTCGCCCTCGCGACCTCGCGCCGCAAAGCCTGGGCCGAGGCGGAACGCGGGCTTTCGCCTGCCGACCTCGCTATGCATGTGGTGCTGCCCGAGGTCGACGGGCGGATTAACGCGGGCATCGTATCGTTCAAAGAACCGGGCAAGCGCGATCCTTATCTGGAATATTCGCGTTTTGCCCACCAGCCTGAAGCTGACCGGATCGAAGCTGTCATCGATCGGGTCTCTGGTTGGCTGGTCCTGCACGAAAAGCCCAATTCGGATCAAATACCGGCGCTGGTTCTGTCGACTTACCCGGGTAAGGACTGGCAGATGGCGCATGCAGTTGGCCTTGATGCGCTCGCTTCTGCCGAAGCGATGCTGACCGATCTTCAGAACGAAGGATACGCAACCGCACCGGCCGAGCCGATTGCCGAAACCCTGCTGGGCGCCCGGATTTCGTGGTCATTGCAGGAATACCTGATGGCGCATGCAGAGCTACCCGATCAATTGCGCGCCGATCTGCAGACGGTCTGGGGAGACCCCGAGGACGATCCAGCGTTCGCAGATGGAGCATTCCATTTCACGGCCCTTCGGCGTGGCAACGCTGTGGTTGCGCTGCAGCCAGAACGCGGCACGCCAGAGCTGCGAGAGGATGACTATCATGACCTTTCGCGCACGCCTCGTCACAGCTACGTCGCCTTTTACCTTTGGCTGCGCAAAGGGATAGGCGCGGATGCTTTGATCCATATTGGTGCCCATGGCACGCTGGAATGGCTGCCAGGTAAATCGGTCGCTTTATGCAATGAATGCTGGCCCGAGGTGTTGATCGGCGATCTGCCGGTGATCTACCCGTTCATCGTCAATGACCCCGGCGAAGCTGCGCAGGCCAAGCGCCGGATCGGCGCTGTTACGCTGGGCCATATCCCGCCCCCGATGAAAGAAAGTGGTACGCCGGATCGCATGGTTCGGCTGGAAGCACTGCTGGATGAGTTCTCGAACGCGGACGGTCTGGACCCCAAGCGCCGTGACCGGTTACAGGAAGATATCCGCGACGAGGCCCAGGCCATTGGGCTGGCAAGCGACCTTGGCCTCGATCAGGCCACCTGCATCGCCGAGGCGATCACGCGCATTGATCGATTTGTCTGCGATATCAAGGAAAGTCAGTTCGGCGACGGCCTGCACATCTTTGGACGGGTTCCAGATGTGACGGGTGATTTCAACCCCGCGCCTTCTGCCCAAGCTGAGCGCAATGCTCTGGTCGATGCGCTAGCTGGCAAACGAATCGAAGCCGGACCTTCAGGCTCTCCCTATCGCGGGCGCTCAGACGTGCTGCCTACTGGGCGGAATCTTTATACCACCGACCCGCGTTCTGTGCCCACGCGTGCGGCCTATACTCAAGGCGTCAAGCTGGCAGAGGAGTTGGTGCGTCGACACCTGCAGGAAGAAGGCGACTATCCTAAGGGGCTGATCGTCGACCTGTGGGGCTCGGCCACGATGCGCACCGCAGGCGAGGAATTTGCCATGGCGCTGCACTTGCTGGGTGTGAAACCGATTTGGGACAAAGGCTCGGAGCGTGTTTCGGGCATCGAAGTGCTGCCGATCACCGACCTCAGCCGTCCGCGTCTGGACGTGACCTTACGGGTCTCGGGCCTGTTCCGTGATGTGTTCCCAACGCTTTCGGCGCTTTTTGGTCAGGCCGTACGGGCGCTATCTGAACGGGATGAGGCGCCCGATTGGAACCCTTATGCCGGTCAGGAACCGGCAGCACGGGTCTTTGGACCGGCCCCCGGCAGCTATGGCGTCAACATGACCCAACTATCCGAAATCTACACCGATGAGGCCCGCTCAAAGGCGGGTGAGGCGTGGTTAGATGCCAGTTCCTTTGCACTGGAAGGTGAGCATATCACGAAGGACGTCGATGGCATTACGCGGCGTGTCGCCAATGCTGACAGCTTTGTACACCTCCAGGACCTGACCGAGACCGACCTGCTATTGGCGAATGACTATGCCACGCATGAGGCCGGGTTTGCTGCCGCCAAGAAAATCACCGGTGGTAACGCTCAGCTCTATCACCTGGACAATACCAACCCGGAAAATCCACGCGCCCGTACCTTGCCCGAAGAGATTAGCCGCGTGGTTCATGCGCGCGCCGCCAATCCAGGATGGATAGCGGGGATGCAGCGGCATGGTTTTCGAGGCGCGGCCGAGATTGCAGCGACCCTTGATCACATGGCCTCGTTTGCACATTTGTCTGGCACCGTCGCGCCGCATCTGTTCGATCTTTATCATGAAGCCACGCTTGGCGACGAAGGCGTCGATGCCTTTCTACAAGAGGCGAACCCGCGTGCGCATCAATCGATGCAAGACCGTTTCCGCGCCTTGTTGGATGCTGGATTATGGAATACGCGCCGAAACTCGATCCGTGCCGGTTTGGAAGGTCTGGGATGAGCGCTCTCACCGACAAACCTGTCGTCCAAGGCTGGTGCCCCGGCGCCCATCGCCCGATGATGTCCGGCGATGGGCTGGTCTTGCGCGTACGCCCGCGGTTGGCGCGGCTTAGCGCTCAGCAGGCTTTGGGTCTGTGCGAATTGGCCGACTGTTTCGGCAATGGCACTATTGACCTGACCAACCGTGCGAACCTGCAACTGCGCGGCGTCAAGGAAGCCGACCACCAGCCGCTATTGGCCGAGCTGTCTGATCTGAACCTTCTCGATGCCGAGCCCGGCATCGAGATCAGACGGAATATTTTGGTCACACCGCTCTACCGTGCAGGTGATCTGACAGCGCGACTAACGCAGCATCTGATTGACCGCCTAGCAGAGTTGCCCTCGCTGCCCGCCAAGTTCGGATTTGCAATTGATACTGGACCCGAGCGCCTGTTAGCCGGTGACTCGGCTGACATTCGCGTGGAAACCGGCGAAAACGACCTGATTCTGCGTGCTGACGGTGCTGAGACCGGGCGGTCTGTTTCTGAAGCCGATGCCATCGATCGACTGATCGAACTGGCAAAGTGGTTCTCTGAAACCTATACGCCCGAGACACGCCGAATGGCCCGCGTGATCTCTGCGCAAGACCTTCCGCTCGAATGGCAAGGCAGCCCGCCCGGCCCAATAGGTACCCTGCTACAGCCTGGCGCTTGCGAGTTGGGAACACTTTTGGGCGCGACGTTTGGGCAATTGCCCGCAGGCCCGCTCTCGAAACTGATCGAGAGCAGCGGTGCATCTGCCCTGCGAGTTACACCGTGGCGGTTGATCCTGCTGGAAGGCGGAGCAGATACTCCCGCACCAGCCTTCGTCACAGACGGTACTGACCCGCTGATGACCACCGACGCCTGCCCTGGCACGCCGTTCTGTCCGCAGGCGCAAGTGGAAACGCGAGAGATCGCGCGCGTTTTGGCGGCTCGAGTGCCCGGATCTCTGCATGTCTCGGGGTGTGCAAAGGGCTGCGCCCGGATGGGCACTGCGGATGTCACCTTAGTGGGATGCAATGGACGATTTGATCTTGTCAAACAAGGTCGTGCAGGGGATGAGCCCTGCCAACGCGGCCTGACCGAAGAAACACTTATGACCATGGACTTCACCTGATGCCCTATGAATACGAAACCGACGGCGCGGCGATTTACAAACAGAGCTTTGCCACCATACGCTCTGAGGCCGATCTCGCTCGGTTCGATGCCGATGAAGAGCAAGTGGCCGTGCGCATGATCCATGCCGCTGGAATGGTTGGGCTGGAGGAGTTCGTGCATTTCTCGCCCGGCTTCGTCACAGCTGCCCGCACCACGCTGGAAAATGGCGCACCGATCCTGTGCGACGCGCGCATGGTCAGCGAAGGTGTGACCCGCTTCCGCCTGCCTGCGGATAATGAAGTAATCTGCACTCTGCATGACGAACGCGTGCGCCCATTGGCCGCTGAGATGCGTAACACGCGCTCTGCCGCTGCGCTAGAGTTGTGGCGTCCGCATCTTGGCGGCGCGCTGGTCGCGATCGGTAACGCTCCGACTGCGCTATTCCATCTGCTAAACATGCTGGAAGACCCAGATTGTCCACGCCCGGCCGCCATCATCGGCTGCCCTGTGGGCTTTGTCGGCGCAGTCGAATCAAAGGACGCCTTGTGGGAAGCGCAGCCTGTGCCCTCCTGCATCGTCAAAGGTCGCTTGGGTGGCAGTGCAATCACCGTTGCTGCCATCAACGCCATCGCGAGTCGCGCGGAATGAGCGGGGGCAAGATCTACGGCGTGGGCCTTGGCCCTGGCGACCCGGATCTCATGAGCGTCCGCGCAGACCGCCTGTTGCGCAATGCGCGCCACGTAGCGTTCTTCCGCAAGCCGGGCCGCACGGGACAGGCCCGCAAGATCGTCAATGGAATGATCCCCGGCGACGCTATCGAGTTTGCGATGGAGTATCCCGTAACAACCGAAATCCCGGTGACGGACCCGAGGTACAACGAGCTGCTTTCCGTGTTTTACGAGGATTGCGCCGCGCACCTGAAGTCGTTGACAGAGAATGGTGAGGATGTCGTGGTCCTGTGCGAAGGAGACCCTTTCTTCTACGGGTCATTCATGCATCTTTACAATCGATTACGGGATATATCTAAGGTCGAGGTCGTACCAGCCATTACCGGAATGTCCGGTGCCTGGACCGCTACTGGCGATCCAATAACCTGGGGTGATGACGTCCTGACGGTTCTGGTCGGTACATTGTCCGAGGACACGCTGACCGAACGCATGACCCAAACCGATGCGTTGGTGGTCATGAAGATCGGACGCAACTTTGACAAGGTAAAACGCGCCTTGCAACGGGCCGATCTATATGACCGCGCATGGATCGTCGAATACGCCCAGATGCCCAACCAGCGGGTTTGCAAACTCTCGGACAATTGCGAGGGTATCACACCCTATTTCTCGATCATCCTGGTTCACGGTCAGGGCCGTCGCCCATGAGTGGCTGGGTCAAAATAGCCGGCCTCGGACCGGGAGACGAAGCTCTGGTCACGCCCGAGGTTACCGCTGCTCTGGCCGAGGCGACGGATGTTGTTGGATACATCCCCTACGTCGCACGCGTTGCTGAGCGTGAAGGGTTGACCCTACATGCCAGTGACAACCGGGTCGAGATCGACCGCTCGCAGCACGCATTACGGATGGCGGCCGAGGGCAAGCGTGTCGTGGTAGTTTCCTCCGGAGACCCAGGCGTGTTCGCGATGGCCGCTGCCGTGTTCGAGGCCTTGGAGAATGGTCCCGCTGAATGGCGAAGCATTCAGATCGACGTACTGCCGGGGATCACTGCGATGCTGGCCGCTTCCGCCCGTGCGGGCGCGCCGATGGGGCACGATTTCTGCGCCATCAACCTCAGCGACAATCTGAAACCGTGGTCCTTGATCGAAAAGCGCCTGCGTCTCGCCGCACAGGGGGATTTCGCGATGGCATTCTACAATCCACGCTCGAAGTCACGCCCGGAAGGCTTTGTAAAAACACTGGAAATCCTTCGCGAGGAATGTGAGCCAGAACGCCTGATCCTGTTCGCCCGCGCAGTGTCGCGTTCGGATGAAGAGTTGCGGATTTCAACATTGGCCGAGGCCACGCCAGACATGGCGGACATGCAGACCGTCGTGATCATCGGCTCGTCATTGACCCGCGTTATCGAGCGCGACGGCGCGCCGATCGTTTACACGCCGAGATTCACACCTGACAAGGATCAGGTATGAACCAGCCAGTCCAAGACCTGCGAAACCTTTTCGAACTCAGTCCGCTGCGGCAACAGCGGACGGTCGATCATCAGAACCGGAAGACCCAGCGCCCTTGCGGCATCCAGCTTTGCGCGCGCGCCGATGCCGCCCGCGTTCTTGGACACAACCAATTGCGTTCCGTGACGCTGCATCAGCGCCTGGTCGTCTTCGACGGTGAACGGACCGCGCGAGACAACCACTTCGCCGATGGGCAACGGCACGGTTTCAGGCACATCCACCAGCCGCAAAAGATAGTGATGCTGAGGCTGGGCAGCGAAGTCCTGAAGATGCATGCGACCAACAGCAAGGAACACGCGCTGAGCGGGACCGGAAAGCGCGTCGACGGCACCGTCGATGTCCGGAACATGCTGCCAACTGTCGCCATCTTGAGCGACCCAGGCAGGCCGCGTCAGCGCCACCAGCGGAGTGGCGGTCGAGGCGCAGGCTTCCACAGCGTTTCGGCTCATCAGCGCGGCAAAGGGGTGGGTAGCATCTACGATGTGGCTGATCTCATGATCGCGGATGTAGCGCGCCAGCCCCTCCGTTCCTCCGAAACCGCCCACGCGTGTTGGAACGGGCTGCGGGCGTGGCGTGTCGACACGGCCCGCGTAGGAATACGTGGCCGGAATACCTTGTTCGGAAACGGATTTTGCCAGAGCATTTGCCTCGGTCGTCCCGCCAAGAATCAGGAGGTTGGGCATGTCTGAAACTCCGTGGCTAACCGTATTGGGTTTGGGTGAAGATGGACTGGATGGCCTTTCCGCCGCAAGCCGTCAAGTGCTGGATCGTGCCGAGATCGTCATGGGTCCGTCTCGCCACCTATCATTGATTCCCAAAAGCAACGCCGAACAGATTGTATGGCCAGCTCCATTTGCCGATGGTCTTCCGATACTGACCGGATTACGCGGTCGGCAAACTGTTGTTCTGGCCTCGGGTGATCCGTTCTGGTTCGGGGCCGGTTCCGTCATCGCGCGAAATTTCGATGCCGCCGAATGGACTGCCCTGCCCGGTCAATCGACCTTTTCGCTAGCCGCTGCAAGGCTCGGCTGGCCGCTTGAAAACACGTTAACCTTTGGACTGCACGCCGCCCCCCTGACCCGTTTGCGCCCACACCTGGCACCGGGCCTCCGTGCCATTCTCTTGCTGCGCGATGGAAAAGCGGTGGCTGAACTTGCAACGTATTTGGGCGAGACTGGTTTTGCCGATTGTACCCTGCATGTCATGGAGGCGCTTGGCGGCCCCCGCGAACGCGCGCGGAGCGTGTCGCTGACCGAAGCGCTGCTGGGAACATTCGAACATCCGGTCTGTGTCGGGCTGGACGTCGTGGGCACAGGGCGCGCCTTTCCCAAAGCCTCGGGCAAGCCTGATGATATCTTCGAAACCGACGGGCAAATCACCAAGCGCCCTATCCGCGCACTGACCCTGTCGACCCTTGCCCCGCGTAGAGGAGAACATCTGTGGGATATTGGCGGCGGCACCGGTTCGATCAGCATCGAATGGCTGATGTGCGATCCGACGCTGACTGCAACGACAATCGAGCCGCGTGAAGATCGGGCCGAGCGCATTCGCCGAAACGCCGATGCGCTGGGGCAGGATCGGTTGCGGGTCGTTCATGGTTTCGCACTTGAGGCGTTGGTTGACCTTGACCAACCAGATGTCGTTTTCATCGGAGGCGGCCTGAGCGCGGAGCTGTTGAACTGGCTACACGCAAATCTCCGCGCCGGTACGCGGCTTGTCGCCAACGCAGTGACATTGGAAAGCGAAGCCTTGCTGGCTGCGTGGCACGACAAGCTGGGCGGAGACCTGTTGCGTATCGAATTGGCGCAAGCTGCTGCGCTTGGTCCACGGCGGGGTTGGAAATCTGCTTACCCAGTTGTGCAGTGGAGTCTTACGTTATGATCGTCGCCGGGCTCGGATTCTCGTCTTCTGCTACGCTGGCCAGTCTGCGCGCTGCCTTTGATCTGGCCTCGACAGGAAAAACAGTCGATGCTCTGGCAACCGTTGCAGACAAGGACGGACATGCCGCACTTGTCGCACTTGCAGAGGCAACTGAGCTGCCGATTCATTTCGTCCCGGCACATGATCTTGCCGGGCAACGTACCCTCACCTGCTCGCCCCGCAGTCGTGCCACATACGGCACCGGCAGCGTGGCCGAAGCATCCGCTCTTGCTGCCGCCGGGTATGGCGCGCGGCTGATTTCACCCAGACAAATCTCGGACGACCGGCTTGCAACCTGCGCCGTCGCCATTGGAGGACAACCATGACCGTTCATTTTATCGGCGCCGGACCGGGTGCCGCGGACCTGCTGACTCTGCGCGGGCGCGATATCATCGCCTCCTGCCCGGTGTGCCTCTATGCAGGCTCATTGGTTCCCGAGGAGATTTTGAGCCACTGCCCCGACGGCGCGAAGATCGTGAACACGGCTCCGATGGATCTGGATCAGATCATGGCCGAGATCGAAACAGCGCACAAAGCCGGGCAAGACGTGGCGCGGCTGCATTCCGGGGACCTCTCTGTCTGGTCCGCGATGGGAGAGCAAATCAGACGTCTGAAAGAGATGGGAATCCCGGTCAGCGTCACGCCCGGTGTCCCGTCTTTTGCCGCCGCAGCTGCTGCTCTGGGAACTGAACTCACCCTTCCGAGACTGGCGCAATCGGTGGTGTTGACCCGGACGCCTGGGCGCGCGTCCTCGATGCCTGAAGGTGAGACGCTGAAAAACTTTGCTAAAACAGGTGCTACTCTGGCCATTCACCTGTCGATCGGAAATCTGGACAATGTCATCGCCGACCTGACCCCTGCCTATGGTGCGGACTGCCCGGTCGCCGTTGTCTACCGCGCCAGCTGGCCGGATGAACGGATCATCCGCGCGACTCTGGCCACGCTGAAAGAGGCGCTGGACGAAAGCATCTCGCGCACCGCACTGATAATGGTTGGTCCGGCGCTCGCAGGTGAAGGGTTTGACGAAAGCTGCTTGTATTCAAAAACTTACGACCGTCGCTATCGCCCTCAAAGCGCCGATAGCCCGTGGTCGAGCTGGAGCCACGGCGATGACTAACCCCCCGGGATTACTGATTTCCGCACCGTCATCGGGCACGGGCAAAACCACGGTCATGCTGGGGTTGCTCCGGGCGCTGGCTGAGGACGGATTGACCGTGCAGCCGTTCAAAAGCGGGCCCGACTACATAGACCCGGCCTTTCACCGCGCTGCGGCAGGCCGCGCTTCGTTCAATCTGGATAGCTGGGCGATGGGAGATCCGCTGCTAAGCGCGATATCCGCGCAAGCCGAGGGTGCCGACATCGTAGTGGCCGAGGGTTCGATGGGTTTGTTTGATGGCGTCGCCAAACCCGGAGAACTGGGACATGGATCAAGCGCTGAAACGGCGCTGCGTATGGGATGGCCGGTCGTCTTGGTTCTGGATGTCGGAGGACAGGCGCAATCAGCGGCGGCGACTGCACTTGGGTTTCGGATGTACAACCCCGATTTGCCTTTTGCCGGTGTCATCCTGAACCGCTGTGCTAGCCCTCGCCACGAACGACTGACCCGTTTGGGCATGGAGCGCGCCGGACTACCGGTTCTGGGGGTACTTCCACGCCGAGGCGATCTTACCTTGCCCGAACGGCATCTAGGCTTAATCCAAGCGGTTGAACACCCTGATCTGGAAACCGCAATTGCCGGTTACGCCGCGTTCCTGCGTGAACATGTTGATCTGGAAGCGATCAAAAAGGCGGCCTCCTCGGGCCCCGTTGGGCCATCGTCGGCCGCGCTGCCGGCCCCCCCGGCGCAGCGGATCGCTCTGGCCCGAGATGCAGCGTTTTCGTTTACCTATCCGCATCTTCTGGAAGGGTGGAGCAGCGCGGGTGCAGAGATACTGCCCTTTTCACCTCTGGCCGATGAAGCGCCAGACGCTGATGCCGATCTGGTCTGGTTGCCGGGGGGGTATCCTGAGCTGCATGCGGGAACAATAGCTGCGGCCGATACCTTCTTGACCGGGCTGCGGAAACACGCGGAAACGCGGCCCGTGCATGGTGAATGCGGGGGGTACATGGCATTGGGGAAAGTGCTGGTCGACAAAGATGGCACCCCACATCAGATGGCGGGATTGTTGGGTCTGCAAACCTCATACCAAAAGCGCAAATTCAACCTTGGCTATCGTAGGGCTGAACTTTTGGCTCCGATGCCCGGCTTTGCGACAGGTACCGCGCTGCGCGGACATGAGTTCCATTATTCCTCGATCATCGAGCAACCTGACGCTCCTCTTGCGCGGGTCTTCGATGCCGAAGGGGCTGAAGGCCCTCAGACAGGATCGCGACGCGGCAATGTCACCGGTACGTTCTTTCACCTGATCGCGGAGGCAACGGTATGACCGGGTTTGTCTCATTCATCGGCTCCGGTCCGGGTGATCCGGAGCTGCTAACGCTCAAGGCCGTGGACCGGATGCAGAAGGCCGATGCGGTGCTGTTTGATGATCTCAGCAGTGGCCCGATCTTGACCCATGCACGTGACGACGCTGATCTGGTGGGCGTAGGTAAACGCGCCGGTCGCCCCTCGCCCAAGCAGGATCACGTCAGCCGATTATTGGTGGAGTATGCGCAGACCGGCCAGCATGTCGTGCGGCTGAAATCCGGTGATGGAGGATTGTTCGGCCGACTGGAGGAAGAATTGGTCGCGTTGCAGGCCGCCGGTATCAAATACGAGATCATTCCCGGCATCCCTTCGGCAGTCGCGGCGGCTGCGGCTGCGGGAATTCCTCTGACCCGGCGCCTGACTGCGCGTCGTGTTCAATTCGTCACCGGGCATGACGCGAGTGGCAAACTGCCTGCCGATCTGAATCTTCCCGCCCTAGCTGATTCTGGCGCGACAACGGTCGTATTCATGGGCAAGCGCACTTTTCCATTGCTTGTCGAAGCGCTGAACGCGCATGGCCTGCCGCTGGACACACCTGCCTTGATGGCCGAATCCGTTTCAACCCCCGAGCAATCCTTACATCGCTCCACCATCGGAGAGCTTTCCGACAGACTGCGCACCGAGATAGGCACTGCTCCCGCCTTGATCCTGTACGGCCCGCTGGTGGAGTTCGAAGATGTATGATCTCACACTGATCGGGATCGGCACCGGCAATCCCGACCACCTGACCTTTCAGGGCGCGCAGGCGATCAGATCTGCAGACCTGATCCTGATCCCGCGTAAGGGAGAGAACAAAGCTGATCTGGCCGGTTTGCGCGAAGACATCATCGCGCAGGTCACCGAAAAATCTCCGCGGATCGCCTATTTCGACGTTCCCAAACGTCGGGCAGATGACGGCTATCTGCGAGGTGTCGACGAATGGCACGACGCAATTGCCCTGCGCTGGCATGAGGCGATTTCAGCCCACCCCGACGCGCAGAAGGTCGCGTTGCTGATCTGGGGTGATCCGTCGCTGTATGACAGTTCGCTCAGGATCGCCGCTCGACTGGACCCGCAGCCGCAAGTCCAGGTTGTCCCGGGCATCACCGCGTTGCAGGCGTTAACTGCGGCCCATGCGATCCCGATCAATGATCTGGGCGCACCCTATATCGTGACTACCGGCCGCCGCATACGCGATGAGGGATGGCCTGAAACGGCATCAAAAGTGGCTGTTATGCTGGATGGCGAATGCTCGTTCCAAAGCCTAAAGATGGCCGATTATGACATCTGGTGGGGGGCATATGTGGGCATGAAAGAAGAGATTCTGATCAAAGGCCCGTTGGCGGATGTGGCGCAAGACATTCTGGACGCGCGCGCGCAAGCCCGTTCTGATCACGGCTGGATCATGGATATCTATCTGCTGAAGAAACTTACGGCCTGACGCGCGCACAGGATTGTGAGCCCCGTTTCAGCGCTTTTCTGTCATCTATTCTCCAATCAACAGGAAGGGATAGAACATGAGGGCGCTTTGTGCTGCGATCTGCCTGCTGGCCATGCCTGCGTGGGCCGACGGCATCGAACCTCTTGCCGGATGGGCGGTCTACTCCAGCGGAAAAGGCTATGAGACCCTCGTGGAAGACACAAAGGCCGCGGTAAAGGAAAACGGTCTGATCGTTGTGACACAAGCTGGGCCGACCAAAGCAGCGGCATCGCGCGGCATTACCATTCCGGGCAATCGGGTGATCGGCGCATTCAACAACGACTACGCGGTTCGGGTCCTTGAAACCTCGACCAATGCTATGATCGAAGCGCCCATCCGTTTCTACGTGACCGAGGAAAAGGATGGCACTGCGACCCTGTCCTACAAAACGCCAAGTTTTGTGTTCGCCCCATATACGGATGAAGGCGGTGAGGCGCTGCGCGAGATTGCCGCCGAATTAGACGCAAAGTTTCAGGCCGTGGCGGAACGCGCCGTCAAATAGTCACACTGACGTGAAGCTGCTTGCGTCCGGGCGCGTCCTCCGCAATCTGCTGAAAGATAAACTTGTCGGAGCTTGATTGATGCAGGACCTGTCCCCCCGCGCTGCGGATCTGTTGGCACAACGCCTTTTCGAGGCCGGATGCCGCCACGCGTTCGGAATGCCCGGTGGCGAGGTTCTGACATTGGTGGATGCACTGGAAAGCGCAGGTATCACCTTTCATCTGACCAAACATGAAAACGCAGCCGGTTTCATGGCCGAAGCCGTTCATCATCGCGATGGTGCGCCTGCGATTCTGGTGGCCACGCTTGGCCCGGGCGCAATGAATGGGATCAACGTGGTCGCGAACGCATTGCAGGATCGCGTTCCGATGATCGTGTTGACCGGATGCGTCGATGCGGACGAAGCGCTGACCTACACTCATCAGGTGATGGATCACTCGCAAGTCTACCGCTCGATCACCAAGGGCACATTCATGCTAACTGCTGACGGGGCCGATATCATCGCCGACAAGGCGGTATCGCTTGCGAACCAGCCGCGCCCCGGTCCGGTGCACATCGATGTGCCAATCTCGGTGGCCGATACGCGCGTATCGGGGGTTAAACGCCGTCGTCTCGCGAAAGTCGCACCCGTCGCACCTGGCGCTGAGTGTCTGGAAAAGGCCCGCCGTTGGGTGGCCGAGGCCGAACGCCCCTTGGCGATCATTGGCCTCGATGTTCTTTATGACGACTCGCGCTGTGTCGTGCGGGCGTTTTTGGAGCATTTCAACATTCCCTTCGTCACGACCTACAAGGCCAAGGGGGTGGTGCCCGAGGATCATCCGCTATGTCTGGGTGGGGCGGGTCTTTCGCCGCTGGCCGACAAGCATCTGATCCCGTTGGTGGAACAAGCTGATCTGGTGCTATGCTTGGGCTATGACCCCATAGAAATGCGCCCTGGCTGGCGCGAGATTTGGGACCCGGAAGACAAGCGAGTGATCGACATTGCTGCTGTAGTGAACGATCACTATATGCATCAGGCCGGATTAAATTTGGTGGCGGACACCAGCGCAACACTTGAGGCCATCGCCAAGGGCAACCCCGCTCGCAAGACTTGGTCGAATGGTGAACCGGATCAAGTCAAGACAGCACTGGCAGAAGCCTTCCCAACCGATGAAGACTGGGGACCGGCGGCGATCATCGCGGAAACCCGTGCAGTGCTACCAACTGAGACACTCGCCACCGCCGACAGTGGCGCCCATCGCATTCTGATCAGCCAGATGTGGGAGTGTTCAGAGGAGCGCGGGCTGATCCAGTCTTCGGCGCTATGCACAATGGGGTGCGCTGTCCCTATGGCGATTGGACTGAAACTGGCTGAACCGGACCGCCCCGTGATCAGCTTCTCGGGCGACGCCGGGTTTCTGATGGTCGCCGGAGAGCTTTCGACCGCCGCCGAAATGGGCGGCAACCCGATCTTTCTTGTGTTTGTCGATGCCAGCCTTGCCCTAATCGAATTGAAGCAACGCCAACGCCAGATGGGCAATCGAGGTGTCGATTTCGACCGCCATGACTTTGCCGCCATGGGGCACGCCTTTGGCGGGTACGGTCATACGGTGCGCAACCGCGACGAATTGCGGGCAGCGCTGGATCAGGCGTTGAAAGCCGACAAATTCACTGTCATTGCTGCGGAGATCGACCGTGGAGGATATGATGGCCGCATCTGAAGGACCCCTTAAGGGCGTCAAGGTACTGGATCTGTCGCGCATTCTGGCTGGCCCGACCTGCACGCAACTGCTGGGTGATTTGGGAGCCACCGTCATCAAGATCGAAAACCCCGCGACCGGAGGTGACGACACGCGGCAATGGGGCCCTCCCTACGTCGAAGATGCGGATGGTAACCGCTCGGATCTGAGCGCCTATTTCATGTCATCCAATCGAAACAAGAAATCGGTCGCTTTGGATATCGCCTCGGCGGAAGGTCAAGCGGAAATCCGACGATTGGCGTCTCATGCGGATATCCTGATCGAGAACTTCAAGCCAGGCGGGCTGGCGAAATACGGGCTCGACTACGCCACCCTGTCCAAAGAGTTTCCCAGCCTAGTCTATTGCTCGATCTCGGGTTACGGGCAGACCGGTCCGAACGCATCGAAACCCGGTTATGACCTTATGGCACAAGGCTATGGCGGGGTTATGTCGCTGACTGGAGATCCCGAAGGCGCACCAATGAAGGTGGGCGTTGGCATCGCCGATGTGATGTGCGGCATGTATGCCTGCGTCGGTATTTTGGCGGCTTTGCGGCATCGCGATCTGACTGGTGAGGGTCAGCAGGTCGACCTAGCGCTGGTGGATTCGCAAGTGGCCTGGCTGATCAACGAAGGCGTGAACTACCTGACTTCTGGCAATGTGCCTCAACGGCGCGGCAACGGGCATCCAAACATTGTCCCTTACGACGTATATGCAACCAGCGACGGGCACGTGATTCTTGCGGTCGGAAACGACAGCCAGTTCAAAAGATTCTGCAATTTCATCCAACACCCAGAGCTTGCTGACGATCCGCGATTTGCCACCAATCCTGCCCGTCTTGAAAATCGTGACGCATTGAATGCAATCCTTCGCCCCGCCGTACAGGCGCTAGATACCAGCCGCGTTATTGCAGGACTGGAAGAATTGAAAGTACCGGTTGGTCCTGTGCAAACACTTGATCAGGTCTTCACCTCAGATCAGGTCGCTGCCCGGCGGATGCAGGTCACCATGCAGGCTGCACCCGGTGAGGTGCAATTGATCGGAAACCCTCTGAACCTGTCCCGTACACCTGTAACATATCGCAGTGCACCTCCAGTCTGTGGCGCTGACACACAAGCTGTTCTAAACGCAGAAAATCCCTTCGAAGATTGAAACACTCTGCCTGATTAGGCGGCAAGTTGCTGAAACATGCCCTTGAATCGGCGGTTTTTTTCGCGTTTTCCACACACGCGTTTTCACCAATTCGAGAGCAGGGTCGATACTGTTACGACCCCGCGGCACACTCTGTTACATCAAACACTATAGAATGCCGCAATCAGATTGGACCCAAGCATGAAACAAGACGTCTTTGGACAGATGAACACCCTGACCCAGCCCGCAAGCGTCGAGGCGTGGGATGGTGTTCTCCTTGGGTTCATGGCGCACGCAGCCGTAACGCCGCAGCATCTGGGCAAGGTGCTGGAGCTTGAGCCGGACTTTGCCCTGGGTCACGCGATCAAAGGTCTGTTCATGGTCCTGCTGGGTCGCCGCGAGATGATCGCGGTCGCGGCCGAAGCGCTGACCGCAGCCAATGCAGCGATGGAGCGTCAGCCGGTTTCGGACCGTGAAAAGCTGTATGTCGAGGCACTGGCGATGTATATGGCTGACCTCCCCACTCAAGCGATACACAAATTCGAAGAGATCCTTCGGGCACATCCCACGGACACCCTGGCGATGAAACTCAGCCACGCCACTCGGTTCGTTTTGGGAGATTCGCAAGGTATGCGCCGTTCGATTGAGCGCGTGATGCCCGCTTACGAACCCGACCACGCTGGGCGTGGATATCTGCTGGGCTGCCATTCATTTGCTCTTGAGGAAACGGGTGCCTACGAGAAAGCCGAGATCGCCGGGCGTCAGGCTCTTTGGATGGTTTCCGACGATGCTTGGGGATTGCACGCCGTCGCGCATGTGCATGAGATGACGGGAAATGCTCAGTTGGGCCTTGACTGGCTTGCGGGGCGCGAGGATGCTTGGGCGCATTGCAACAATTTCCGCTATCATGTGTGGTGGCACAAGGCGCTGATGCATCTGGATCTGGGTCAGGTCGATCAAGTGATGGCTTTGTATGATCACCACATCCGTCAGGACAAGACCGACGATTACCGCGATATCTCGAATGCGACTTCGCTGCTGTCCCGGCTAGAGCTTGAAGGGGTGGATGTCGGCAACCGCTGGGAAGAACTGGCCGATCTCAGCGCTGCCCGAACCGAAGACGGCTGCCTGATCTTTGCCGACCTGCATTACTTGCTGGCCCTGACTGGCGACAACCGTTCGGATGCGACCAGCAAAATACTGCACCGCATCCAGAGCGATGCCCAGCGTAACCAGGGCGATACGCCGATCCGCATGTCTGATCCCGGCGTAGCTGCGGCCAAAGGCCTTGAGGCCTTTGGCGAAGGCCTCTATGGCCAAGCCTTTGACTTTTTGTCAGACGCACGTGGTGGAATGCAGCTGGCTGGTGGCAGCCACGCCCAACGTGATGTATTCGAGCGCATCACAATTGATTCAGGCCTGCGCGCCGGCCGTCTGGATGCTGTCGAGCGCATTCTTGACGACCGCCGCGCCAAGCGCTCCGGTGGCGAAGACAACTATGCCCTCGCCCGCCGCGCATTGATCGAGGCCGCACGCGACAATGGCGACGCACAAAGCGTCCCCGCCGAATAAGAACAATAAAAAAGACCAAGAAGGACAGAAACCGTATGGCGACTGCATCGCCCGCTTCTGATTTTGCTCCGGTGGCGTCTCAAACCGCCACCCCTGCCCGCACGCGCGACCCGCGCCTTGATTTCTATCGCGGTATCGCGATGTTTATCATCCTTATTGCCCATATCCCGAACGATCCTTGGGCCAAGTGGATTCCTGCTCGGTTCGGGTTTTCGGATGCAACCGAAATCTTTGTTTTCTGCTCCGGCATGGCCTCGGCCATCGCCTTTGGCGGAGCGTTCATGCGCAAGGGCTGGTTGATGGGCACCGCGCGCGTCTCGTTCCGTATCTGGCAGGTTTACTGGGCGCATATTTGTCTGTTTTTCTTCGTCGCTATGACTATGGCAGCGCTGAACCAAAGCGGGCTGTTCGAGAAAAACTATATCTCGTCGCTGAACCTGCAGCATTTCTTCAATGACCCTGCACCGCAGATCGTGGGACTGTTCACTCTGACCTATGTGCCCAACTATTTTGACATCCTACCGATGTATCTGGTGGTGCTTGCGATGATGCCGCTGTTCATGGGGCTCTATCGCATCGGATTCTGGGCAGTCGCGCTGGCATCGGTCACGATCTGGCTGATCGCGCAATACGATTACCTTGATCTGCCTGCAGAGCCCTGGTCGGACCGGCAATGGTTCTTCAACCCGTTTGGCTGGCAATTGCTGTTCTTCACTGGCTTCGCGTTCATGCGCGGCTGGATTCCCGCCCCGCCGGTTTCAAAAACGTTGATCTGGGCGGCCTCATTATTCCTGATCTTCTCGATGCCGTTTGGTTCGTGGAAGGTTTTTACCTGGATAAATGCTGCAGCACCCGATCTCGCTGATGAAATCCGCAAAGTCTGGCCGGTAACCAAAGAGTTCCGCAACAAGACAGACTTTGGCCTTTTCCGATATTTGCATTTCCTCTCACTGGCCTATCTGGGCTGGGTTGTTGCCGGTGAGCATGGCCATCGCCTGATCGTCACCGGTCAGGGAGCCGCAGCGAAGGTTTGGCAGTTCCTGCTGAGTGTCATCACCAAAGTCGGGCAGCAGTCGCTTGCGGTCTTTGTATTTTCCATGGCTGCAGCACGACTTATCGGCGTCGGATTGGACCTGAGTGGGCGGGATGTTGCCAGTGTCTTTGTCGCTAACATGATTGGCTTTGCCATGATCATCGGCGTGGCCTATCTGGCCGCGTGGTTTAAGTCACACCCTTGGAAGACTAAGAAATGAATTTTACACGCCGCGCTTTCCTCGCCTCATCAACGGCATTGATCCTCGCTCCGGCAGCTCATGCGACCGGCGGTGAGGTCGCCTTTGACCGCAACACAGTTATCGAAATGGCGCGCGATCTGGCGAGCCGACCTTATGTAGAACGCGAGATGGTGCCGCAAGAATGGCAGGATCTGAATTATGAGCAATATCGCTCGATCCGTTTCCAGTTGGAAAAAGGCCTTTGGTACAGCACCAAGTCACCGTTCGAAGTCGACTTCTTCGCGCCCGGACTTTACTTCCCTCGCGCAGTGCAAATTTCAACCGTCGACCATGGTCATGTGACACCTGTTGCCTTTGATCTGGACATGTTCACAAAAAGCGAAGACGTTCCATCTTTGCCTGCAGATGAAACGCTGGGCTTTTCGGGGTTCCGCCTGCGTGCCGAGATGCATCGGCCCGGGTTAACCGACGAGTTCTGCGTCTTTCAGGGTGCAAGCTATTTCCGCGCGATCGGTTTGCATGAAGCATATGGTCTGTCGGCACGCGGTTTGGCGCTGAAAACCGGCGATCCCGATGGGGAGGAATTTCCCGATTTCATTCGCTTCTGGCTCGAAAAGCCTGCATCGGGACAGCGGAACATGGTGGTCCACGCCCTGATGGACAGCCCCAGCGTCAGTGGTGCGTACCGGTTTGAAATCACGCCAGGTGACGACACCATTATGGACGTCAGCGCAACGCTGTTTCCACGCACCGAACTGTCCCATGTCGGCATCGCACCAGGCACATCCATGTTCCTGTTCGATCAGACCAATCACAGCCGGTTCGATGATTTTCGCCCCGCAGTTCACGACAGCGACGGGTTGCTGATCCGGAATGGTGCGGGCGAAGTCCTATGGCGGCCATTGGCCAATCCAACCCGCCTGCAGATCGCCTCCTTTGTGGATATGAATCCACGTGGCTTTGGCCTGATGCAGCGTAAGCGCGAATTCTCAGACTACGCTGATCTTGAGGCCAACTATCACAAGCGCCCCAGCTTGTGGGTCGAGCCCAATGGGGACTGGGGCAAGGGGTCTGTCACGCTGGTAGAAATACCCGCAGATCAGGAAATCTATGACAATATCGTCGCCTACTGGCGGCCGATGGAACAGTACGCGGCAGGCAGCCAAGTTGATATGTCCTATCGCCTGATCTGGGGCGAAGAACCTCAGCGCACACCCGTCGCGCGGGTCATCAATACGGCCATGGGCGATAATACCTTTGGCGAAGGACGGTTGGCCGTGATCGACTTTGAACCAAGCGATCTGTTTGACGACCCCGAGGAGATGACTGTTTTTGTCGACTCGCCTCATGCTGAGACGTCGGACGGGGTGTTGCAGCGTAATCCAGATACAGGTGGATTACGACTGGCGTTCTCGTTTGAACCTGGTGAACGCAACCATGTCGAATTGCGCGCGCAATTGCTGAAAGACAAACAGCCGGCCTCTGAAGTCTGGCTATACCGTTGGACCTCATGAGCCGCGATCTTCATATCATGCCGCCCGAGGCCCCTCTGGCGATGCCCGCGCAGAACTTTGCGCAGGGGTTCCGCGATGCGCAGGCCCCGACTAGTGATCGGAGACCATCTGCCGGATTCTGGCGTGCGCTGGCCTTTTCACCAGCAATGGCCGCGACGTTGGGCCTGCTCTGGGTCATGTCTGACTGGTTCAGCGCCGAGGGGATCAACCTTGTCGAAGGTATCCTGCTAACGTTGATCTCTTTCAACTTCTTCTGGATTTCATTCACGGTCTGTACCGTGTTGCTGGGCATGGTTTCGCTGTCCCGTCAGGAGCAGCCCAAACGCGAAGGCCGTCCGCAGCCGCTGCGCGTGGCGCTGTTGACGCCGGTCTACAACGAGGTGCCCTGGAACGTTCTGGGCAATGCTCGCACAATGCTTGAAGACCTGCAGCAACGCGGCGGTCAGCACCATTATGCCATGTTCATTCTATCCGATACCCGCGATCCCGAAATTGCGGCGCAAGAACAGGCCAGTGTCGAGGCATTGCGCACAACCTTGGCACCAGGTTTGGAACTTTACTATCGCCGCCGCCCTGCAAACACGGATCGCAAGGTCGGGAACATTGCCGATTGGGTCAGCCGCTGGGGCGCGGATTGGGATGCGATGCTGGTGCTGGATGCCGACAGCTTGATGACAGGTCGCGCGATCAGCCGTTTGACCGACGCGCTGGCGCGTGATCCGGGCGCAGGCCTGATCCAGAGCTATCCGCAACTGATCGGCGCGCAGTCGGTTTTCGCCCGGATGCAGCAATTTGCCAATGGTGTCTATGGTATCGCATTTGCCGAAGGTCTGGCCCGCTGGTGCGGGCAAGAAGGCAATTACTGGGGCCATAACGCCATCATCCGCACAAGCGCTTTTGCCTCCAGCGCGGGCTTGCCGAAGCTGAAATCTCTCAATGGGCAGGACAAGCTGATCATGAGCCACGATTTCGTCGAGGCCGGACTGCTGCGTCGCGCCGGATGGGCCGTGCGCTTTTTGCCACGCATTCGCGGATCGTATGAAGAAACACCACCCACCCTCATCGACCACGCCATGCGCGACCGCCGTTGGTGTCAGGGCAACCTGCAGCATCTGAAACTGCTTGGTTCGACGGGGTTCCGTGCGGTCTCACGCTTCCATATGTTTCACGGTGCGGTCGGATATCTGATGTCGCCGCTATGGTTTGCGCTTTTGGTGATGTGGGCTTTGATCGGCCAGGGCAAGGATGCCTCGGTTCTGCATTACTTCAGCCCCGATAATCCGCTTTTCCCGCAATGGCCTGAGATGTCCGAAACACGCCACGTACTGATCATTTTGGTGATGTACGCAATGCTGCTGGCCCCCAAGGTTCTGGGCGTGGCCGCACTGCCCCTCAGCGGTGTACGATATTCCGATTTCGGCGGCACCCGTAAGTTCTTTACTTCATTTCTGTCCGAGGTCGTTTTATCAGTTCTCTATGCTCCGATTTTGATGGTGCAGCAGATGATCGCGGTTTTCCGGACTGCTCTGGGCATTCAAAAAGGCTGGTCACCGCAGGCCCGCGATGGCGGCAGCTATGGGGTGCGGACCTTGATCTTGTGTCACGCGCTTGAAACCGTAAGCGGTGTGGCATTGAGCGTTGGTATTCTTGCTGGTCTCGTCTCAGTTTGGTTGGCCCCAATCGCGATCAGTCTTGCGCTGGCAATCCCGCTTTCGGCGCTGAGCGGCGTATCAGCGGGTGCTGCGCGCCGTATGGTCGGGATGCGCGAAGACGTCAGCGAGCCTGCTATCACCCGGTCAGCACGGCGCTATCGTGATGAGTTGAAGCACCTGATCGAAGGCAAGGGCATAGTCACCCCAGCAGAGTAATCAACTGCCGGGTAAGCCCTCGTACCAATCCACCATCATATCGGCCCAACCTTTGGGCACTGTATGTCCACCTGGAAACAGCGCGAATTCCAGCGCGCTTCCTTCAGCGCATCCCATCCAGTTCCGGCGCATGAACTGGCCAGTGGTTGAAAACCCGCTGGGTTTGGTATCGACGCATTCATTGGCAACGCGCCAGATCTCCAATCCGGCAAAGATATCACCTTGATGGAACCGACCTCCGCCCAGTATGCGCCCTTCCAACGGAACCACATTGTCTGTCCAACCGTGGGTGTGAAACAGACGGACCGGTCCTTCGCAAGTCTCCGGATGCGGCCTCCAGAAACCGCCTGAAACCGGTGCATAGGCCGAGAACGTTTCCGGCGCTGCGCAGGCAAGGTAATAAACCATAAATGCGCCCGCTGAAAAACCGCTTAGCACCACGCGACCGGGGTCTACGTCAAACCGCTTGGCCGCATCCTGAACGGCTTCGGTCAAAAATTCGGCCTCATCACGTCCGTCCCAACCAGGGAAGAAGTTCCAGCTTTGACGACCATTCCGCTCGGAACCTTCGGGGGCCATCACGGCGTAGCCTCGTTTCAGCAGCGGTTCGACCATTGCCCTGTTCTTAAGTGTCCCAGTACCCGTGCCACCGTAGCCATGCATGAATACGACTAGCGGCGGATTGTCAGCTGCCGGTAACTCGATCTGATACGCGCCTGCATCAGTCTTGCAAACCTCATCTTGATCACCGCAAACGGCCAGAGCGGTTTCCCCCGTGAAGGCAAGGCCCAAAGCCAGCCATAATCTCGCTCGCATTACCTATCCTCTTTGTAATCATTGACTGGCAGACCCGCACGAATCCAACCTGGTCCGGCAGCCGACCCCAACATACCCTCAGGCACATCGATGACATTGGTGAAGCCCGCTTTAGTCAGTTGGTTGCTTAACCGGGCAGAACGTACACCACGCGCGCAAATCAATGCCACCGGCGCGGTGCGTTCGCCCTCGAGCAATTGATCCAAAACGGGCACAAAATCTTCGCGTCGCATGTCGAGCGGATGGGCACCTTCACCGATCCCCGTTGCGCGCCATTCGCGAGGGGTACGGATGTCGATCAGAACAATATCCCCCTGCCGCACGTGCTGGTGGGCAGTGGAAACCGCGATCTGATGTCCTGCGTAATCCTGTGGAATCAAACGGTATTCCCGGAGCGCCAAGCCTCCGGCTATCACCGTTCCTGCTCCAAGCAAGACCCATCGACGGGTTTTGATCGCGTGTTCTGCCAAATTGCGCCTCCTGATGTAAATTTGGGTCATATCACAAGCACGCCACCATTTCGCGCCCCTGTTCGCGCGCGTTGTTCAAGATATTGTCATCGCCCCCCGAACAACTTTGCAATGGTCAATCTCTTCGAAAAAACAGCCCAATCTCTGGACAGTTCGGAATTTTTCCCTACAAAATCAGGACTAACTTGACCGCCCAGACCGGAGTATCGCACTTGTCCCTATTCCTTATCGCGGCCCTTCCCTTCCTCGGAGCTGTTTTTCCGGCCCTCTTGATCCGGGCAGGACGAAACGCAGCAGCTTCCGCGGCAGGGCTGACCACATTCCTCGCCCTCATGGGACTATTGATCCATATTCCCAGCGTCATGCGCGGCGAGGTGGTGACTGCGCGATTTGACTGGATACCGGGGCTGGGGCTGAACGCGAATTTCATGCTCGACGGGCTGGGTTTTCTGTTCGCGCTGCTGATCTTAGGGATCGGCTTGCTGATAATCCTGTATGCGCGTTTTTACCTGTCACGCGAAGATCCGATGGGGCAGTTCTATACCTATCTACTGTTGTTTCAGGGCGCGATGGTCGGTATCGTTCTGTCTGACAACATATTACTTCTTCTTATTTTCTGGGAACTTACGTCCCTAAGCTCATTCCTTTTGATCGGCTATTGGAGGCATCTGCCCGAAGGGCGGCAAGGTGCCCGGATGGCGCTGGCTGTCACCGGCTCAGGCGGGCTGGCGATGATCGCCGGGATGCTGATCCTGGGCAACATCGTTGGCTCCTACGATCTAAGCGTCATCCTGCAGAACAAAGAACTGATACAGGCGTCGCCCTACTACCTGCCCGCGCTGATCCTGATACTGCTGGGCTGTTTCACCAAGTCGGCACAATTCCCGTTTCATTTCTGGCTACCGCACGCCATGGCTGCACCGACACCAGTTTCAGCCTATCTGCACTCTGCCACGATGGTAAAAGCCGGTCTGTTCTTGATGGCCCGGATGTGGCCGGTTCTGGCTGGGACGGATGCGTGGTTCTACATCGTCGCCACCACCGGGCTGATCACCATGCTGTTGGGTGCAGTGATTGCGCTGTTCAAGGACGATCTCAAGGCACTGCTTGCATTTTCGACAGTCTCACACCTTGGATTGGTGACCATGCTGCTGGGTTTTGGCACCAAGATCGCGGCTGTGGCAGCCATCTTCCACATCATCAACCACGCTACATTCAAGGCCGCTCTGTTCATGACCGCTGGTATCATTGACCACGAAACCGGCACACGTGACATCAAGCGCCTAGGTGGATTGCGTCACCTGATGCCGATCACCTTCACCATTGGAACCATTGCTGCGCTATCGATGGCTGGCCTGCCTCCGCTGAATGGTTTCTTGTCGAAAGAGATGATGCTGGAAGAAACGGTGCATACGACCTGGCTGCACTCGCATTATCTGGTTCCCGGTCTGGCGCTGTTGGCCGCACTGTTCTCTGCCGCTTATTCCTTCCGCTTTGTCGCGCATGTTTTTCTGGGTGCTGAACGCAAAGATTATCCAGCTCACCCGCATGACCCCCCTATCGGGTTGTGGCTGGCGCCTGCGTTCCTTGTGGTTCTGGTGGTCCTTATTGGCCTCTATTCCGCGGCGATCGTCGGCCCACTGGTCGCGGTTGTCTCCAGCGCCGTGATTGGTGGTGAGAAGCTGCCCTATTATTCGCTGAAACTGTGGCATGGTTTCACGCCCGCGCTTTACATGTCAGCGGTAGCAACACTGGGTGGTTTATTCCTGCTGTCCCTGCATCGCAGGGGTGAGCAGATCTGGAATGCCCTGCCCCGCCCCGAGGCCAAGGTGATCTTCGAAGCAGTCATCAGCGCGTTGACCCGCCTTAGCCAGTGGATCACGGATGAGCTGCACAACGGCGTGATCAGCCGCTATGCCATCATCCTGATCGCCTTCACGGTCGGCATCGGTTACTACGCCTTTGCAACTGGCACGATAGGCATAGAAACCAGGGTGCCGCTCCCGGCCCAGATCATTCCCATCATCGGTTGGATTTGCCTTGTCGCGGCGACACTTGCCATCATGTGGTTTCACCGCAACCGCCTGCTCTCACTGGTGTTGATTGGGGTTGTCGGTCTGATCGTATCCATGGCGTTCAACTATCTCTCGGCCCCCGATCTGGCACTGACGCAGATTTCAGTTGAAGTTGTAACCATGATCCTGTTGTTGCTGTCGCTGAACTTCCTGCCCACCGAAACGCCTTGGGACAGCAGCGCCGCACGGCGCTGGCGCGATGCAGCGATTTCGGTTGTTGCCGGGATCGGCTCAGGCGCGTTGATCTACGCGCTGATGATGCGGGATTTCGCCTTTCCGACGATTTCGGAATTCCATCTTGCGAATTCCTACAAGGGCGGTGGCGGCACCAATGTGGTGAACGTAATCCTCGTCGACTTTCGGGGTTTTGATACATTTGGCGAGATCATCGTGCTGGGTATTGCCGCCCTGATCATCTTTGCCCTGACCGAAGCGGTTCTGAGCACCAACGTGCGCGGCTATTTGCTGAACCGCAAACCGCACTGGCCGCAGTCAGGTGACTCGCATCCTCTGATGATGGTTGTCGCCACACGGGTAATGATGCCAATTGCCTTGATGGTTGGTGCCTACATCTTCTTCCGTGGCCATAACCAGCCCGGAGGTGGCTTTATCGCAGGCCTCATCGTCGCCATCGCATATCTGATGCAATACATGGCCAGCGGATACACATGGGCCATCGAACGGCAACGGTTCTACTACCACGGCACGATCGGCTGGGGTGTCCTGATTGCCGCCGCCACCGGTTTAGGCGCGTGGTTTAATGAGCGCCCGTTCCTGACAAGTGATTTCGGTTATATCCACTGGCCACCTCTGGAAGAGTTCGAATGGGCCACTGCAATTCTGTTCGATACCGGAGTGTTCCTCGCCGTATTGGGGGCGGTGATGTTGGCGCTCGACAGCCTGTCGCGGTTCGCCTGGCAGCCGGGCATGGCGCAGGAATTCCCGATGGATATCAATCCGTTGCGAGACAATCCTCCGGAAGATGAAAATGAGAAGGAGCAGGCCTGATGGAAGCGCTCGTAGCCTCTGCCGTAGGTGTGATGACCGCCGCCGGGATTTTCCTGATCCTGCGCCGCCGAACCTTCCCGGTTATTCTGGGCCTGTCTCTGATCACCTATGCCGTGAACGTATTCCTGTTCGCCACAGGACGTTTGGCGCTGGACGCCCCGGCCGTTCTGAACAAATACGAAGATGTGCCCTATACCGATCCGCTGCCGCAAGCGCTGGTTCTGACGGCAATCGTGATCTCGTTCGGGATGACCGCGGTGATCGTGATGATCGCCCTGTCTGCCTATCTGTCCTCGAAGGATGACCATATTGACATGAGTGCGAGCGACAGCGTGGATGCACCGGGAGAAGACGCATGAACCACTGGATCGTTGCGCCGATCGTCCTGCCCGCGATCCTGGCCCCGTTCATCATCATGGTCCTGCGATATCATCTGGATTTGCAACGCATATTCTCGGTCGCGGGGGTAGTCGGGCTGCTGGGGATCGCACTGACCATCACAGCGCAAGCCACAACCGGGGAAATCCAGGTCTATGAGCTGGGCGATTGGCCTGCGCCATTCGGCATCGTGCTGGTATTGGACCGGATGTCGGCCATGATGGTGCTGCTTACTGCGTTGCTGGCCCTGCCCATCGTTCTTTACGCCATCGGATCCGGGTGGGATGATAGGGGCAAGCATTTCCACGCCCTTTTCCATTTCCAGCTCATGGGTGTTTGCGGGGCCTTTCTGACAGGGGACGCCTTTAACCTATTTGTGTTTTTCGAGGTCCTTCTGATCGCTTCGTACGGCCTCATGACACACGGAGGCGGAGCGGTCCGGCTGAAGGCAGGGGTGCAATACGTCACCTACAACCTGCTGGGTTCAACCCTTTTCCTGTTTGCGCTTGGAACTATCTACGCCGTCACCGGCACGCTCAACATGGCTGATCTGGCTGTTCGGGTCGCAGAAATTCCACCCGAGGATACCGCCCTGCTACGGGTTGGGGCCGTTCTGCTGCTGTTGGTGTTCTGTATCAAGGCTGCCGTGCTGCCGCTGCATTTCTGGCTTCCTGCAAGTTATGCCAATGCGCCTCTACCTGTGGCCGCCCTGTTTGCAATCATGACAAAGGTCGGGGCCTACTCTATCCTGCGGGTGTATACTCTGGTCTTCGGGCCGGACGTTGCCGCAACCGAAGGGCTGGTTGGTGCGTGGTTGCAACCTGCAGCATTGGTCACCTTGGCGGTTGGTGCCGTAGGCATTCTGGGCTCACAGCATATCGCACGGATGGTTGCCTTCTGCGCCATTACCTCGATGGGAACATTGCTCATCGCTATCTCGCTGTTCAGCGAGGTCGCAACGGCGGCAGCTCTATATTACGTCTTCCATTCGACACTGGCGACCGCTTTGCTGTTCCTGGTGGCGGATATGGTGATGGAACGTCGTGGAGGTGCCATCACGCCGACTGCACTGATGCCGCAAACCGGGCTGATCTCGGCCCTCTTCTTTGTTGGTGCCATTGCGATGGCAGGAATGCCCCCACTATCCGGTTTCATCGGCAAATTGCTTGTTCTTGACGCCTCGCGCGGGGCACCGGATGCCAATGCGGTCTGGGCTGTGATCTTGATCGGATCATTCGTGACCATTGTCGGACTGGCCCGTGCCGGCACGCTCATTTTCTGGAAGTGCCACGACGTACAGGCAATCCCGCCAACTGAACCAGATTCCGAAGAAGAACCAGGTGCCACCGCAATTGCGCCTGAACCACACGCAGCCCTTGCGTTTACCTCAGTCTTTGGCGCGGTTCTTGGTCTGGTACTGCTCACACTATTTGCTGGCCCGGCACTGCAGTACACCAGTAAAACCGCAGAACAGTTGTTTACCCCCGAGAACTACATCTCGGCTGTGCTGGGGAGGGAAGAATGATTAAGCTGCTACACCGGATATTCCCCCACCCTCATCTGACCGTACTTCTGACGATCGTCTGGATTTTACTGGCGAATTCGCCGTCGCTGAACTCGCTTGTATTCGGACTATTGCTGGGGATCATTATTCCGTTCATCACGCAACCCTATTGGCCTGACCGTCCCAAGCTGCGCAATTGGCCAATGGTCGTGGAGTACATGCTGGTCGTGCTGTGGGATATCGTGATGGCCAATATCGCAGTCGCTCGAATTATCCTGTTTAAAAAGGATGCCGACCGCCAACCTGGTTTCGTTTGTGTCCCGCTCGAACTGCGTACGCCAGAAGCGATCACAGTACTTGCTGGAACTATCACCATGACACCCGGTACCGTTAGCTGTGATCTGTCCGCACAAGGGCACAATCTGCTGGTACACTGCTTGGATGCGCCAAACCCCGAGGAAGTGCGCGACCAGATCAAAAGCCGCTACGAGCGCCGCCTTAAGGAGATTTTCGAATGATCGAATATGCGATATATTTTGCATTCGCCTGTTTCGGAGCGGCGATCATGATGTGCCTTTGGCGGATCATCACTGCAGATGGCGTGGGCACCCGTGTACTGGCACTGGATACAATGGTGATCAACACCATCGCATTGCTGATACTGTATGGGCTGAGCATCGAAACCGAGATTTTCTTTGAGGCCGCGATGATCATCGCAATGCTGGGCTTTGTCTCAACCGTGGCCTATGCGCGCTTCATGCTGCGCGGCAACATCATCGAGTGAGGGCGGCATGACATTCATCTTCGAACTGCTCATTGCCTTCTTCCTGATCGTCTCGGGCATATTCGGCTTTGTCGGCTCGTTTGGCATGATTAAGCTGAAAGACCCGATGTCGCGATTGCACGCACCAACCAAAGCGACAACGCTGGGTGTGGGAGGTGTACTCCTGGCTTCGATCGCACATTCAGTGCTGCTTGAGGGCAAACTTTCACTGCATGAGCTGTTGATTACGCTGTTCCTTTTCCTGACGGCACCGATCACGGCCCTGTTCATTGCCAAATGGCACATTCATCGACATGAAAAGCCCAGTGATTTGCCTGATGCGGGCGAGGATGAGCTTTGGGCCACCCACGCCGTTGAGCAGGTTGAAGACGTCCCGGACCACAGCGCGAACTAGTTACAATGCACACTCCACCACTGCCCCTGACCCGCGATCTGGTTCTGATTGGCGGGGGTCACACCCATGCGCTACTGCTACGCAAATGGGGGATGAACCCGTTGCCGGGTGCGCGTATTACGGTGATCAATCCCGGCCCTACCGCGCCCTATTCGGGAATGTTGCCGGGCTTTGTTGCTGGCCATTATCAGCGTTGGGAACTTGATATCGATCTGGTCCGTCTCACCCGCTATGCAGGGGCTCGGGTAATATTGGGCACAGTTGAGGGGATCGATCCGGACAGACGTCAAATCCATGTTCCCGGACGCGCGCCGGTGGCGTTTGATGTTGCCTCGGTCAACGTGGGGATCACGTCAGATATGCCTGCCTTGCCTGGGTTTTCTGACCATGCGGTCCCCGCCAAACCCCTTGGCCGCTTCGCCGCACAATGGGAGGAGTATCTTTCAAAGACAGGTCCCGCCTCGGTCGCGGTGATCGGTGGCGGTGTTGCGGGTGCTGAATTGGTCATGGCAATGGCCCATGCCCTGCGTGCCAAGGGGCGCACGGCAAAGCTCACTTTGATCGATAATGCAACCGCCCTGTCCGCAACAGTTCCAAAAGCCTCAGCAACCATCCGTCAGGCCATGAAGCAATTAGGGATCGAGGTTCTTGAGCACGCTTCCATTCAACAAATTTCAAAGGGGCGAATTGATCTGTCAAACGGTCATCAGATCGCTGCCGAATTCATCACCGGAGCGGCAGGCGCACGGCCATATGATTGGATTTCCAACAGCGGCCTCGCGCTTCAAGACGGCTTCATCCAGGTGAACGCGTTCCTGCAATGCAGCGATCCTGCGATCTTTGCCGCCGGTGATTGTGCGCACCTTTCAGATAACCCGCGTCCCAAAGCCGGGGTATACGCGGTGCGCGAGGCACCGATCTTGTATGACAATCTGCGCGCTGCACTGGGTGCCGGGAAGATGAGGCGGTATGCGCCTCAAAAGGATTACCTGAAGCTCATCTCGCTCGGCCAAAAATCTGCGCTTGCCGAACGATTGGGAACCTCGTTCAGCGGACCGCTCATGTGGAAGTGGAAGAACCGCATCGATCAGCGTTTCATGAACAGATTTCGTGAACTGCCCCAAATGCCCGCCCCCACTCTGCCTCGGTATCACACTGCTGGGATGCAAGAGTTACTGGGAGAAAAGCCGATGTGCGGTGGATGCGGTGCCAAGATCGGTCGAAGAGCGCTGCAAACCGCGCTGGCCGAACTGCCGCGGCTTGAAAAGCCTGACATCACTCACCTACCTGGCGACGACGCGGCATTGCTGAAGACCGGTGGTGTACGACAGGTTATTACTTCGGATCATCTGCGCAGCTTCACCAATGATCCGACCTTGATGACCCGAATTGCCGCCGTTCATGCACTTGGTGATATATGGGCGATGGGCGCACAGCCACAGGCCGCGACGGCCACAATCATCCTGCCCCGCATGTCCGCTAAACTCCAGCAACGCACGATGGCCGAAATCATGCAGGTTGCCAGCACCGTCATGCATCAGGCCGGTGCTGAAATTGTGGGCGGGCACAGTTCGATGGGTGATGAATTGACCATTGGCTTCACGTTGACAGGTCTTTGCGAAGCCGAACCCATCACGCTAGGCGGTGCGAATTCCGGTGATGCCTTGATCCTGACAAAGCCACTGGGCAGCGGTGTGTTGATGGCCGCTGAAATGGCCGGGCAAGCAAAAGGAGATTTGGTCGTATCCGCTTTAGAGCACATGATACAGCCGCAAGGCGAGGCATCCCACATCTTAAGAAGCGCCCACGCGATGACCGATGTCACAGGATTCGGTCTGGCAGGTCACCTGCAGGGCATGTGTGAGGCTTCGGGATGTGGCGCGACCCTGTCTCTGGCGCAGATCCCGGTTATGAAAGGTGCAGTTGAACTAAGTGATCAGGGCATCCGATCCACAATTTACGCCGATAACCGCTCCATAACCCCTGAACTTCCAACCGGAGGCAAAGCTTGCCTGTTGTTCGACCCCCAAACAGCCGGAGGTCTGTTGGCAGCCGTTGCATCCGAGGAGGCTGAACATCTATGTGCCCAACTGCAGGCCGTCGGCTATCCTGCTGCTCTGATCGGCCACCTGAACACAACACCGGGCCTGCGCGTTCACAACTGATCAAGTATCCTTTCGATCTGTTCCGCTGTCGCTGACAACCCCTTGCCATCAAGTGACGGGGCAACAATCTGGGCGATTACCTCAGCGTGTTGTGCTTTGCGGGATTTGGCGTAAGCCGGATCATAGTGCTGCTCCATCAGTGCCTGAGTCAGAGCCCTTTTATCCCCCGCGTCAATCAAATCCAACCAACCATCGACAACATCATGGCCACGATGAAGCCGCAGCGGTGACAATCGGTCTCGTAGCCTTTCTCTATCTGACAAGATGTCGTCATAGGCCGAAACCAGATACGCCGTGCGCGCTTCGATCGGCGCATTGATCTGAATTCGGGGTGCCGAACACAGGGCAGACCACAGGCTGGGTGGCAAGATCAGGTTTCCGATTTTCGACGATTCCGCCTCAACCACGATGGGCCGCGCCTCGTCCAATTCAACCAGAGCTGCGGTCAAAGCAGATTCAAACGCTTTCTGACTGGGTTGGCCGCCGGGCATTTCGCCCAACAATGATCCTCGGTGATTGGCCAACCCTTCCAGATCAACCACCTGAACACCTAGCGTCCGCAGGTGCGCCAGCAGGTCAGTTTTGGCAGTCCCGGTGTATCCGTCCAGCGCGACCAACCGATAGGGCAGCGCATCATCATAAAGATATTGCTTCACCATCCGGCGGTAGGATCGGTATCCGCCTTCAACCACCTCGGCACGCCAGCCAATCTGTTGCAGCATCCAGCCGAAGGACCCGGATCGCTGACCACCACGCCAGCAATAAACCAAGGGTTTCCAGTCTCCCTCATGGTGGCTAAGTCGATTCTCAATGTGACCCGCTGCATTGCGAAACACCAGTGCCGCACCCAACTTGCGGGCCAGAAACGGGCTTTGCTGGACATACATGGTGCCAACCCGCGCACGCTCTTCATCGTTCAGAACGGGAAGGTTGATGGCGCCGGGCATGTGATCCTCGGCGAACTCAGCTGGGCTTCGCACGTCGATGACCGTATCAAACTCGTGGCTGTAAAGCTGTGCCAGACTGGAGAATTTCAATGTCATGCCAACGGTCTATCGCGCCTATCGGCAGAAGAAAAGCAAGCGGCCATCAGTGACACCGGAACGCCGCATTGATGAGCCATTGCAATACGCGTGCGCTTGGGTAATGAACTTTCTAAATAGATTTCATTCATGGGACCTGCGCTCGAATGGCACAACAGACCCCGAACTCTCTCAAAAGCAAAGCACTAAGTGACCTTGAGGCGGGAAAGCTGCCTCAGGCACTGAAAAAGGCGCAACTGGGCATCAAGAAATTCCCCAAGGATTCAGATTATCAAGCCATTGCTGGTTTTGTGCTCACCGAGATGAAGCGGTACAAGCAAGCCATTCCCCATTTCGCCGAAGCATCGCGCATGAAGCCTGACGATGTGCAATTTGTTGAAAATCTGGCAAATGCGCTGATGCAAACAGGGCAAATCCCACGCGCGCTTACGTATGCCGAACAAAAGCTGGCGCGTTTCCCCAACAGCAAAGAACTGGTTCGTGTCATCGACGAAATCCAGCTCAAAGGGCAGAACTGGCGCTTGATCATCGATCATGCCACGCAAAAATTGGCGACTGATCCTGATAATGCTGATCTGCTATCATCGCGTGCCCGGGCCTATGGGCAGATCGGCTTTGCGCAACAAAGCACCGAAGATATTTCACGCGCCTTTGAGATAGCACCTGAAAAAGAAGACATCGCCATCCGAAAAGCAGTGAACCTGCATCAGGCTGGCGACAAGGACGGGTCAAGGCAGATCTTGCTCTCTGTTCTTGCGGCAAATCCTGTTTCAGCTGTGGCGCTATACCAAATGTCCATGGTAGCGGAGGAAAAGCAAGCAGACGAACTTGCCGACACCATTGAAACCGCGATTTCACAAAGCGATCACGACGATTCATTGCTTGGCTTTGCAAAGGCAAACGTGACTTTGGCACGCAAGGGGTTGCATGTGGCGTTGCCTCTATTCGCGCGCGCCAATGCGGCACAACATGCGACAAACCCGTATGACTTTGCAATTGAAGAGAAAAAGCAAAGCGAAATTTGCAGCCTGTTCACCGATGATATGTCTTCAATTGGTTCGATGCCTGACGGCGACCCGAGACCGATTTTTGTGGTGGGGCAGCCCCGGTCGGGCACGACATTGATGGAAATGATGTTGAGTTCCCTACCCGGTGTTGTTGGCTGCGGAGAGCTTATGCTGGGGGCTGATCTTTCAAATTCCTATCTGGATTCGAACACGCCTTTTGACGCGAAAGCAGCCGCAGACTTTGCACAGGAATTCCGCAGACTAATGCCACCGCCCCCCAAGGGTTCAACTGCATTTGTCGACAAGATGCCTCACAATTATCAGCGGGTTGGATTTTTATTAGCGGCTTTCCCTGAAGCCCGCGTTATCAACATGATCCGCGATCCGCGGGATGTGGGCCTATCCAAATGGATCAGGCGTTTTCCTGAACCGGGGCTGCGCTATGCGTCTGATCTTAAGGCAATTGCGCATTCAGCCAACCTGTACAGGTGCTATATGGCGCACTGGAACAACATCTTCGGGGACCGTATCCTGTCGGTATCTTACGAAGAGCTGGTCGCCGATCCTGAAACTCATAGCAAGAACATTACAGCGTTTTGCGGCATCGGATGGGACGAACAGATGATGCACCCTGAAAGAAACACACAGCAAGTGCGCACTGCCAGTGTCGATCAGGTACGCCAGAGAATCTCGACCCGTTCCATAGGCGGCTGGCGTGATGTCACAGACCACATTCAACCTATGTTAGACGGCTTCGACCAAGCGCTTTGGCCTGAGTACAAGTTCGACTGAATCAAAAAGGCCGCCTGTAGTGGGCGGCCTCTCCGTTTGTTGTGCTAGCCTTACTTTTGTTTGATACGACCGTCCAGATAGGGCTGATATGGGGCGTTTTCGGCAAGGTATTCGGCTGTTACATCCGCCAAATCGGGGCCAAAGTCATAAGCGTTCTTGTCATCGCCCGAGAATACGCTGTACCCGTCACCACCGTTGCGGACATAGTTGTTTGTGACAACCAGATATGTCGCCGCCGGATCGATAGGCGCAAAGCCGTCACCGTCGGCGACCATGACCTCGACAATCCGGCCTTCATTCGGTGCGACCGATGGATCCCAGGTAAAGGTCATGCCCGCCACCTGCGGGAAGCGACCTTTGACCTCTTCAACCTGGCTCACGCCATTCTCAAGTGCGTCGATGACACCCTGGCCGCTGATCTCAAAGGTCGAGAGCGTGTTCTGGAACGGCAGAACCGTCAGAACTTCGCCCATGGTCACTTCGCCTTCATCGATTGAAGCACGCAGCCCACCAGCGTTGGCGATAGCGATCTGAGTACCCTGATCTGCCACACGCGCAAGCATCGCGTCCGCAACCAGATTGCCCATCTCGCATTCCTGCACACGGCAAACATCACGAGATCCTTCGATGGTCGCGCCAGAATTGGCAACAACACGCTGCTTCATCTCTTCAATCGGGGCGCCCATTTCCGCGACACGCGCCGCGATATCTGCATCTGGAGTGACCGAGGCATCCAGCAGGATCGGCTCACCTTCTGCCGAAATCAGGTTGCCGTCATCGTCAAATGTCAGCACGATCTCACCCAGATATTTCGAATACGCATAGGCCTGAACCACCGGGACGTCGCCCACCATTGTCGGGTAGGCGCCTGCGGCGTCTTCATTCGTGTTCGACAGCAATGTGTGCGAATGCCCGCCAACTACGAGGTCCAGACCCGGCACTTTCTCGGCGATCTCGATATCTTTGGGCAGCCCCACATGGGTCAGCGCGATAATGATGTTCACACCCTCGTCTTGCAGGGCGGCAACATCGGCTTGAAGGCTTTCAATTTCGTCTTGAAAAACGACGTCTTTGCCCGGGCTCGAAGTTTCAACGGTATCCGTCGCCAGGGCTGAGATGATGCCTACTTTCTGGCCGCCGACGTCCAGTACAACGTGGTTATCTACTTTGCCCTTTAGTTCAGCCGAAGAAGACAGGTCCAGGTTGCCCGAAATCACAGGGAAACTGACAGTATCTACGAAAGCGGCCAAGCCCGCAGGGCCGTCATCGAACTCGTGATTGCCAACCGCCATCACATCGTAACCGATGGCTTCCATAAATTCTGCTTCGGCAGCACCTTTATAGGTCGTATAGAACAACGAACCCTGAAACGGATCGCCCGCGTCCAGCAGCAGGACATTTTCGTCCGCCAATTCGCCGCGCTTGGCATCCACAATTGTCTTCAGGCGCGCAACGCCGCCAAAGCATTTGCCTTCGGCCTCACCCTCGGCGTCACAGGTCGAATCGTATTTGTTAATGGATTCGATGCGGCTGTGAATGTCATTCGTATGCAGAATCGTGAGCTTGTATTCGGCCGCTGCCATACCGGCTGTCAGGCCCAATACAGCGACCGAAGTTAAAAATCGGGTGAACATCTCAAAACTCCCTATCGTTGTTTTGTCGTGATCGTGCGCGTTGCGCAGCAAAGAGTCAAAGGGGGAAATCCAGCTTGATTCCATCAGCCTCGCAAGGCATCAGACCGATATGCTGATTTACAAGATTTTCCGGGCCGACGAGTGGGCCGACTTGCAGGCACACGGAGCCTCGAACGGGGCTCCGATTGATGTGACAGATGGGTTCGTCCATTTCTCAACCGCAGAGCAGGCTGAGGAGACTGCCGCCAAGCATTTCGCTGGTATCGCGGGGTTAACACTTCTGGCATGTAATGCCGATGCTATGGGCGACGATCTGAAATGGGAGGTCTCGCGCGGCGGCGCGCTGTTTCCTCACCTTTATCGTCAAATTCGAATGTCGGACGTGATTTGGTCGCAAGACCTACCCTTTGATGGTCAAGCCCACCGGTTCCCGGAGGGGATGGAATGACCCGCTTCATCGACCCGGATCGGGAACAGTTTGAGGCATTCAAAGACCTCAACCGTGACCAACCGATCGAGATGCTCAACCTGGTGAAGTTCCGCGAGACAGCACAGTATCCGTCGGATCATCCGCTGGCTAATGCTGGGTTGACCGGAGCGCAAGCCTACCGCAACTACGGGGCAGAGACTGCCCCAATCTTCGCCCGCATAGGCGCAACGATCCTTTGGCGCGGTACGTTTCAGACTACGCTTATCGGGCCGCAGGATGAAGAATGGGACGAAGTGTTCATCGCCCGTTATCCCACCGCCCATGCGTTTCTTGAGATGGTGACCGACCCCGCTTATCGCGCTGCCGTGATGCACCGGCAAGCCGCCGTTGAAACCTCGCGCCTGATCCGTTGTGCGCCGACAGAAGGTGGAGATTCCTTCGGATGAAAATGACTGAGAAACTGGGGTTGGCCGCCCTGCACCGCCTTGACCCTGAAATCGCGCATGGGCTTTCGATCAAGGCCCTGACCTCGGGGCTGGCACCAACGCCCGGGCCGGTCACATCGGATCGGCTTAAAACCCGTGTTGCAGGCCTGGAATTGCCAAACCCCGTTGGACTAGCTGCGGGGTTTGACAAAAATGGTGAGGCACTGGCACCACTTTCGCGTGCTGGATTCGGGTTTATTGAAGTGGGCGCGGTGACACCCCGCCCACAGCCCGGCAATCCAAAACCGCGCCTCTTCCGCCTGACGGAAGACCACGCGGCGATCAACCGCTTTGGTTTTAACAACGAGGGAATGGAGATCATGGCCGCGCGTCTGGCGCAGCGTCCCGAGGACGCTGTCATCGGGTTGAACCTCGGGGCCAATAAAGACAGTGATGATCGGCCCGGAGACTTCGCCAAAGTGCTTGCCCATTGCGCTACGCACTTGGACTTTGCCACCGTCAATGTGTCTTCGCCCAATACCGAAAAGCTGCGAGATTTGCAGGGCAAAGCGGCGCTGAGCGCGTTGCTGAGCGGTGTGATTGAAACCCGAAACGCCCTGCCTCGCCCGATCCCGATCTTCTTGAAAATCGCCCCGGACCTGACCGAGGCCGAATTGCAGGATATCGCCGATGTCGCCGGTGAAACCGGCGTGGACGCGGTGATCGCCACTAACACCACGCTGTCGCGCGATGGCCTGCGCAGTGCACACAAGGATCAGGCTGGTGGCCTATCCGGCGCGCCCCTGTTCGAGAAATCGACGCAAGTGCTGGCGCAGCTCAGCCAGTTGACAGGCGCAGATATCCCGCTGATCGGGGTTGGCGGCATCAGCACGGCAGATCAGGCCTATGCAAAGATCTGTGCCGGAGCGTCCGCAGTGCAGTTCTACACAGCGATGGTCTATGGCGGGATATCTCTGGCCGCTGAAATCGCGCAGGGGTTGGATGACCTGCTGGCACACGACGGATACACCTCGGTCGCGCAAGCTGTCGGCAGCAAACGAGAGGACTGGCTATGATCGAATATTGGCACAACCCGCGCTGCTCCAAGTCCCGCGCGGGGTTGGCATTGCTGAAGGAAAACGGTGCACAGCCTGAGGTGTGCAAATATCTTGAAGACGCGCCCTCGGCTGGTGAAATCCGGACAGTTCTGGCTAAACTGAATATCCCGGCGATCAGCATGATGCGCACCGCAGAGAAGACGTTCAAAGAGCTGGGTTTGACCAAAACCTCGCCCGATGAGGTGCATATTCAGGCCATGGCCGACCACGCGACCCTGATCGAGCGTCCGTTGGCCATCGCGGGCGACAAAGCCGCTATCGGACGCCCGCCCGAGAACCTGCTGGACTTGCTTTAGGCGATCTGTGCCTCAAGTCGAGGATAGCGCCAACCAAGCGTAAGCCCACGCGCGATGTTCAAGACCATCAGCGCGGCCCAGAGGCCATGATTACCCATCGTCGGCACCAGCACGAACAGCGCGACCACGTACAATGCGACCGACTGGATCATCGCGTTGCGCATATCGCGGGTCCAGGTGGCCCCGATATAGATGCCGTCGAACATCCAGCTTGCCACGCCGATGACCGGTGCCAGTGCGGCCCAAATCAGATATTCGCGCGCTGTCGCCCGAACTTCGGGCGATGTTGACATCAGATCGATCAGCGCTGGCCCTGCCAGATAAAACACCAGCCCTAGCCCGATGGCCCCGCCAACGCCCCATTGCGAAGCCATGACCGACGCGCGCCGGACCTTCCGGCGGTCGCGCGCGCCGACGGCTCCTCCGACAAGAGCTTCTGCCGAAAAGGCAAAGCCGTCCAAAGCAAAGGCAGTGATTTCGAGAAACTGCAACAGCACCTGATTGGCCGCCAAATTCACGTCGCCCAAATCGGATCCGACAAACAGAAACGTTGTGAATGCCCCGGTCAACAAAACCGAGCGCACCATAATATCACCGTTTACCTGCATCATCCGGCGCAAACGCATTGGGTCAAAAATTCGCGGCCAATCCCGCCACTGTTTGCCGCCAAACGCCTCTCGGCACAGCCAGAAGCCCAGCGCAAGGCCTGTCCATTCGGCGATCAGAGTGGCAATGGCAACGCCTTCGACACCCCATCCAAGGCCAAGCACGAACCATAGATCCAGCACGATGTTCAGCCCGTTCATCCAGATCTGCAGGATGAATACACCTCGCGTGCGTTCAACTGCGATCAACCAGCCTGTTACTGCATAGAGTGCAATGGTGGCCGGAGCCCCCCAGATGCGAATCTCGAGATAAGCGCGCGTCAGAGACTCAACCTCGGCGCTGGCTGGAGACAGTGCAAAGGCCCCAATGAACACCCAGACTTGCGCCGCAATGAAGACCAACCCAGCCGTTCCGCCCAGCAGCAAGCCGCGCATGAGCAACGCTCCGGTTTCTGCTGTATCGCCCGCACCGCGCGCCTGTGCGGCCAGCCCGGTGGTCCCCATCCGCAGAAAGCCGAAAATCCAGTAGATCGCCGACAGGATCACCGCACCCATGCCCACTGCCCCGATAGGTGCTGCCAGCCCCATCTGACCGACAACGCCGGTATCGACCGCGCCAAGGATCGGCACGGTCGCGTTCGACAGCACGATCGGCATCGCGATTTTCAGGACGCGCCGATGGGTGATGGGCGCGTTGGCCTCCTCCAAGCTCACGGCTTTGTCGGAGGCTGCGGCATTAAGAAATGCCCGGTGCCTTGCGCAAAGAGTTTGGCGTGGTTGTCCTGCCAAGCCTCGACCCGGACAGAAGCATAACGTCGACCCGATCGGTTGATGAATGCGCGTGCATAAGCGTCTCGCGGCAAACCAGACCGCAAGTAATCGACCGTGAAGTCGATGGTTTTGGGAAAGCGGATATTCTCGTCGGTCAAGATATCTTCGGCACCGATCTCACCGCTTTCAATCCTGGGGAACATATGCTCCCAACTCAGCGTGATAACGGCAGTGACTTCCAGGAACGCCGCCGTCACACCGCCGTGGATGGCAGGCAGAAAGGGATTGCCGATCAACTTCTCATCGAAATTCAGTACACCTGTCAGTTCGTCCCCACGCCGGTCGAATGTAATGTTGAGGAACCGAATATACGGCACACCTTCGACCAAAGCGGTCAGAGCGGCATCACGGCGTTGCTTGACTACCTGCATGGGTTCGGGGCGAGGTCTTGCCATCTCAGCGCCCCTCCACGGTGAATGCGCCCGAGGCAGTAGCAACCGGTCGGTCGCTGTCATCATCCGTCGCCGTCGCACGAACAAAGGCCACATTGCGCGTGATGTGATAGCAGGTCGCCCGCGTCCGGATACTTTGACCGGGCGTCGCGGCCCGCATGTAGTCAATACGAAGATCGATTGTAGCGGTTCCTCCGGGGGCCGATGGGTGGCTCATCACCGCAGCACCACAGCAAGTATCAAGCATGGCAGAAACCGCGCCACCATGGATTACTCCGGTTCTGGGGTCGCCGATTAGTTGCTCGTTGTAGGGCATCGAGATTTCGGCCTCACCCTCTCCGATATGGGTCAAATCAAGCCCCAGGGCTTTTGCATGCGGAATCGCCTCGATGAACTGCCGCGCTAAAACTGTCTTATCGACCATGGGGTTGGGTCCTATCCTTGTAGCAGCCCCTTTATGGGCCTGCGTTTACGCCAAGGGCAAGCCCACCTGTTGCGCTTGCCGCAACGACGCCCTAGGTTGCAGCCGAGGAGACCCAGAATGTCCGACACCCGTTTGTCATTCAAAGAGATGTGCGCCGAGTTCGACGTGACCCCGCGCACCCTGCGCTATTACGAGTATATCGAGTTGCTGCAACCGGACCGCGAAGGTCGGTCGCGATATTACGGCCCCCGAGAATGCGCCCGGATGAAACTGATCATGCGTGGTCGTAAGTTTGGATTTCCTCTGGAAGAGATCCGGCAGTGGCTGCTGATTTATGAAGATCAGGGCAACCAGGCCCAGATGGCGACCTTCATCGAGATGGCAGATCGACAAATGGAAGAGCTACGTCAGCAACGCGCGCAGTTGGATGAGGCGATGGATGCGTTGCAGCAATTGCGCGATCAGACTGTCGAATTGCTGAAATAGCCCCCTTCCCTTACGGCAACAAAATTGCCGAAACCCCTGTTTACGCGACCGGATGTTACGTCAACTTATTTGTGACGCAGCGTCCGCATTACGTAAACGTCACTTGTGTGTTGTAAAACGCTCATCGACTGCGCAACTCAGGTTGCATGACGCCAGTGATGAGAGTTTGAACCATGACCGAAGATCTGCTGACCATCCGCGAAATGTGCGAGACATATGATGTCACGCCCCGCACATTGCGGTTCTACGAGGCCAAAGAGCTTTTGTTTCCGATCCGCGAGGGCCAAAAACGCCTGTTCACCAAACGGGATCGTGCACGCCTGAAACTGATCCTGCGCGGCAAGCGCTTTGGCTTCAGCCTCGAAGAAATCCGCCAGCTTCTGGACCTGTATCACGTGGGTGACCAACAGCTGACACAGATGTCCCGCACATATGAAATCGCGTGCGAGCGCCTTGCTGACATGGAATCGCGCCGCGAAGAGCTGACACAGGCCATCGACGAGTTGAAAGAGCAGTTGCGCTGGGGCGAGAAGGTGATCGCCTCGATGAAACAGGAAAAGAAGGCGGCTGAATAAACCCGCCTCCGGACATATGAATTAAGGGAGCTTCACATGCCCGTCTACAACGCGCCAACCAAAGACACGCAGTTCATCCTGCACGACGTTTTGAAAATCTCACAGTCGGATATCCCCGGCTATGACGAACTGGAAGCCGAGTTTACCGGCGCGGTTCTGGAAGAGGCTGGCAAGGTTGCCTCCAACGTATTGCACCCGCTGAACGTGGTGGGCGACACCGAAGGGTGCCGGTTGGAAAACGGTATTGTGTACACTCCCACAGGTTTCAAAGACGCCTTTGAGCAGATGAAAGAAGGCGGCTGGACGGGCCTCGACATGCCGGAAGAGTATGGCGGCCAGAATATGCCCTATGTCATCGGTACAGCGGTGGGTGAGATGTTCTCGGGCGCGAACCAGGCGTTCGTGATGTATCAGGGCCTGACACACGGCGCGGCCTCAGCCATTCTGGCGCACGGCACGGATGAGCAAAAGAATAAGTACCTGCCCAATATGGTCAGCTGCGAATGGACTGGCACCATGAACCTGACCGAGCCGCATTGCGGTACCGATCTGGGCCTGATGCGCACCAAGGCGGAACCGCAGGACGATGGCAGCTATAAGATTTCCGGCCAGAAGATCTTTATCTCGGCTGGCGATCACGACATGGCCGACAACATCATCCATCTGGTGCTGGCCAAAATCCCTGGCGGCCCCGAGGGCATCAAGGGCGTATCGCTATTCATTGTCCCCAAATTCATCGTGAATGAAGACGGTTCGCTGGGCGAGCGTAACGGTGTTTCGGTCGGCAAAATCGAAGAGAAGATGGGCATCCACGGCAACTCGACCTGTGTAATGAACTATGACGAGGCAACCGGCTGGCTGCTGGGCGAAGAGCACAAAGGTATGCGCGCCATGTTCACCATGATGAACGAAGCGCGTCTAGGTGTGGGCATGCAAGGCCTGTCTCAGGCCGAAGCGGCCTATCAAAACGCCTTGGAATACGCAAAAGATCGCCTGCAGGGCCGCGATGTTACAGGCGTGAAAAACCCGGACGGCCCCGCCGATCCGCTGATCGTGCACCCCGACATCCGCCGCAACCTGATGGATCAAAAAAGCTTCACCGAGGGTGCACGTGCGTTCATCCTGTGGGGCGCGACCATGATCGACAAGGCGCACCGCTCGGGAGACAAAGACGCGGACGGGCTGATCTCACTGCTGACGCCAGTCATCAAAGGCTTCCTGACTGACGAAGGCTACGACATGACTGTTCAGGCGCAGCAGGTCTATGGCGGCCACGGCTACATCGAAGAATGGGGCATGTCGCAATACACCCGCGATGCCCGCATCGCGATGATCTACGAAGGCGCAAACGGTGTTCAAGCGCTGGATCTTGTGGGTCGGAAGCTGGCTCAGGACGGCGGCAAGCATGTCATGGCTTTCTTCGAAATGGTCAAAAGCTTCTGCAAGGAAAACGGCGGCAAGGATGAAGCTTATGACAAGGCCTTCATCGAGCCGCTGAAAGCCGCGTCCAAGGACCTGCAGGCCGCTGGCATGTATTTCATGCAGGAAGGCATGAAGAACCCCAACAACGCTCTGTCCGGGTCATATGACTTCATGCACATGTTCGGCCATGTCTGCCTGGGCCTGATGTGGGCGCAGATGGCAAAGGCCGCTCAGGACGCACTGGACGGCGGTGCCTCGGATAAAGAGTTCTACGAGACCAAGATCAATACCGGTCGCTTCTATATGGCCCGCCGCCTGCCCGCGACAGCCATGCATCTGGCCCGCATCCAGACAGGGGCGGACACGGTGATGGCACTGGACGCGGCGAACTTCTGATCTCAGTGTGGGCTCGGTTATAGCAACCCGAGCCCACCAACGGAGGAGACAAGATGCCAAAACGCTTTCGCCTGACCCGCCGATTTCCGGTCGCGATGACCGAGGACGGCTACCGTAAGCTCCGCGGTTTCGCACGAGAGGCGGGATTGGATGAAGGTGAGGCTTTGTCGTTCCTTTTTGAGAACTTCAACAGCGTGATCGATCACGAAAACCTGACGCATAGGCTGCGCATATTTAATTCAGAGCTGGAAGCTCGAAAACGTTAAAACTTCGTGCTGGCCACTGAAGGTAGCACCGAAAACATATTTTTATGCCTTGGGAGGGGCGCGCTCATGACCATTCAACTGCATTGCTTTGGTGAAAGCGGAAACAGCTACAAAGCCGCACTTGCGTTGGAAATGTCCGGTCTGGACTGGGAGCCGGTCTTTGTTGATTTCTTCGGGGGTGTGACTCGCACCCCTGAATTTCGGTCAGAAGTGAATGAGATGGGTGAAGCCCCCGTGATGGTGGACGGTGATTTTCGCACCAGTCAGTCCGGCGCGATTCAGGCATATGTGACCGAAAAATCGGGAAAATTCGGTGGCAAGGATCGTGATGAGAATTACGAGATTTTCAGATGGGTTCTGTGGGATAACCACAAGCTCAGCTCGATGGCCGGGCTGACCCGTTTCCTGATCAACTTCTTGCCCGAGAAGCACCGCAACCCGGATGTTATCGCGTTCAACCAGGGCCGCCTTAAGGCAGCTTATCAGACGCTGAACGCCCATCTTGACGGTCGTGACTGGATCGTTGGCAACGGCGTGACCAATGCTGACATCAGCTGCTGCGGCTACCTCTATTACCCCGAACCATTCGGCTTTGATCGCGCCGACTGGCCCAATATTGACGCCTGGCTGACGCGCCTCAGCGAACAACCCGGTTGGAAACACCCCTACGACCTGATGCCCGGCAATCCGTCGGATCGAGCTTAAGGAGAAGACCCCATGACCGAAGCCTATATCTATGACGCCCTGCGTACTCCGCGCGGCAAGGGCCGCAAGGATGGCAGCCTGCACGAGGTAACCTCGGTGCGTCTGTCGGCCCTGACCCTGAACGCAATGAAAGAGCGCAATAATCTGGAAGGTCACGCCGTCGAGGATGTGATCTGGGGCAACGTCACGCAGGTGATGGAGCAAGGCGGCTGTCTGGCACGCTCAGCAGTTCTGGCTTCGGATCTGGATGAATCGATCCCCGGCCTGGCGATCAACCGTTTCTGTGCCTCGGGCATGGAGGCCGTGAACTTGGCCGCAAACCAGGTCAAAGGCGGCGCAGGTGAAGCCTATATCGCAGGCGGTGTCGAGATGATGGGCCGGGTGGCCATGGGCAGCGATGGTGCGGCGATTGCCGTTGACCCGTCTTTGGCGATGGAAACCTATTTTGTGCCGCAAGGTATCTCGGCCGACATCATCGCGACCGAATATGGGTTCAGCCGCGACGATGCGGATGCGCTGGCCGTTGAGTCTCAGAAACGCGCTGCTGCGGCCTGGGAAGACAACCGCTTTGATAAGTCGGTGATCTCGATCAAGGATCAGAACGGCCTGACCATTCTGGACCGCGACGAATACATGCGCCCCGGCACAGATATGCAGAGCCTCGGCGCGCTGAACCCATCCTTCCAGATGATGGGCGAGCAAATGCCGGGCTTCGACAAGGTTGCGATGATCAAGTACCCGCATCTTGAGCGCATCAATCACATCCACCACGCCGGTAACAGTTCGGGCATCGTGGATGGAGCGGCGGCTGTACTGATCGGCAACAAGGAGTTCGGCGAGAAGTACGGCCTGAAGCCGCGCGCGCGCATCAAGGCGACCGCAAAAATCGGTACCGACCCGACGATCATGCTGACCGGCCCGGTTCCTGTGACCGAGAAGATTCTGGCCGACAACGGCATGAAGATCGGCGATTTGGACCTGTTCGAAGTGAACGAGGCCTTTGCCTCGGTCGTGCTGCGGTTCCAGCAGGCGTTTGATGTCGATCCCTCTCTGGTCAACGTGAACGGCGGATCGATCGCGATGGGTCACCCGCTGGGCGCGACTGGTGCGATGATCATCGGAACCCTGCTGGATGAGTTGGAGCGTCAGGACAAGGAAACCGGTCTGGCCACACTCTGCATCGCGTCCGGCATGGGTGCGGCAACCATTATCGAGCGTGTCTGATGCCTAAAATTGATCTTTCCAAAATACCGTTTCGGAACGGTTCGGGCTATCCCGGCAAACTGGCAAGAGCGGGCGATGACCGCTACGTCCAACCCTTGGGCGATGCGAACGGTCTGACGCAATTTGGGGTCAACATCGTACGGCTGGAACCGAACGGGCTGTCCTCGCTGCGCCATTACCACATGGAGCAGGACGAGTTTGCAATCATGCTCAGCGGCAAATGTGTGCTGATCGATGACGATGGAGAGCATGAGATGCTGCCCGGTGACTGCGCCGCCTGGCCTGCAGGTGACGCCAATGGCCATCACCTTGTGAACAAAACCGACGCGCCCGCGAGTTTTCTGGTGGTGGGCACACGGACCCCGACCGAGACCGGCTATTACAGCGACATAGACATGATGGTGAAGTTCGAGGGCGACGACTTTCGCTTTACCCGCAAGGATGGCAGCCCGCTGACGGCTGACCAGATTGGAGATGACAATGACTGATTTCACCCTCAGCAAAGACGCCGACGGCGTTGCCTTCATCACCTGGGACGTTCCGGGCAAATCCATGAATGTCCTGAGCCGCGAGGCTTTCACTTTGGTCGGTGAACTGATCGATCAGGCGCTGGCAGATGATGAGATCAAAGGGATTGTTATCACCAGCGGTAAGGAAGGGTCGTTTGCGGGCGGCATGGATCTGAGCACCCTCGCCACGATCCGTCAGGAAGCCGGAGACGAGCCGGCTCAGGCTTTGTTCGACTTTGTCATGAGCGGCCACAACATACTGCGTCGATTGGAGCTGGCGGGCATGGACCCCAAGTCCAAAAAAGGCGGCAAACCAGTGGCTTGCGCTATCAACGGCACCTGTGCCGGGATCGGGACCGAGATCGCATTGGCCTGCCATCACCGCGTGATGACCAGCAATCCCAAAGCTAAAATCGGCTTACCTGAAATCCTTCTGGGCATTTTCCCCGGCGGCGGCGGCACCATGCGCTACAGCCGGATGGTTGGTGCAATGGCGGCGGCTCCGGTGCTGCTGGAAGGCAAGATGATGGACTCAAAGAAGGCCAAAGGCGCGCAACTGATCGACGCCGTGGCGGACGATCCGGTTGCCGTGGCCAAGGAATGGGTTCTGAACGCCAAGGATGCCGATCTGGTCAAACCATGGGATGCGAAAGGCTACAAAATGCCCGGCGGTGCGCCCTATCACCCTGCAGGCTTCATGACCTTCGTCGGCGCAAGCGCAATGGTGAACGGCAAGACCCAAGGTGCATTCCCCGCCGCCAAGGCTCTGCTGAGTTCAATCTACGAAGGCGCTTTGGTTGACTTTGACACCGCCCTGAAGATTGAGGCGCGTTGGTTTACAAACGTCCTGATGAACCCGTCCTCGTCGGCGATGATCCGGTCGCTGTTCCTGAACAAGGAAGCGCTGGAAAAAGGCGCTGTACGGCCCAAGGATGTGCCCGATCAGAGGGTCAAGAAGGTCGGCGTTCTGGGTGCTGGCATGATGGGCGCAGGCATTGCTCTGGTCTCGGCTCAAGCGGGCATGGAAGTTGTTCTGATCGACCGTGATCAGGAAGCAGCCGACAAAGGCAAAGCCTACTCCGAGGCCTATTTGGACAAGGGCATCAAGCGCGGCAAGGTTACGGCTGAGAAGAAAGAGGCCATGCTGGGCCAGATCACCGCGACCCCCGATCTAGAGAATCTCAAAGGCTGCGATCTGATCATCGAAGCCGTGTTCGAAGACCCGGGCGTCAAGGCCGAGATGACCAAGAAGGTCGAAGCGATCATCCCTGAGGATTGCATCTTTGCCTCGAATACCTCGACTCTGCCGATCACCGATCTGGCCAAGGCGAGTGTGCGGCCTGAGCAGTTCATCGGCATCCACTTCTTCTCACCAGTTGAGAAGATGTTCCTGGTTGAGATCATCAAGGGCAAGGAAACTGGCGATCGGGCAGTGGCAAAAGCACTGGATTACGTGCGTCAGATCCGCAAAACGCCGATCGTGGTCAACGACGCACGCTTCTTCTACGCCAACCGCTGCATCATCCCCTATATCAACGAGGGTGCTCGGATGATCACCGAGGGCGTCAGTCCGATCTTGATAGATAATGCCGCGCGGCAGTTGGGTTTCCCGGTAGGACCGATCCAGTTGACGGACGAAACCTCAATCGATCTCGGGGCCAAGATCGCACGGGCCACGAAAGCAGCGATGGGCGATGCCTATTCTGATAGCCCCTCGGACGATCTGATCTTCTGGATGGAGGAACAGGGGCGTCTAGGCCGCAAGGCCAATGCCGGATTCTTCGACTATGACGACAAGGGTAAGCGCGTCGAATACTGGAAGGGTTTGCAGGACAAATACCCGCTGGCTGCCGAACAACCCGACCTGATCGAAGTGCAGGAACGCCTGATGTTCGCGCAGGTTTTGGAAGCGGTTCGCGCGTTGGAAGAAGGTGTTCTGGAAGACATCCGCGAAGGCGACGTGGGTGCGATCCTTGGATGGGGTTTTGCCCCTTGGTCCGGTGGTCCACTCAGTTGGCTGGACATCATCGGCACGCCCTATGCGGCTGAGCGTTGCGACCAACTGACCGAGGCCTATGGCGAGCGTTTTGCGTGCCCGCCGCTCCTGCGCGAAATGGCCGAGAAAGGTCAGAGTTTCTATGGTCGCTTCAACCCAGCGGCCAAAGCTGCCTGATATTGAACTGCTGGCGCAACCTGTTTTGCGCCAGCAGATTACGTTCAGATGCGCCAGTCCGATCGCAGAAACAAGATCGGGGCATTAGGCCGCCCTGGCCGCCCTGGCCGACGCATGCCCTTGGGGGGGCGAATAGGGAATATTGGTTCCTGCGGGATGGGCGCAGGCAGCGCACCCAATGGGTTTGCAAAAACCGATATGTCGCCTTTCATGGCCACCGCTTCGATCAACAGATCAGCATCTTCTTGGTCGGCAACTTCGTATGTGCAGACCGGTCCCATACCTCCCGCAGGACAGTAGGCTTGGAATCCCCCCTCGATAAAGACAATTTCATCCTGATCAAAATACAACGACGTCACATCAAAGGTTTGCGCCGGAGTATTTGATCTGAGATTGCCAACACCGCTTAGCATACGCGCAGGAACAATTGAGAGCCCCTCAATTCCCAGATCCAGTTTAGTCTGATCCAGCGCCATTCCCTGCTCTGGCATCAGCCAGACCGGCCGCCCATTATACGCGGCGCGAGCCGGGACAAGTACCGGCAGATACTCTGGCCTGCGTTCCCCACCTGGAACCACAACGCTATCGGCGCAGACACGGCGCAATTCTCTAAACCCGTGATCCAGCGTTCGCACCAGTTCGCCAGAAATCAGATTTTCAACCGGCTTCCAGCCACTGGTTGTTGCAACCCTGGTCCCATGCAGCAATCCACCGCGGCGCACTGAAACGGCTGACTCTTGAACAGGTTGCGGGCCTTGACCCTCACGTTTCGAATACCCCGAAACACTCACTAACTCTAACACTTGCGCCCCCCTCTTGGCACTTCGACATAGTCCAGATTGACTATGCTAATGTGCCACGAGCTGGCTAAGTTTTGCCACAATTGCGGCGAAACAAGGACCTTTTGGCCATATTTCATGTGATCAACCGGAACAATGTTGGCAGCAAAGATCGCTTTGCACGACACAAGGAAACTATAGGCGATATGCAAGTAATTTTATTTTATCTACACACGCTCTCAATTTGGCAGAGCTTTGGGCAGCTTTCCGGCAGCGCGCTTCTCTCTCCATGCCAATAAAATTCCTGCAGTTGCGATCATGCCAATACCGACGATCTGCATCACTCCTACCGATTGTCCAAAGGCAATCCATGCAAAGAGGGGTCCGAATATCATGACCGAATACTCGAATACGGCGACGTAGGAAGGCTCTCCTAATTGGTAAGCTTTTATCAGCATGAAAACGGCGATCGTAGACCCGATCGCCTGCATCACCACCCAAGGCAGGGCTTCATGTATCGGCCAGACCCAACCGCGCATGGCAAACCCCTCTGGGCCTTCGGGCACATCAATCGGAAATACAGCCAGCCATATCAGACCAATCAACCCAGCCAATCCCAGAGTCACCACCATCGCGGCCAGCAGGGCGACGGTGCTTTCATCACGGCAATGCGTGCGGGTTACAACGGCGCTGAGAGCATAGAAAAAACCTCCAGCTACTGGGATCAGCGTCTTGAGATCAAATGAATTGGGGGCAGGCTGCAAAACACTGAGTATTCCGGCAAAGCCCAAAAGAACGGCCACGATCCGCCAGGGGCCGATATGCTGCTTCAGAAAAAGCGCGGAAATCAGCAGCACAAAAATCGGTGAGGTAAACAGCCCTGCCAACGCCTGCGCAATCGGCATCAGAGCCAGAGCTGTAAAATAAAAAAGCATCGCCATGGTTATCAATACGCTACGCACCGCGACGATGCCGTACCGGCGCGGTTTCAAACCGCCCAAGCCAAGAACCGAAAGAAGCGCAATCAGGGGTAACATCAACGTCGCGCGGCTTAGATGAAACTGCCATAGCCCAATGCTTTCGGCGACCCGGATCACAAAGTTATCGATGACGCCGATAATGGCCATCGAGGCGACCATCAGTAAAGACGCCAGCATCGAATGGGATTGTTGTTGTAACTGCATTCCCGCCTCTGCGCTTGATTAGCCAGTGCTGGCCAGAAAACTACCCGCTACAATCAGCACATTTCACAAACCTGACGCAACAGGTTTGCGCCACTGGTTTTTGCCATGCTAAGCTTAGCGCAAAATAATACTCGAGCAGCATTAACCGATGACCGCACTCAAACAGTACCAGCGGATCGAAGCCACCGGTTTGTGGCGCCCTTCGCCCGATGAACAGCGGCGTGAGGTTGTGGTTTCGATTGGCGAAGCCACTCTGACGATCTCGGATTTCAATGACAGCGCGCTCACGCATTGGTCTTTGGCTGCGTTAGAGCGTCAAAACCCGGGTGCGTATCCCGCCATCTATTGTCCCGACGGCGATCCTGGCGAAACGCTGGAGCTTGCAGAAACGGAAACCACGATGATCGAGGCCATCGATCGTCTGCAACGTGCTATCGACCGCGCCAGACCGCACCCCGGTCGTCTGCGCTGGCTCAGCGTTGCGGGGGTGGCGCTGGCCGTTGTGGCAGTTCTTTTGCTGTGGTTGCCCGGCGCTTTGCAGCGTCATGTCGTTTCAGTCGTGCCAGAGATCAAACAGCAAGAGATCGGAGATACGATCCTGCAGCGCATTGAAAGGGTATCAGGCAAGGCATGCAATTCACCCGAAGCGCAGGACTCATTGGACCGGCTTGCAAAACGAACTGGTGTTCGACAGATCGTGATTCTGCCCGCAGGTTTGTCCAACAGCCTAAGCCTGCCGGGGGGGACTGTACTGCTGAATCGCGCGCTGGTGGAGGATCATGAAGACCCCGCCGTTGCCGCGGGGTATGTCATCGCCGCGCGCGCTCGCGCCGCACAACACACACCCTTGGACGATCTGCTGGACCGCACTGGTCCGACAACGGCTTTTCGGCTGTTGACGACTGGCGAGTTGACCACTGAAATCGTCGATACCTACACCGAAGAAATCCTGGCTGAACGTCAAACACAGATTAGTGATGATGATCTGCTGGCAATGTTCGCTCAGGCCGCACTTCCCTCAACACCATACGCTTATGCTGTTGACATCACAGGCGAGTCCGTTCTCGGGTTGATCGAGGCGGACCCCATGGCAGGTCGAACTTTGGAACAGGTATTGCCGGACCGCGATTGGGTACGGCTGCAGAATATCTGCGGGCAATAGCGCCTATTTGGTGCCGAACATCCGATCCCCGGCATCGCCCAGGCCCGGCATGATGTAGCCCTTGGAGTTCAACTCACGATCCAGCGCCGCGGTCACGATTTTGACATCCGGATGTGCCTCTTTCATGCGTGCCACGCCTTCGGGCGCAGCCAAAAGACAAAGGAAACGGATATCTGCGGCCCCCTGCTTTTTCAGCAGATCGATGGCCGCGGCCGAGCTGTTGCCAGTTGCCAGCATCGGATCAACCGCAATGACAAGACGGTCCTTCAGACCTTCGGGGGCTTTGAAATAATACTGTACAGGTTTGAGCGTCTCTTCATCGCGATAGAGACCCACAAAGCCGACCCGCGCCGAGGGGATCAGCTCCAACACCCCGTCCAGCATCCCGTTTCCGGCCCTCAGGATCGAAACCAACGCAAGCTTCTTGCCCGCCAATATGGGTGCGTCCATCTCTTCCATCGGGGTTTCGATGTGGCGCGTCGTCAGCGGCATCTCGCGGGTGACCTCATAGGCCAACAGCAACGTGATCTCGCGCAACAACTGCCGGAACACGGCGGTCGAGGTGCCCTTGTCCCGCATGAGCGTCAGTTTATGCTGCACCAGCGGGTGGTCGACGACGGTCAGGTGATCGCTCATGATGTCTCCAGTCTTTTCTTGACCCGCGTGCGGGTCTCTTCATCACAAAAGGCCGCATTAAGGGCCGTTAAATTAAGGGCTGCAAAATCCTCGGCCTTCCAGCCGAATGCTGCACCCAACATCTCATATTCGCGCCGCATCGTGGTATGGAAAAACGGCGGATCATCAGTAGATACGGTGACATTGACACCTGAATCGCGCAGCTTCGCAATGGGATGCGATGCGAAATCGGGGAATAGACCAAGAACCACGTTCGAGCCCGGACACACTTCCAATGTGATATCCCGGTCGATCAATTCATGCACAAGGTCCGGGTCTTCGATCGCCCGGACGCCATGGCCCACACGCTCGACCCCCAGATCGCGAATTGCATCCCGAACGCTTTCGGGGCCGCCAAATTCGCCGGCATGTGTGGTCAACTGCAGCCCTGCCTCGCGCGCGCACTCAAAGGACCATTTGAATTCACCCTGAGTTCCCACAGATTCATTGCCGCCCATGCCAAATCCGGTGATCCAGTTACCAGCAGTTTCGGCCGCACAATGTGCACTGCGCTTGGCTTGCTCGGGTCCGAAATGGCGCACACAGGTCACGACACCGCGCAGCGTAACCCCGAATTTGCGCTCGGCCTCATCAGCGGCATCCTGGATCGCGGTCAAATAGTCCTTCCATGCATGCAAATCTCCTCCGCCGCAAAAATCGGGGCTAAGGAAAGTTTCAGAATACACCACCCCGTTGGCTGCGCTCTCTTCGAGAATGGCCAACGTCAATCGGCGAAAATCCTCTGGCGATTTCAGAACCTCGCAGGCAGCCTCGTAGACACTGAGGAAATGTGCAAAGTCGCGAAAATCATACGAACCATCTGGCTTGAAGATCCCGCTCAGATCCACGCGCTTTTCATGGGCCAACTGACGAATAAAGGCGGGTGGCGCTGCACCTTCGTGATGCAGGTGAAGTTCGATCTTGGGTTGGTCAGCCGCTGTCATAGAAAACTCCGCCCCGGTCCTTGCGCCGGGATATTCAGGTGATACGCGATACTGGCAGCGACATCGGCAAAGTTGATCCGGCCGATTTCACCTGTGCCATGTCCGGCAATCAATACCGGCACTTGTTCGCGCGTGTGATCGGTTCCGATCCAGCTGGGATCATTGCCGTGATCGGCGGTCAGCAGCATCAGGTCACCCGGGCGCAGTTTTTGCAGGATGACCCCGACCTCGCGGTCAAACCACTCCAACGCTCGGGCATAGCCGCTGATATCCCTACGGTGGCCATAGATGCTGTCGAACTCGACGAAGTTGGCAAATGTCAGGCTGCCGTCTTCGGCCTCATCCACCAGATCAGAAAGGTGGGCCATCAATTCGGCATCCGAACCTTTGCGCAACGTATCGATCCCCTGCATCGAGAAGATGTCGCCGATCTTGCCAACTGCATACACGTGCCGACCCGCGTCCTGCGCCCAGTTTGTCAGCACCGGGCTTGGGGGTACGATGGCAAAATCCTTGCGGTTGGTGGTGCGGGTAAATCCAGTTTCCGGTGTTCCGATGAATGGCCGAGCTATCACACGGCCAACTTTCATTTCGTGAAGCTGCGGCGCAAGCACCTTGCACAAATCCAGCAAACGGTCGAGGCCAAAGCTCTCCTCATGTGCGGCAATCTGGAACACACTGTCGGCAGATGTATAGCAGATCGGCCAGCCGGTTCGCATATGCTCAGCCCCCAATTCAGCGATGATCGCCGTGCCAGAAGCGTGGCAATCGCCCAGAATGCCCTCGGTACCTGCAGCCTGCGCCGCAGCCCGGCTCAGCTCGGCGGGAAAGGCAGGTGTCGTATCCGGGAAATAGTGCCAGTCCCACGGCACGGGAACGCCTGCCAATTCCCAATGGCCAGAGGGCGTGTCCTTGCCCGGCGAATACTCTCGCGCGCATCCCCAGAGACCTGCTGGTTTGGCTTCTAACCCCGGCGTCACATCATTTGAGGCCAGTCGCGTTGCAGCGCCCAGTCCTAGAGCGTCGAGATTTGGTAAATGCAATGGGCCGGAGCGTCCTTCTTCTGCGCGCCCTTTGGCACAGACCTGCGCAATATGAGCCACCGTGTTTGCACCCGTATCGGGCGTGGTGCCGTTGTAGAACTGATTGGCATCTGGCGCGCCGCCGATACCAACCGAATCCATAACAACAAGGAAAGCGCGGCTCATGCGCTGATCCTTTCGTGTACATGCGGAGGTTGTTCTACTGGCGCATCGCCAAGCGTTACGGCATTCAATACCGCCTCGGACGCAAGTCGCGCTGCATCTTCTCGGGCTGCGTGGACCACGGCCAATGGCGCGCCCTTCTGAACGTGCTGACCCAACCGCAAGATATTCGACAATCCAACCGCCGGGTCGATCTCATCACTCTCAACCTGGCGTCCACCACCCAGGGCAACCACCGCCAGTCCTAGTGCCTCACCATCTATCGCAGAGATGTAGCCATCGCGGGGCGCAGGCACCTCTTGGATCACGTTTGCTTCGGGCAGGAATCGCGCCCAGGTATCGACGAAGTGCACAGGTCCTCCGACAGCGGCCATCATGCGGCCAAACCGTTCAGCGGCGCGCCCGTCACGTATTACTTCTGCGATCCGCGCCCGGCCCTCTTCCGCCGATGCGCACATACCCGCATCTGCCATCAACACGCCACCCAGTTCAGCAGAAATTTCGGCCAAGGGTGAGGTTTGCCCGCTGGTCATGACCTTCATCACTTCGGCAACTTCCAGCGCGTTGCCAAGTGCTGGAGCAAGCGGTTGATTCATGTCGGTGATCACCGCTGAGGTCCGGCACCCCGCGGTATTTGCCGTTTCGGTCAGCGCCCGAGCAAGCTTGCGCGCCTCATCCAGCGTCTTCATGAACGCCCCGCTGCCCACCTTGACATCCAGCACCAGCGCATCCGGGCTGGCGGCCAGCTTCTTTGACAGGATCGACGCAGTGATCAGATCAAGACTTTCCACCGTCGCCGTCACATCACGGATCGCATATAGCCGTTTATCCGCCGGTGCGATCTGCCCCGTAGCGCCGACAATCGCAGCGCCGGTCTCATTCAGTATCTGCGCCAGTCTTGTCTGGCCGATCTGCGTTGTCACGCCGGGGATTGCTTCGAGTTTGTCCAAAGTGCCGCCGGTGTGGCCCAACCCCCGGCCCGAGATCATTGGTACATAGGCCCCGCATTCGGCCAGGGCCGGGGCGAGAACCAGGCTGACGCAATCCCCGACTCCACCAGTCGAGTGTTTGTCGATCACCGGGCCATCAACATCCCAATTCAGCACCTCACCGCTGTCACGCATGGCAACCGTCAAATCAGCCCTGCCCTGAGCCCCCAGCCCACCCATGCAGACCGCCATGGCAAAGGCTCCCGCCTGCGCGTCACTTACGCCACCATCAGCCAGCCCCTGTGCGAACCAATGCAATTCGGCTGATGTCGGTATCTCGTTACGGCGAAGCTTGGCGATAATCGAACGCGCATCCATCTGATCAGGTGTCCCTCATATGCGCGGCACCAAATGCACCCGGCAACAGATCAGCTATTGTGGTTTTGGTTTCCAGACCATCGGCAGTCGCCATAGTGACCACCACATCGCCTTTTCCGAATTCAGCCAGTTTCTGACGGCATCCGCCGCAGGGTGGCACCGGATGCGGACTGCTGGCAACCACGTAAACTTCGGTCAGTTCTTTGTCACCTGCGGCGATCATCGCGGCAATCGCCCCGGCCTCGGCGCAGGTGCCTTCCGGGTAGGCTACGTTTTCGACATTGCAGCCGATGTAAATCGTGCCTGAACCTGCCCGGATCGCCGCCCCGACCTTGAAATTCGAATAAGGCGCGTGCGCATTTTCACGAACAGCCAAAGCAGCATCTTTCAAAGACATGACGATTCCCAATTTTTGATCACTTGGTCAGAATGTCATACCCTAAATGAAAGCGCCGGGGAATTTGAAGCCCCCGAGCGCGGATAATCACAAGCATTTAGCCCAAGGTCGTGTTGAATGTGCCGGGCAGCGTTACTTCCAACAATTCGACATCGTCAGTTGGATCAGACAAACGAGTTCTCATGCCAGGTGGAATGACGAAGGCGTCGCCCTGTTCCAGCCGATAGGGTTCGCGCCCCTCACCCTCAAGTGTGACCTCGCCATCCATCACAAAGGTAAAGTGGATATCAGTATCGTGGCTGGCCCACTTTGGCTGACCTTGCCCGCGACGGACGACCTGCACACCCGCGACACCCTTGGTGTTTTCGGCAATGGTTGTGTCGCGACAGACATATCCGGGCAGACGGAAAGGTATCCACTCCGCGTCTTTGGCCTGATTATAAACAAACCGTTGGCCCTGCCATTCCCGGTCCGGTCGGAAGTGTGGTGTTGGCAGGTCCATCTCGTGGTCGATCTCGGTCACATGTTCAGCCGGTACACCAATCTCGATCACCTGCACGTTGTCCGATGCCTCAAGCACTCGGTGACGGATTTCGGGCGGTTGAATAAAGCAATCACCCGCTGTCAGGCGCATTTTCTCACCCTGATCCTCGTAAACCACATCCACCCAACCGTGGATGCAGAAGATAAGCTGAAACCCGACCTTGTGAAAATGCACCATGTCCGGCACCGGGCCGCCATCGGGAATGCGGATATGACTGGCGATGATCGAACCGCCCAACCTGTCAGGCACAAGATCGCGATAATGCATCCCCGCCCGCCCGATGATCCAAGGCGCCTGATCTTTGAGGCGGCGAACAACAAATGAATGAACCGTTTCCGGCATAACCAGCGGTGGATCCAGTTCCTCTATTTCGATCCGGGTGCCATTTGGTGCGACAAGACTACGCTGGCCGTCAGCAAACCTGTCGGGGTCAGACGTCAAAATGCGCAAGGTCCCAGGAGACTCGGGTGCGTCTTTCTCGATCCGCAAACGTAAACCATGTCCGGAAAACACAGCGGTATTTGGATCGTCGGCTGGATAGATCATGTCCATCCGCATCCCCAGCACCTTGGTGTAGAACGGAATATCGTTGCGGAGTTCCTGCGTCGGCAGGCGGATTTCAGCGCGCGTCTGGAAGTCTTTCGGATCGCTTGTCATTCTGTATCTCTTCGGATCTGATTTTTGGCCATCCGATCAGAACAGCGGCCAAAATGCCAATTGAAAAGTACATTTCCAGCGTTTCTTCCAGCACGAACAGGCGTGTAGCCATCGTGACCGAAAGGCTTTCCGAGAAAAATCCACTGACTTCTTCGAGTATTTGCGCCAGTACCGCAACACTTCCGGCTAGGACAAATACCGTCAGAAATGGTGCGCGGATCCTAAGTGCCCGTACTCCGTTTGGTATCCCGTGCCAAAGCAAACCACCAATGACAATCACGCCCAAAGCGATCCGGACTGTGGTCGCATCAAGCAGTAAATCCAGCCATTCTAGCACGACGAAAAGTACGCTGCCTTCGGTGTAGACCTCTGCTTCCAGCTCGCGCTCGGCCAACAGTAGGCAGACAAGTGCAATATATAAGCGCGAGAGGCCTGGAAAACGCACCAGCGCGACCAGCCCGGCAGCCAGCAACGCAGTGGCTGAAATTGTCTCGATCAAGCCGCCCTCTCGGTTGAATGCTGCGGCCTGCAAAGGCCAGATCATGATCACGCAAAGCAGAACAACAGCCAAAGAAAGCGAACCAACCAAGGCACCCCCTTTGGTGCCAAGCCTATCAAAAGCGGTGGTCATTTGCGCATCAGCACAAGCTTTGTTTTTATTGCGCATGATCAGATCCGTCGCTTCTGAGGCCCGTTAGATTGTCGGGAATTGACTGTACATAGAAGCAAAGCATCAAATCTCAACCAGCGACCCCTTAACGTATCCGTGAGACCTTATTTCGACAGCAATCCGAGGCGACATAGCCAAGCGTTGAGAAATGGTTTAACCATCAAACGAATATTGGAACGGAGTTGAATTGCCGATGTCTGACACACCAAACCTGCGACAGGCTGCGCTTGAATATCATGCCCATCCAAAGCCCGGAAAGCTTGAGATCAAGGCCACGAAGCCGATGGCAAACGGCCGGGACCTTGCACGCGCCTATTCGCCAGGTGTGGCCGAAGCCAGCCTCGAGATCAAAAGCGACGCAGCCAATGCCGAAAAATATACTGCGCGCGGCAATCTGGTGGCAGTTGTTTCGAACGGCACTGCGGTTTTGGGGCTCGGCGACATCGGTGCTCTGGCGTCAAAGCCGGTGATGGAAGGCAAGGCGGTCCTATTCAAAAAATTCGCTGGCATCGACTGTTTTGACATCGAGGTGGATCAGCCTGACCCCGAAAAGCTGGCGGATATCGTCTGCGCATTGGAACCGACTTTTGGCGCGATCAACCTTGAAGACATCAAGGCACCGGATTGTTTCATTGTTGAAAAACTGTGCCGAGAGCGGATGAATATCCCCGTCTTTCACGACGACCAGCACGGCACCGCGATCGTTGTTGGGGCCGCTGCCAAGAACGCCCTGCATGTGGCAGGCAAGAAGTTTGAGGATATCAAAGTTGTCTCAACCGGTGGTGGCGCCGCGGGGATCGCCTGCCTCAGCATGTTGGTGAAGCTTGGGGTCAAACGCGAGAATATCTGGCTGTGCGACATTCACGGTCTGGTCTATGAGGGCCGCGCCGAGGATATGAACCCGCACAAGGACCAGTTTGCCCAAAAAACCGATCTGCGCACTCTGGATGATGTGATCCCGGATGCCGATCTGTTCCTGGGGCTGAGTGGACCGAACGTGTTGAAGCCCAAGATGGTTGAAAAGATGGCTAAAACCCCGATCATCTTTGCATTGGCCAACCCAACTCCGGAAATCCTGCCACAAGCGGCACGCGAAGTTGCGCCAGATGCGATCATTGCAACCGGCCGCAGCGATTTCCCGAACCAGGTGAACAATGTCTTGTGTTTCCCGTTCATCTTCCGGGGTGCCCTAGATGTTGGTGCGACTGAAATCAATGACGAGATGCAAATCGCCTGCGTCGACGGAATTGCCGACATGGCCCGTGCGACAACCAGCGCTGAAGCTGCGGCAGCCTACAAGGGAGAGCAGTTGACCTTTGGGCCGGATTATCTGATTCCCAAACCTTTCGACCCGCGCCTCGTCGGAGTCGTTTCGTCATCTGTTGCGCAAGCAGCCATGAAAAGTGGGGTCGCAAAACGGCCCATTGATGACCTCGAAGCCTATAAAGAACGGCTGAATCAGACTGTGTTCAAATCGGCTCTTCTGATGCGGCCAGTATTTGAAGCCGCAGCAGTTGCTTCCCGGCGGATCGTTTTTGCGGAAGGCGAGGACGAGCGGGTATTGCGTGCAGCTCAGGCTATTTTGGAAGAAACCACGGAAACCCCGATCCTGATTGGTCGCCCGGACGTAATCGACGCGCGATGCGAACGACTGGGGCTGACGGTTCGGCCTGGGCAGGATTTCCAGATCGTGAACCCGCAGGACGATCCGCGCTACTACGACTACTGGAACTCATATCACCAGATCATGCAGCGGCGGGGGGTCACTCCGGACCTCGCAAAAGCCATCATGCGCACCAACAATACTGCAATTGCGGCGATCATGGTGCATCGCGGCGAGGCTGACAGCATGATCTGCGGTACATTCGGCGAGTACCGCTGGCATCTCAATTATGTTGAGCAAGTTCTGGATGATGGCGATTTACGCCCGCACGGCGCGCTGTCACTTATGATTCTGGAAGACGGCCCCCTATTCATCGCCGACACGCATGTACGGCAACTGCCCACCCCCGAGGAACTAGCCGAAACAACCATCGGCGCAGCCCGTCACGTGCGGCGGTTCGGACTGGAGCCGAAGATTGCATTCTGTTCGCAATCGCAGTTCGGCAATCAGGCAGAGGGATCGGGCAAGCGCCTTCGGGCGGGCCTTGAGATCCTCGATTCTCAGCCGCGCGATTTCAGCTATGAGGGCGAGATGAACTTGGACCTGGCCCTTGATCCTGAATTGCGTGCACGTATTTTCCCGAACTCGCGTATGGATGGCGCTGCGAATGTCCTAATTTTCGCACACGCGGATGCAGCAAGTGGGGTGCGTAACATCCTCAAGATGAAAGCGGACGGGCTAGAGGTGGGGCCGATCTTGATGGGGATGGGAAACAAAGCCCATATCGTAACGCCATCAATCACCGCCCGGGGGCTGTTGAACATGGCGGCCATCGCCGGAACGCCAGTGGCACATTACGGGTAAACTGGGCGCGGCGGTAAAAGGATATACACGACCGGGCTCCTGACCAGTTGCCCAAGTTGATTCTATTGGCACTGTTGCTTTTGCAGCGGTGAGTTTGCAGATTTGCAAAACCTTAGATGGATCAACTTGAAGGTCATAAATATCAGAGAATTTGCAAAACTTTGCAGTCCAATCTGAAAGGTCCTGCAAAGATTTTGCGATAAACTGACGCGCCGCATTCCGCGTCGCTTGCCCGAGGCACCTTCGGCGCCTAACACAAAACGCGAGGAATTTGGGAGGAGGCCATCATGGCATATCAGGACGTCTACGAGAGCTGGAAGAACGACCCCGAAGCATTCTGGATGGATGCGGCAAAAGGGATCGACTGGGTTCAAGAACCCAGCAAAGCTCTGTTCGACGACAATGCGCCTCTCTATGAATGGTTCAGCGATGCCAAGGTAAATACGTGCTGGAACGCAGTCGACCGGCATGTGGAAAACGGTCGTGGCGAGCAGACCGCGATCATCTATGACAGTCCCATCACACATACCAAACGCGAAATCTCCTACGTCGAGCTGCGCAACAGGGTCGCTAATCTGGCCGGTGCGCTCCGCGCGAAAGGCGTTGAGAAGGGGGATCGGGTCATCATCTATATGCCGATGATCCCCGAAGCGTTGGAGGCCATGCTGGCCTGCGCCCGCCTTGGAGCGGTGCACTCGGTGGTGTTCGGCGGCTTTGCCAGCAACGAGTTGGCCGTGCGTATCGATGATGCGAAACCCAAGGCGATCATCGCCGCTTCATGCGGGATGGAACCGGGTCGTGTCGTGCACTACAAACCGCTGTTGGATGGCGCGATCGATCTTGCCAGCCACAAGCCCGAGTTCTGCGTAATCTTCCAACGTGAACAGGAGGTTGCACAACTTATCGAAGGGCGTGATGTCAATTGGCATGGGTTCCAATACGGAACTGAACCTGCAGATTGTGTGCCTGTAAACGGCAACGATCCGGCGTATATCCTGTATACCTCGGGCACCACCGGAGCTCCAAAGGGTGTCGTGCGCCCGACCGCTGGCCATCTGGTCGCGCTGAATTGGACGATGAAGAACATCTACAACGTTGATCCAGGTGACGTGTTCTGGGCAGCGTCAGATGTGGGCTGGGTCGTGGGGCATTCCTATATCTGCTACGCTCCGCTGATCCATGGCAATACGACGATTGTGTTCGAAGGCAAACCCGTTGGCACGCCAGACGCTGGCACCTTCTGGCGCGTGATCTCCGAACATAAGGTCAAAAGTTTTTTCACGGCCCCGACAGCCATTCGCGCCGTCAAACGCGAAGACCCGAATGGGGAGTTGATGTCGAAATACGACCTCTCCCACCTGAAGGCGCTATATCTTGCAGGTGAGCGGGCCGACCCGGACACCATCATCTGGGCGCAGGATGCGTTGAATGTCCCGGTCATCGATCATTGGTGGCAAACCGAAACCGGATGGACAATCGCGGGTAATCCACTTGGTATCGAGGAACTTCCGATCAAATTGGGTTCACCTGCCAAGCCCATGCCAGGCTATGACGTTCAAATTCTGGACGAAGGTGGCCATCCCATGAAACCAGGTGAACTGGGAGCTATCGCGGTCAAGCTGCCATTGCCCCCAGGTACGCTGCCGACTCTCTGGAACGCCGAGGCGCGGTTCAAGAAGTCGTATCTGGAGCATTTCCCGGGCTACTACGAGACCGGTGACGCAGGCATGATCGACGAAGACGGTTATCTTTATATCATGGCGCGCACCGATGATGTCATCAACGTTGCTGGCCACCGTTTGTCGACTGGCGGAATGGAAGAGGTGCTGGCTGCGCACCCCGATGTGGCAGAATGTGCCGTGATTGGCGTGTCGGACCAACTAAAAGGGCAAATGCCGGTTGGATTCCTGTGCCTCAATGCCGGATCTGAACGGAACCACCAGGATGTGGTGGCGGATGTGGTCAAGATGGTCCGGGACAAAATCGGGCCTGTCGCTGCGTTTAAGAATGCGGTGGTGGTAGATCGCCTACCCAAGACGCGATCGGGCAAGATCCTGCGAGGCACGATGGTGTCGATTGCGGATGGCAATGAATACAAGATGCCTGCCACCATCGATGATCCAGTTATTCTGGACGAGATCAAATCGGCCCTGAAAACCATCGGTTACGCGCAGTAACTTTGCAATGTAATCCAACAGTGCACCAAAAAGGCGCACTTGATTTGCGCCAAAGCGCGAATGCGAAGCTCTGCCTCGCGCTCCGGGATGTTTTCGGCCAGATGAAGGGTGGATCCGTTTTGTCTTACTGGGGCTTGTCATTGGTCCCGCCTCCCCTCAGGTTGAGGTGAGGAGGACGAGCATGACAAACGGCGAGATCTGGCGTCTGAGTGCGACCGAACTGACTGTTCTGACAAAAAAGGGCGATCTGAGCGCGGAGGAAGTCGTCAAGGATGCATTGGCGCGTATGCATCAAGTGAACCCCGAGTTGAATGCAGTTGTGGAAGATCTTGGTGCGGAGGCGATGGAGCGTGCATCCGCTCTTGACCGTGCCCGTCGTGATGGTGCTTTGGCGGGTCCGCTGCATGGTGTTCCGGTTACGATCAAGGTGAATGTGGACCAGAAAGATCATGCAACCACCAATGGCGTGGTGGCCCTGAAGGATGTCATTGCACCAGATGATGCTCCTGTGGTCTCAAACTTGCAAAAAGCAGGTGCGGTTGTCATCGGGCGGACCAATACCCCCGAGTTTTCATTCCGTGCTGATACGGACAACCCGCTTCATGGGCGCACGCATAATCCCTGGGGCCACCATATCTCACCCGGCGGATCGTCTGGCGGCGCCGGCGCGGCCGTTATGGCGGGAATAGGCGCTTTGGGTCATGGCAACGATATCGGTGGTAGCCTGCGTTTTCCCGCCGCAGCCAATGGTGCGGTGACGGTGAAGCCGGGGCTTGGCCGCGTGCCCGCGTGGAACCCAAGCCAAAAGGCCGAGCGGGGAATGCTGGCGCAGTCGATGTCGGTTCAGGGGGTGATTACCCGAACGGCCGCAGATTTACACCTGTCTATGCCAAGCCTGATTGAACCAGACCTTCGGGATCCCTTTCACGTACACCTGCCCTGGCGCGGCAATATGCAAGACGGACCAATCAAGGTCGCCTTCACAAAAAACACGTTCGGCTACGCATTGCATCCAGAAGTAGACAAGGCGCTGGATACGGCACGGGATGCTTTAATCGATGCCGGATATCTGGTTGAAGAGATTGATCCGCCAGATGTGTTCGAATGCGGCAGGTTGGGCTACCGCGCGCTGATGGGTGAAGTGCTGACCCTGATGAAAGGTGATATCGAAGCTGCCGGATCGCAAACCATCCGCGACATTTTTGAAGTTTATTTCCAAGAGTTTCCCCCGATTGTCGGAGACGATCTGATTAAGGCCCTTGCGCAGCGCAGCCACCATGCGCGCGAATGGTCATTGTTCCTGCAGGATTATCCGTTAGTCCTGTCGCCATTTCTGCCGCAGCCATTTTTCAAGCCTGATCGAGACACCGAAGGCGCGGAGGGTGTTCATGAGGTGCTGGGCTGTGCAGTACATTCTTATGCGATGAACTTTCTGGGGTTGCCCGCTGCCAGCGTTCCCGCACGCCTTGCGGAATTGCCGAATGGCCCCCAACCGATCAACATTCAGATCGCCGCCCGGCGCTGGCGCGAAGATATGGCCGTAGATGCCGCAGCCGCCATCGAAGAGCGCGTCGGGCAGATGGCCCCGATTTTATGGGAGCAAATGAGCAATTAGGTCCAACTTGTGCCTATGTGGCAGCTTGCTACAAAAAATTGACCCCGGGGTTTTGTGCCCGGGGTCCGCATAATAAAATATGCCCGGATTTCAGAAGACGAGCGTAGCACCACCCACCCTCGCCAGCGCAAAAACTGCGCAATCATTCGAAAACACCGTCAGATGGCCACTCACTTCCACCTTGGCGTGTTCTCCGGGCAAGTTGAAGTTAACAAACCATTATCGGTGTGCATGTGAACTGGTTCACACAAACGACAGGAAATTTATCAATTCGCTCACATTTATGTGAACTGCTCGGAAATCAGTCGCTCCTCCAATCCGTGGCCCGGATCAAAAAGTATCCGGTGTTGGATGCTCGTTTCAGACCTAATTTCGACCCAGTCGATATCTGGAAAAGATATTGAATCAGCCGCAACGATAACAGGGCGCTTGTCAGCATCGATCACATCGAACCTGACTTTTGCCATTTTCGGCAGCAAAGCACCGCGCCACCTTCGCGGGCGAAATGCCGCGATGGGTGTCAGCGCCAACACGTCTGCGCCAATCGGAACAATAGGTCCATGCGCGGAGTAGTTATAAGCCGTTGAACCCGCAGGCGTGGCGAGTAATGCGCCATCACACACAAGCTCGGCCATGCGAACACGCCCATCCACACTGATCCTGAGTTGCGCTGCTTGCGGTCCTGCACGCAACAGCGACACCTCGTTGATCGCCAGCGCTTCGTGTTTTTGACCAGACTGATCCATCGCGGTCATTGCCAATGGGTTGACGACCTCTTCCTCTGCCTCGGCAAGCCGAGCCATCAGATCGGTCTCGGCATATTCGTTCATCAGAAACCCGATGGTCCCGCGGTTCATGCCGTAGACTGGTGTATTCAGATGCTGGATACCCTGCAGCGTTTGCAGCATGAAGCCATCCCCACCCAGCGCGACAACCACATCCGCATCCCTGGGTGCCGCATTCCCATAACACGCCACAAGAGAGTCTCGGGCAGTTTGCGCCACTTTGGCATCGCTGGCCAGAAAGGCGATTCTCTTGGTCATGTTTTATGGTTTCCAGTGCTACACATTTGGTTCCGAAACAAACATACCTTTCCGCAATAGGCCAGACTTGACGCCATAGCGGGCCAATTCGTCGCTTTACAGCCTTTCTGAATTCTACCGTTTCCGATAGGAAATCCGCCAGATAAACCCCAGCCCTGTGGAGCCATTATGAACGCCAATCTTCGTGATACCGGTTTCTTCACCCAATCCCTTGCCGATCGTGACCCCGAGCTATTTGGCTCGATCACATCCGAATTGGGCCGCCAGCGCGATGAAATCGAGCTGATCGCATCGGAAAACATCGTCTCTGCCGCTGTCATGGAAGCGCAGGGCTCGGTGATGACCAATAAATATGCCGAAGGTTATCCAGGTCGCCGTTACTATGGCGGATGCCAATTCGTCGACATTGCCGAAAATCTGGCTATCGACCGGGCCAAGCAGCTGTTCGGTTGCGAGTTCGCCAATGTCCAACCGAATTCGGGGTCGCAGGCGAACCAAGGTGTCTTTCAGGCGCTGATCAAACCTGGCGACACGATTCTGGGTATGAGCCTGGATGCAGGTGGTCACCTGACCCACGGTGCAGCCCCAAACCAATCGGGCAAATGGTTCAATGCAGTCCACTATGGCGTGCGCAAGCAAGACAATCTGATCGACTATGATCAGATCGAAGCGCTGGCCAAAGAACACCAGCCCAAGCTGATCATCGCGGGCGGTTCGGCCATTCCGCGTATTATCGATTTTGCCCGCATGCGCGAGATCGCCGATATGGTTGGTGCGTACCTGCACGTGGATATGGCCCATATCGCAGGACTGATTGCAGCGGGTGAGCACCCCTCGCCCTTCCCGCACGCGCACGTCGCGACAACCACCACGCACAAGACGCTGCGCGGCCCCCGCGGCGGCATGATCCTGACCAACGACGAAGCGATCGCGAAAAAGGTAAACTCGGCAATCTTCCCCGGTATTCAGGGTGGTCCGCTGATGCATGTGATTGCTGGCAAAGCAGTAGCGTTTGGCGAGGCGCTGCGGCCCTCGTTCAAAGACTACATCAAGCAGGTTATTGTGAACGCTCAGGCCCTTTCAGATCAGTTGATCAAGGGCGGTCTCGACACCGTGACCCACGGCACCGACACTCATGTTGTTCTGGTCGACCTGCGCCCCAAAGGCGTTAAGGGCAATGCGACCGAGAAAGCCTTGGGTCGTGCGCATATCACCTGCAACAAGAACGGCGTTCCGTTTGACCCCGAAAAGCCAACTATCACCAGCGGCATACGCCTTGGTTCTCCTGCTGGCACGACACGAGGTTTTGGAGAAGTCGAGTTCCGTCAAATCGCAGATTGGATCATCGAAGTTGTCGATGGTCTGGCCGCCAATGGCGAAGAAGGCAATGCCGCAGTCGAAGCAAAGGTCAAAGCCGAAGTCGCTGAGCTTTGCGCCAAGTTTCCGATCTATCCGAACCTGTAATACGAAGGACTTTGATCAATAAAAGCGGCGTCCTGCGGGCGCCGCTTTGCTATATACATTGACGTGCACGTGAGAAATCAGTCGCGCCTGATGCATCCAGCGTCGTTGGTAAAATCTGCTGAGCGCACATCAGATAAACAGATACGGGCAATACAAGCCTCAACCGCCTCAAAAATATTGTTCTCGGAGGTGTGACGTCTGATCTGGGCTTTGGCCGACCGGAGGCTCTTTGCATGAGCCTCGCATTTGCGCGATCGCGCCTGAATTGCGAATCAGATCAAGCCGCGCGACCTAAGGATAAAGATCGACACGGCGGTCAAAACCAGCAAGCCCAAAGCAAGCGACCCCAGAAAGCTTAGAAACCACCCCCAGCGCCGGTCAGCAAGGTTGATAGCATTCAGATGGCTTTGCACATCCTCCGATGCCTGCTCGAGTTTGGGTGTATCCAGCAACAGCCGTAGCTTTGGATGAACTGCCATCTTCTCGGCCTGCGCAAGCACCAGTGCCTGCTTATAGACCTTACGCGGCAATCTACGTCTCGCGCGGCGAACCGATGCTGTCAGGGTTTTGTCCCGCACACCAAGCTTTTTACGCAGCAGTAAGATGGTCTGCGCGATTTGGCTCTGTATATCGAATTCCTGCGACATTCACGTCTCCTGACGGGGCAATCTAACCGCGCTCAATGCTGACGACAATGGGGCTGGTTGTTCCATGTGGTGGCAGGTATCACATAGCCATGTTGAACACGATCATCCATGGCGACCCGACCGACCAACCTCCTTTGTTGATTGCGCATGGCCTATATGGCTCGGCGCGAAACTGGGGTGTGATTGCGCGGCGCTTGTCAGACGAGCGGCAGGTGATCGCAGCCGATATGCGCAATCATGCCTACAGCTTTTGGAATGATCAGCATGGATACTCCGAATTGGCGCAGGATTTGGCCGAAGTGATCGACAGCATAGGCGGTGCCGCAGATGTCGTCGGGCATTCTATGGGCGGAAAGGCCGCAATGGTCCTGGCCCTAAAGCACGGAAACAAGGTTCGCAAACTGGTGGTCGCCGACATTGCTCCGGTTTCCTACGGACATAGCCAGATCAAATACATTGAAGCGATGCGCGCTGTTGATATGTCACATGTTGAACGACGATCTGATGCTGAATCGCAGCTGGCGGATCAGGGAGTTGAAAAAGCACTTCAGAGCTTCTTCACGCAATCTCTGGATGTCGAGAACAAGAAATGGCGTTTGAATCTTGATGTTCTGGCTCATGAAATGCCCAAAATTATGGGTTTTCCAGAGGTGTCTGGCAATTGGGATGGTCCGACTCTTTTTCTTTCTGGTGCCGCATCGGATTATGTCTTGCCCGAATATCGCGACCAAATCCGTCAGATGTTTCCCGCTGCACGCTTTGCCAAAATTCCCGGCGCAGGCCATTGGCTGCACGCCGAGAAACCTCGTGAATTCGAAGCGGCCGTCAGAACCTTTCTGAACGCCTGATCATGCACCTTGATAGAGACACTTGGCCACGAGCCATGACGCGGGTGCGGCAACAACAGCACCTGCGGCGGCCGCGGAAATGATCGCCACCGAACTGACCATCCCGGCGGCCAGAACGGCGATTACAGCACTACCTGCAATTGCGGTAGCGATCAGAGAATATAGCATGGCTGCAAGGCGTATCATGGCCAGTCGTCCTGTCGTTTGGTTTCTGGCCAAGACATTACACCCCTAGTAAATTCGTGGCATTGATTTGGGTCAGAATTCGTCGCTACATTCCGCGATCCATCGGACCGATGGTTTCTCCGCCACCCTCAACCCAATCTGAGTACCCACCCAGATTATAGACATAAGAAAATCCCATATCCTTAAGCAGTTTTCCTGCCAGCGCTGCCCGGCCTCCTGACGCGCAATGCAGGATGATCACCCTGTCCTTGCGCAATTCAGGATCATGAGACGGCAAATCTGGATCAGCCCGAAATTCCAACATTCCGCGTGGGATATGGTGCGAACCAACGGCGCGACCGGTACGTTCCAGTTCTGGTGCGTCGCGAATATCCAAAAGTAATGCCCCCTGTCCCAGCAATTCCTGCGCCTTGCTGGCACCAATACGCTCAACCGCGGCGTTCGCTGCTTGCATCATGTCCTTGACCGTCAGTGCCATCTTCGTCTCTCCTGCTCGTTGATCCGCTAAAGGCTAACATGCAGAAAATTGAAGGTGTAGAGGTTCAGGCAATCAATGTTCCCTGAAGGCACGTGACATACTGTCGACAACCGGTTTGGCGATATAAGCGGCAAATGTGCGCTCTTCGGTTTGGATCATGATCTCGGCAGGCATTCCGGGCGTGGGAACAAACCCTCGTACGCGGCTCATCTCATCGGCGGTCAACGAGATGCGCGCCAGATACACCTCTTGCGGCATGCCAGCAGAATCTTCGACAAGCGAGTCGGCCGATACGTAGAACACCTCACCTTCCAGAACAGGCGTCGTACGCTGGTTGAGGGCCACGAGCCGTACCGTCGCAGTCTGGCCAGTTATGACGCTGTCGATCTCGGTTCTCGGGATTTGCGCTTCGATAATCAACGGCGCGTCAGCGGGTAAGATCTCGGCGATCTGTTCGCCTGTTTCGATAACGCCACCGGGCGTGTGATGGTGTAACCTTACGACGGTTCCTGTGACCGGCGCCCGCACCACAGCACGGTCAAGAACACTGCGGGCCTGGCGCGCCTTTTCGCGCACACTTTCCAGATCGGCTTCGATAACGCCCAATTCGTCCAGAGCGGCCTCACGATAGGCTGATCGTGTCCGCAGAATCTGTTCTTCGTATTTCAACAACATCTGATTGACCTCGGCAGTCTCTGCCCGCAGGCGTGCCAATTGACCCTCGGCCTCGGCCTGTACCCGGCGGATCGTGTTCAGATCGCCCTTGCGCACAAGCCCTTTCTCAAACAGTGAAAGTTTGGTGTCATATTCTTCCTTCAATATGTCCGAGCGGCGCTCCATACTGGTCAACTGCGCCTCAAACCCCGAGGCACGGATTTTCAATGCCTCCATGTTCCGCTGAAGCAGGGCGATGTCGTTCAGTAAAGTCTTGCGCGAAACATCAAAGCTGAGTTTCTGATTGTCGAGGATCGTCATGACCTCAACGTCGTCTGACGCATCAATCAGCGCTGGCGAAAACACCAGGTTTTCCTGTTCGCTGTGCTCGGCCAGAAGCCGCTCAGTCATCGCTTGAAGGCGGATCTTGCGGATGAACAACTCGCGCTCATTTGCCTCGGCCGAGGTCTGGTCCAATGTCATCATGATCTGTCCGGCCTGAACGGATTCTCCTTCCGCGACCAGAATGTTCTCGATGATCCCACCTTCCAGGTGCTGCACGATTTTATTACGACCGGTGGCGACAAAGCTGCCTTGCGCGATGACCGCAGCCGCCAGAGGTGCGCGGAATGACCAGACGCCGAAGCCACCAAAACAGATGATCAGCATGGCTAACCCAATCACTATGAACTTGGTGATCGAGCGCGGAACCTCGGCATACCAAAGCCCGGATTCGTCGGTGCGTGCCACTTCGTTCATCGCTTAATCCCCCTTGCCCTGAATTTCGGGTGGTTGCTGGCGCGGCCCGTTGAGCTTTTCCAGCACCTGTTCGCGTTGCCCGAACAGCGCCACACGTCCGTCAGTCAGCAGCATGATCTTGTCGACCACATTCAGTAGTGTTGGTTTTTGTGTGATGACGACCACGGTGATCTTGCTTTCCTTGGCCTGTTCAATCGCCCGTGCCAGCGCCTTGTCGCCCGCCACATCGAGGTTCGAGTTCGGTTCATCCAGAACAACCAGTCGCGGGTTTCCGAAGAAAGCCCGTGCCAAAGCGATACGTTGCTTTTGCCCGCCAGAAAGGGGCGAACCGTCTGCGGCCACCACGGTTTCATAACCTTGTGGCAGCGTCGCGATCATGTTGTGTACGTCTGCCAGAACGGCGGCATCGTGGATCTGCTCATCTGTGGCGTCCGCACGCATCCGGCCGATGTTGTCCTTGATGGTACCTGGGAACAGCTGCACGTCCTGCGGAAGATAGCCAATATTCTCGCCAAACTGGCGTGGATCCCAATTGCGGATATCCATCAGATCCAACCGGACGCTTCCCGAGGTCGGAAGAATCGAACCCACCAGCGTTTTGCCCAGCGTAGTTTTCCCCGCGCCTGAATTCCCGATGACAGCCAAAGTTTCCCCGGGGTTCAGTGCAAAGGTAATCCCGTTTAGAACGACACTCTTGGTTCCACCCGGGACATAGAGCAGACGCTCTACATCCAGCCGTCCCTCGGGCCGCGGCAGGCGTAATTTTTCGTATTGCAGAGCCGAACTCGACAGCAGAGCCTTGATCCGGCCAAAAGCACCTCGCGTCAGCAGGAATGTATTCCAGCCCTCAATCGATCCCTCAATCGGAGCGAAGGCCCGGCCCGCGATGATCGAAGCGGCGATTACCATTCCTCCGGTGATCTCTCCCTGCAGGGCCAAAAAGGCGCCCCACCCCAAAATGCTGATTTGTGTCAGCAAGCGAACGGCACGGGAAATAGCAGCGAAGATGACATTGCGGTCCTGCGCTTTGACCTGCCAGGTCAGCGATTGTGCGGTGTCACGACCCCAGATGCGCACCGCCTCGGGGATCATCGCTAACGCGTTGATGATCTGACTGTTGCGCGACATCGAATCCAAATGCTGGTTGGCCAAAGATTGCGCCTGATTGGCCTTGGCAAAGGGCTTGGCCGTCATCTTCTGGTTGATCAGCGCGATCACCATCAGGATAAGAGCCGTCGTCACGACAATCATCCCCAATTGCGGGTGGACCAGAAAGATCATCAGGATGAAGAGCGGCGCAAACGGAACATCGAGAAACGAAATCAATGTGCCAGAAACCAGAAAGCCCCGCACCTGCTGCAGATCACCCAAGGTCTGATATTCACGTCCATTACCATGCAGAGAAGCGTGTGCAGCGGCACTCAAAACCGGAGCACCAAGACGCGCGGCCACTTCAACCGCCGTGCGCATCAACATGAATCGCCTAACCGCATCAAAGGCTGATTGAAAAATGACCGCCCCGGCGACGATAGCGGTCAGCATGATAAGCGTATCCAGCGACCGGCTGGTCAGAACTCGGTCACTGATTTGAAACAGGTAAATTGGGATCGCAAGGATCAGAACATTAGTTGCGCAAGTCAGAACCAGCACGAAAGCCAGATTACGCCAAATCGCCCGCAGCGATGTGCGCAGCGTCTTCTGGAAATCTTCGGGCGGGGTGCGTTTGTGAAAAGTTTGGGGTGGCCCTTTCCCGTCGCCGCCTCCCGTTTCCAGGCGCATCAACGGTTCATTTGCCTTAGCCTCGATCGTGGTGCCCATGCGATTTTTGCCGTCCGACGGCACAGAGGGGGTCATGCGCGCAGTCGATTGATCGGCGGCGTCACGATCAGGGGCTTCCGCATCGGCCACCCCAGCGTCGCCACCCACAGGATCCTTGTCTTTTTTGGGCCGCGACCGCGTGCGCCGAAGGGGAGAGCCAGCGCACGATTTTGAATTTGCATTCTGCTGCTCTGCCTCTGCTTCTGCCTGCGTCGGTCTGTATGTTTGTTGCGCCGCACGTGGCAATTCTTCTGGATCATTGGGGTGCGTCGCAGGTTCTGCAGCTGCTGTTCCAACGCAAGGCTCAGGCATCCGCATTTCAGGGGTCAACCGTAATCGTGCCTCTGTTTTCGACAAAGAATTCCCGTTTGACTTGGCCACGCGATCACGGGTTTTGAGGGTCAGCGGACCCCCTCCTCCGTGCCTGTCCAATGGGCTAGCAAATCGGGTGCGGCGCGACGAAAAAACGATCGACATAAACTAACCTTCCGGTCACTCGTAAATCAGGGAAAATCAGGCCAGCATGGTTTGCAGGCCATCAGAGGAATTCGCCAATTCGCTGGGCGTGAGATCGTTGCCCTGAGGGCCAATACCGCCTTCATAACCGGGCATACCTGCCTCTTCCATAATGGCGGCGATCGCCTCATTGGTCATCTCGGCGATGTCCTCGTTCGTCGGCATATCAATCAGGCTTGCTTGATGTAGCAATAGATCAGAAAAGGCCCCGTCCTGAGCCATGACGACTGAATCCACACCCGCCTTGGTGACATGGGCGGCATTGAGCATCGCATTACTGCCCGCCACCACTTCGGTCTCATCGGCGTTTGGGCCATGCAGATGTACGTCATCCTGATCAGCAAGCATGGTCGATTGCTCGGCGACATTGATCTGCACCAGCGATCCGTCGACCTTGAGCACACGCATCTGCTCCATCCCGGCGAACATTGGATCGTTCATCAGCGCCTCTTCCAAGGACGCCATGTCGTCTTCGCCAAAGGCCATCGCTTCGGCCATTGAGCTATGCATCTCTTGATGCGTGTCTTCGCCTTCTTTCGTCAGCGCGACTTCGTTCATGACGAGGTTCTCATCCGATCCATCAATCGGGCCCGGCAAGCCGCCCGTGATCACATCATCATCTATCAAGACGTGGGTCTGAATAAAAGCATCGACCGTAATCATGTCGCCTTCGATCATGATCAGATCGTAGTAGCTGCCAAGCTGGAGGATATTGGTGACATCCACCAACTCATTGTCGCCCAGTGCATAGAGCGTCGTCGTCGCGTTGATCTCGGTATCAATGTGATCGATATCTGTCGCATCAATGTTCTGCTTCACAAAATTAGCGACGATCAGGTCAGTGGTGATCCAATCAACATGTATGAATGCCGGAGCGTCGTCGTTTGCCCCCTGCACCAACCAAGGGGCTGAATTACCTTCTACTTCGATCGTCGATGAGTGCACAACATTGGTGCCCGATCCGCCATTCGTGCCTACATCCATATCCGACACAACAGCAACTTGGCTGATCATGGCCAACTCGATCGATTTACCACCCACCGCGATGTAGGGCGCGTCGACCCACGCTACAGTTGCGTTCACTTCGTTGATCGCAAGATTGCCGCCTGCAATCACCGTGTGGCCGTCTGCGAATTCAGAATCCTCATCCTGATCCCATTCCGCAGGCATCGCATCAGGCGTTTCATCCTCTTCCTCTTCGTCGGGCCTGTGATGCTCGGGCAAAAGGTCCTCCCAAACCGGGGCTTCGTCCACATACTCACCATTGACGATTACACCGATCGCGTCTTCGCCGTGGAACTGATAAACAACCGCGCCTTCAACTTCGACATTGATCGGTGCAAGCATCTCTGCGGCCAATGCCTCCACATACTCGATCGACAGATAATCGGAGATCGAGAATGAAGGTACGGCAAACCCATGCATCGAGGCCGCAACCTGCGCTGCTGCTTCTGCCTGGGCGATAAGTTGGTCAACGTCGCGAAAATCCCCTTCGCCCACGACATCATTGTCGCGTAGGAAAATGTTCTGGAATGTATAGGTTACTGCCGAACCGATAAGTTCGGTCACAATTTCAAGCTTCTGTTCGATTATAAACGTTGCGCCGATGCCGGTGGTCGTCTCAGGCAACGGTGGACCGTCAGTGAGTGGTGGCGCTAGTGTGATGGCCGTTTGAATATCCGGTCCGTCAACCAGTGGTGGAAGTTCAGGAGTGGCCGGGGGGGTGTTGAACCCATAGGGTAGCGGGCCAAATTTGCCCGGGTCTAATTCAAGATCTGCTTTGACCCGGATTTTTGCGGGCTCTTCCAGTTCGTCGAGTTCCGCCTTGCGTCTGACGGCGGTGAACTTTTCGTACTGATCCCTCAGCCGGGCTTTTTCAATCGTGAGATCAAAAGTTCCAATAAAGTGTGCAATCTTTTCGGTAACACTATCGAATGACATTTCGATGATCCCTTCCGCCCTTACCGGCCCAAAAATTTCCGGTTCGGGATATGTTGGGCCGAGGCCGCTCGACGCGGCCTCAGCGGTTTCAATGAACGGGGACCGATAATGCGGCCCCCGCGAATAGGGTCTTAGACCTCGGTGTCGTCGCTCGAATAAGTCGAGGTCATCGAACCGCCAACCATGGTCGTGTCGACCGAGTTACCAAGCACGTTGGCACCCATGACGATCGATTGGTTGAAGGCCGACGTGTCGACAACTGCGGCAGCAGATGCATAAGACTCGCCGTTGACGATGCCATCGCCACCGTTGTCCGAGCCCCACATTCCGCCGTCACCACCAGCACCACCGGCACCTGAATATGCGCCGGAAGCTTCGCCACCGGTGTTCATCGCACCCGTGGTTGCACCGCCGGTCGACGAGCCCATGACATCACCACTGGTTCCTCCGGTCGATGCCGCGGCACCGCCTGCACCACCGGCGCCGGACGTTGCGGTACCGGTTGCGTCACCCGAAGCCGACGAGTCTGCATCATTGTCAGATGACGCGTCACCACCGTATCCGGCAATCGCTTCGGCAAGGCTTTCTGCATAACCGTCATTGGCTGCATCGGACCACGCTTCGGAATCGCCACCGTTTCCGGCTTCGTTGGTTGCGTCAGCAGAACCTGCGCCGCTTGCCGCCGAGCTTGACTCGGGGTTAGCTGTTCCGCCTGCACCACCAGTACCTTCGGCGGTTGCCATACCATCACCGCTGGCGTCCGCAGATCCATTGGTTGTGTTGGTTCCACCGTTACCACCGGAACCATCAACGTCCTGATCGTTATCGGCCGAGCCGTCGATGTCACCGGGTGACTGCGTGATTACCGGACCAGCGGCATCTTGGTCACCAACGCCTTGCGCTGCCGCATCCGTGTCTACGTAACCGCCACCTGCGCCTCCGGTTCCTGTACCACCAGTACCTGTACCACCAGTACCCGTACCACCGGTACCCGTACCACCGGTACCCGTACCGCCAGTACCCGTACCACCGGTACCAGTACCACCAGTACCACCGTCACCGCCGGTACCGTTCGAGTTACCAGCTGCAGCTTCTTCTTCACCGTCTGTATCTTCCTCTTCGACAAGGAGTACCGGGAATGGGAAGGCTTCTTCTACAGAGCCCGAATCTCCACCGGTACCATCACCACCGTTGGCGTTGCCACCAGTGCCGGAACCGCCTGTGCCTTCGCCACCAGAACCTTCGCCGCCTGAGCCTTCGCCGCCTGAGCCTTCACCACCTGATCCTTCGCCGCCAGAACCGCTACCGCCATCGGCATCGTTCAGGCCAAGTGCACCCGCACCCGCCAGACCCAGACCAACATTACCACCAGAGGAAGATTCGTTAGCTTCGTTGGTTCCTTCGCTGGAGTTGTCAGCCGAACCGTCATTTTCAGCGTCACCATCTCCACCATCAGCATCTCCGGTTGACGAGTCATTGCCTGCTAGGCCGAGACCGGCAGCCAGCGCGCCTGAGGTGTTATCACCACCATCTGCATCGCCATCAGCGTTCGATCCGGACAGAGCTAGGCCAAGACCAAGACCAAACGATTCAGCGTTACCACCGTCGCCACCGGTCGAGTCGCTGTCTGCGCTTGCTTCACCGTAGTTATCCGCATTGGACTCGCTATCGGCGTCACCGCCATCGCCACCGGTGCTGTCACCGCTGGAGTGCGCACCGGAAAGACCAAGACCAAGGCTTGCGTTATAGGCATCACCCGAAGATGCGCCATCACCACCAGACGCCGAACTATCAGCGTTTCCAGAATGACCACCGAGTGCAAACGAATGGCTGCCGCTGGTGTCGCCATCGGCATCACCTCCATAGCTCTCTCCGCCATCACCCGAGTCGCCACCATCGTTATTTACGTCGATACCGTCTTCCGCGTAGGCCTCACCTCCATGAGCGTTGCCACTTTGGCTAAAGTCACCTGAATTTGATACCGATGCGTTACCTAGTGAGTCGTTATCCTCTAGGCTCGCGTACTGGCTGTTGATGGATGCGAAGTCGTTTCCTGGGCCATCTTGTGAGATATCAATGTTGATATCATCACCGGGATCATAATCCAGGTCGTCACCTGCGGTGATTACGTCGCCTACATCGCCATCAATATCTTCGATATCGACATCTACTTTGTCGTCATCGCGCGGAATCCACTCGCCGCCGCCGAAGTCGATGTTCACTTCGTTGTGGTTCGAGTTGTCATTGTCGTTGTTGTCTTCTCCACCGTTGGTGTTTTGCTGGTTCTGATTTTGGTTTTGGCGCTGATCCTGATCGTTGTCATTATCATTTCTTGAACGTTGTGATTGATCTTGGTCCTGTGAGTCAGAATTGTTCGCAGAATTATTAACATCTTGCTCTTGCTGCTGTTGTTGAGCGTTGATGTCCGCCTCGATATTTGCTTCGTCTACCGCGATATCAGTATCAAAATCGGCGTCCAGATCGTCGATTTGGACTTCATCAACTGTTGTTAGGGTTGTCGTTTGATTAGGCTGGCGTCTCATAATAAATTCCACTTTTACGGAAGCACCCGACCGCCATTCATCTAAAAAGCGGTTACTGGCGCGGTTAAAACAAACGTCGCGCACAGAGCGTCAAACTGGACACTCGCGCGGCAGTGATCGTCTTCTGTTTGGTTTGCCCCCTTTCTCGGCTTAGCCGATTCCGTGACCACGGGGGTCTCGCCAAAATACGCGAATCCATGGGCACGTCAGGTTCAAGTGCGCTTTACAAATCAAAGCACCATCATGGTTGCAGTCATGAGCGGGCATGCATAGCTGGTCGAAAGCACTAGTTTCTTTAACTGCTTATTATTAATGCACTTTATTTGAAAAATTGCCCCTTCCATCGCCAAATCGAAGGGGAAACAATCTCGGCAGATCGAACATTATTATTAACGAAGCCATTTCATCAGGTTAGGCAATCTGGATTGGAATTGAACCTGATCAAAGGTTCTAGATATGCAGCTCCTAATTACTGCCTCTGGTTGCTGAAACCCGTACTTTCAGGTATGATGACGTGTAATTTGGATAAAAAATTTCTCACGTCGCTTAACCCTGTGCCCGCATTTTTTAGCATCAGAAGGTGACGTTTTTACTAGTAGGGGAAGATCAGTGAGTTATTCCTTACAAGCCGGTGCCCGTAGTCAGATCGAATATCCCGAAGAGCTTTCGATCATATTTATCGGCAAAGAACTGTTCTATTCGGACCAAACCCTAAGAAGTGTTCAAACTGAATTCGGTGTTCGTGCAGAGCGTTTTGATCACCTGGAAGACATGCTGGCCAAAAGTAGTGTCGCGAGTTCCGCCGAACGAATAATCGTGGTGGATCAGATGATGCTGGATGAGCTGCTGACGCGACCCGCTGATTATGCAAAAGTTGCAGAAAACGGCTGCCTTGCCTTCGCCTATCGCAAGAAAAGCCCCGCTCGGATATTGTTCGAACACTGGGACCGCACGAGTTTTGGCAACATCGGATATCTGCCGATGAACGTCGCTCCGGATGTGTGGCGCGCGATATTGCGGCTTCTCATGCATGAGGAACTGCACCTGCCTTGTTTTTTGGCCGACAGTATGGCGGCATCGTCAGGCGCAGCGGACGTACCAATCGAAAAACAGCCTGCGACCAGAACTCGGTCACCCGACAAACTACTGCAATACGCAAAGCTTACACGCCGGGAAAAACAAGTTTTGAGGCTTGTTTCCAAAGGCCAAAGCAACAAAACGATTGCGACCAGGCTGGGCATTACTGAACATACAGTCAAACTGCATATGCATAATGTTTCGGGCAAAATCGATGTGAGCAACCGGACCGAGGCCGCTCATTTCTATTTCGAGGTCGCGTCGAACGAAGCGCGTAGCGCAGCCGTTGGATGAGGCTTTCGAAACCCGATTTGACCGGCTCATCCTGCTGGTGGGTCGCCTCAATTACATGTGGACAAATACCGAAAGCCTTCTGATCCATCTCATTGCTGGGCTAACCGAGGCCAACAAAGATGTAGCAGTGATCATTTTCCTGACTTTGAACACGACGCGAGCCCGCATCGATCTGGTCGAGCGTCTTGCGAAGATGGAAGGTCGCGCACCTGAAATCCGTGATCCGATCCTTGAACACACCCAGCGATTGTCTCGCTTGTCCTCCATCCGGAATAAGTACAACCACTGCATTTACTCCTTTGATCAGGAAAGCGGAAATCCCAAGACCATCCTGATGAGAATCGCTGATCGCAAAACTGATATTAAATTAGGGCGGGAAGATACGGTGGATGACAAAGCGATGAAAGAAATCGAGGATGTCGTCTCTCAGCTTTCGGACGCGAACAAAGACATCTGGAAACTGATATCCCGGCTGGGTTTCCCGGTCTGAAGCTCAACTGGTGCGGGCGGTGGGACTCGAACCCACACGGCGCTAAGGCCTTCGGATTTTAAGTCCGATATGTCTACCATTCCATCACGCCCGCATATCACCTGAGCGATAAATTCAAACCACACTGATGATCTAGGCAATCTCTTACAAGCAACCAAAACGATTGAAAAGATACTCAATGGATTGATCCATAAATTCGAATGTCGGTGCGATCAAAATTCAGGACCGGACGTGTCAAGGAAACGCTTTACTTGACAGGGTTCGGGCAATTCGTTCACGTCTGCGCATAAACCGGTCAGGGAGCGAAGAATGAAGATAATCAGCAACCCGTTTCGAAACGGATCCAAGCTTGCAGATCAGGCCCCCTACCCGTCAGTCGAAACCGTTCGACTGGGGCGGCACCGTTCGTTCTGCCCGGATTTTGAGCCAACGCCCTTGGTTGATGCATCAGCGATTGCACCGGTCGCAAGCCTCTGGGTCAAAGATGAACGGCCCCGCATGGGTCTGGGATCGTTCAAGGCTCTGGGCGCTGCTTATGTTATTGCCTGTCAGGCGAACGAGGCTTCGGACAAACCAGGCAGCGACACCCTCAAAGGGCGTACATATGTCACGGCAAGCGCGGGCAATCACGGGATGAGTATGGCCGCCGGTGCTCGTGTCTTCGGGGCCGATGCGGTGGTATACATCGCGGAAACCGTTCCCGAGAGCTTTGCCGAACGTCTGCGCGCGCAAAACGCACAGGTGGTTCGGGCCGGTGCGGACTACGCAGCAAGCATGGAGGCCGCCAACCTTGCCGCGCAAGAAAATGGATGGACCCTGCTCTCGGATAGTTCTTGGGACGGGTACACCGAACTCCCACATCTTTTGATGGAAGGGTATCTACAAATGGCTGTCGAAGCAGCCGAGCAATGCCCCGAAGCGCCCACCCATATTCTGCTGCAGGCCGGTGTCGGAGGCATGGCTGGCGCTGTCGCCGCCTATGCACGCGTGGTTTGGGGTGACGAACCACAGATCATTGTTGTGGAGCCGACGTCCGCCCCCGCGCTTCAGGCCAGCATCGAGGCCGGGCACTGCGTTTTTGCAGATGGGCCAGACAGCATCATGGGTCGGTTGGATTGCAAAGAACCGTCGCTTATTGCGTTGAATGGGCTTGCACGGGATGCTGATGCATTTCTGACCATCAGCGACACTCACGTAGCAGCCCAATTACCTGTCATGGCAGAGGCAGGGTTGGAAACCAGTGCCTCGGGAGGCGCTGGAATTGCCGCTGTCTTGGACGACGCCAGCCGCACCGGTTTGGAAATTGGCCCTGATGCCAAGGTTCTGTGCATGTTGACTGAGCAACCGGCATGATTGGGTTCGCTCCGGCAGAGTTCGAGGCTCGGGTTGCGCGCGCTCAAACGCGGATGCAGCAGTCAGGTCTTGCAGCCCTTTTGCTGACAACGGAGCCCGAACTACGATACTTCACCGGCTATCTCACTCGGTTCTGGGAAAGCCCGACCCGACCCTGGTTTCTGATTGTACCTGCCACCGGTAAACCGCTTGCAGTAATTCCCTCCATTGGTGCCGCGCTTATGGCGCAGACCTGGATTGATGACATTCGCACTTGGAGCGCACCCGACCTAATAGATGACGGGGTATCCTTGTTGGCGGATACGCTGAGCGAATTGACGGCCGAAGGGGATGAAATCGGCTGCCCCGATGGGCATGAAACCCATCTGCGCATGCCTCTGGCCGATTTAAGACGCCTTCAATCAGCTATAGGAACGCGCAAAATTGTCGGGGACCATGGCATCCTAAGGGGGCTGCGCATGGTGAAATCTGATGCCGAAGTCGCCAAGATCCGAGCAGCCTGTCAAATCAGCGCGCGCGCGTTTGCACGGGTGCCGGAAATTGCCTCGGCCGGTACACCGCTCGATCAGATTTTTCGACATTTTCAGATGCTTTGCCTTGAGGAAGGCGCGGACTGGGTTCCCTATCTGGCCGGCGGTGCCGAGCAAGGCGGGTACACAGACGTGATCTCCCCTGCCAGTCAAACGCCACTTAGGTCGGGTGATGTTCTGATGCTGGATACAGGCCTCGTACGCGATGGATATTTCTGTGATTATGATCGCAACTGGTCGGTCGGTCCGGCAAGCGCGCCCGTTCGTGCGGCGCATTCGCGGCTGATCGAAGCATCGGACGCCGCCTTTGAACAAGCTCGTCCCGGTGCCACCGCGTCGCAATTGTTTCATGCCATGAATGCGATCCTGACTAACGGTGGTGTTGGTACCGATGCTGGTCGACTGGGCCACGGGTTGGGGATGTCACTGACTGAATGGCCCTCGCTTATCCCTGATGACCATACAGAATTGGAGGCCGGGATGGTGTTAACTCTGGAGCCAGGCATCGCCGTGAACAACAAGATCCTCGTTCATGAAGAAAACATTCTAATCACCGAGGGCGCGCCTGAATTCCTAAGCCCGCGCATCGGACCGGAGATCCCTGAGCTATGAGCACCTTGCCCTATATCCTAGATGCGGATGATCCCTCAGCGGTGCCAATGGGCCTGATCGTGCTACAGACGGATGAGACAATCGAGCCTGAGTTTCGTACAATTTTCGCCAATGACAAAAGCCCACTCTATGTCAGCCGCATACCCAGTGGGAATGAGGTTAATACTGATACTCTAGCGCAGATGGAAAACGACCTGCCAGCAGCGGCCGATTTGCTGCCCAAGGCACGGCGTTATCGGGTTGTGGGATATGGCTGTACGTCCGCCAGCTCAGTCATCGGGTCGGATCAGGTTGAGAAAATGGTCAGGCAGACCTGTGATGTTCAAACGGTAACGAATCCTTTGCGCGCCGCGACAGCTTGCGCCGAGGATCGAGGGGTATCGAAGTTTGCGCTGCTCTCCCCGTACATCGAAGAAGTGAACACCCCGCTGCGTCGCGCATTTGCGGATCAGGGAATCACGATGGATGTATTCGGCACTTTTGGCGAGGCAGAAGAAGCCAAGGTGGTGCGTATATCAAGCGAATCTGTGGTTGAAGCCGCAATCCGTCTGGGCTTTGATTCAGCCGTCGATGCGGTGTTCTTGAGCTGTACGAACCTGCGAACCCTTGCTGCGATTCCCCGGATCGAAAAGGTGATCCGCAAACCGGTTCTTTCAAGCAATCAAAGCTTAGCCTGGCATATGAAGAAGCTGAACATGTCGCAAAACTAGGCAAAAGCGGCGTTATCAGTAATCCATTTGCTTTACGGGCTTGCGACCATTTGTTAGCCTCGGGTTTAATACACGAGAAGATCAATGAAATCCGGACCAACCGGATAGTCAATTGACGCAACAGGGGGTCTTGTGACCGACACAAATAGCGACGCTGCGTTTGTCGAATTTCAACGCGTGCAAAAGTCTTATGACGGCGAGAATCTCGTCGTTAAAGATCTCAACCTGGCACTGCCAAAGGGCGAATTCCTGACTATGCTCGGGCCGTCCGGTTCAGGCAAAACAACCTGCTTGATGATGCTTGCCGGATTCGAAACCGCCACACATGGCGAAATTCTTCTGGATGGGAAACCTATCAACAACATTCCGCCGCACAAACGCGGTATCGGGATGGTGTTCCAGAACTATGCTTTGTTTCCGCACATGACCGTAGCCGAGAACCTCTCGTTCCCGCTTGAGGTTCGCAAGCTTGGCAAGTCTGAGCGTGAAGAGAAAGTTAAACGGGCTCTGGATATGGTCCAGATGGGCGCCTTTGGCGGCCGCCGTCCAGCGCAGCTTTCTGGTGGTCAGCAACAGCGGATCGCCCTGGCCCGAGCACTGGTGTTCGAGCCCGAATTGGTTCTGATGGATGAACCGCTGGGTGCGCTCGACAAGCAACTGCGTGAGCATATGCAGTTCGAAATTACCCGTCTGGCGCATGAGTTGGGTATCACAACCGTTTACGTGACCCATGACCAGACCGAGGCCCTGACCATGTCCGACCGCGTGGCGGTATTCGACGATGGCCGTATTCAACAGCTGGCGCCACCGGATCAACTATACGAAGAGCCTGAAAACAGCTTCGTTGCACAATTTATCGGTGAAAACAACACACTAGAAGGCGTTGTTAAGTCGATAGACGGTGACACTTGTCTTGTGCAGTTGGATGACGGATCGGAAATCGATGCTGTTCCGATCAACGTGCATAATCCGGGTGAACGGACCAAGGTCTCGATTCGGCCCGAACGTGTGGAGTTCAACAAAGACCGACTGCATGCAGACGCACATACGCTAAAGGCCACAGTCAAAGAGTTCATCTATATGGGTGACGTGTTCCGCTTCCGCATGTCGGTAGCCGGGAATGACGAGTTCATCGTCAAGACGCGCAACGCCCCCGATGCCGTTCGCCTTCAGCCCGGTCAAGAGATCGATATCGGCTGGTTGGCCAAGGATTGTCGCGCGCTCGACGCATAGACCAAACCGCGCGGCACAAGCGCGGTTTCACCGAGGGACCGGCTGGCGAAAACCCGTGCGTCAGCTGACACTATGATAAACGGGAAGTACTGGGAGTAACACATGAAACCAACCAAAACACTGCTGACCGCAGCAGCGCTGGCGACAGCGGCTGGCGGGGTGTCTGCTGAAGAGATGACAATCGTTTCTTGGGGCGGAGCCTATTCCAAATCGCAGCTGAAGGCCTATCACGAGCCCTATTCGGAAAAAACCGGCGTCACCATCCTGAACGATGACAGTTCAGCCGAAGCGGTTGCCAAACTGCGCGCGATGAACGAAGCAGGTAACATCACCTGGGACGTGGTTGACGTTGTTGCTGCGGACGCGATCCGTCTATGCGACGAAGGTCTGGCGATGGAAATCGACCCTGACACCATGCTGGCCCCGGCACCCGATGGCACCTCGGCTGCGGACGACTTCGGCGACCTGCTTGTGAGCGACTGCTTTATTCCTCAGATCGTTTATTCGACCACGTTCGGCTATCGTACCGATCTGGTAGGGGACAACCCGCCCAGCGATATCTGCGCTGTTTTCGATCTTGAAAACTACCCGGGCAAGCGTTCGCTAGAAAAGCGTCCGATCAACAACATGGAATGGGCCCTGCTCTGCGATGGCGTCGCCAAGGATGACGTCTATGACGTGCTCGCAACTCCGGAAGGTCAGGAGCAAGCGCTGGCCAAGCTGGGCACTATCAAGGACAACGTAGTCTGGTGGTCTGCCGGTGCGGACACACCGCAGTTGCTGGCTGATGGCGAAGTCGTCATGGGATCGACCTACAACGGCCGCCTGTTCAGCGTGATCGAAGAGCAGAAGCAGCCCGTCGCGATGCTGTGGGACGCACAAGTGTTCGATCTGGACGGCTGGATCATTCCGGCTGGCCTAAGCGATGAGCGTAAGCAGCGCGCGCTGGACTACATCATGTTCGCGACCGACACTCAGCGTCTGGCTGATCAGGCCAAGTACATCTCGTACGGTCCGGCCCGTGCTTCGTCGGCACCGCTGGTGGGTCAGCACGCCGAACTGGGCATCGACATGGCACCGCACATGCCAACCGATCCGGAAAACGCGAAGAACACGTTCCTGTATAACTACGAGTTCTGGGCGGACTACCGCGACGACATCGACGCCAAATTCCAGGCGTGGTTGGCGCAGTAAGCGGCTAATTTCCTGACACAGTCGGGGGCGGTGCGCCGCCCCCGGACCAAAGAAAACCCAAGGGGCACCGATGACTGACGCTAGCCAAAACGCCGGACCTATGCTGGCAGCGGACGGAACACCGCTCAAGCAATCGCTTGCACGTTCTTTGCGGCGGCAAAAGCTGCGCGCATTGATGCTGGTGGCCCCTTTGCTGCTGTTTGTTTTGTTCTCGTTCATCGTGCCGATTGCTTCGATGCTGTTCCGCTCGGTTGAAAATAGCATCGTGCAGGAAACGCTGCCTCTTACGGTTGAAGCACTGAAGAACTGGGATGAGACCAGCGGCGAACTGCCGGACGAGGCAGTATATGATGCGTTCGTCCGAGACATGGTCGTGGCCGTAGACAACAAGACACATACCCGACTGGGCTCGCGTTTGAACTACGAAGAGACAGGCATGTCTTCGATGTTCCGCCGCTCAGGCCGGAAGCTAGGCAAGATGGACCCCGAAACCGATGGCCCATTCAAGGACCAGGTGATTGAGGTTCATGACGGTTGGGGCGAACCGCAGACCTGGGCGGTGATCAAGACGCACTCTCCTGCTGTCACCAACGGTTATTTCCTCAACGCGGTCGATATGCGCCGCACCCCTGAAGGGGCGCAGTCTCAACCCGAAGACAAGCAGATCCTGATCAAGCTGTTCGGCAGAACACTTTTCATGTCGCTGGTGATTACCGGAGCCTGTATCCTGCTGGCATACCCAGTTAGCTATTTGCTGGCAACACTTCCGATGCGGGTGTCGAACCTGCTGATGATCCTTGTCCTGCTCCCCTTTTGGACTTCGCTGCTGGTACGGACATCAGCCTGGAAGGTGATGCTGCAGCAACAAGGCGTGATCAACGAAACGTTAGTCTGGCTGGGGCTGGTGGCTGATGACGCGCGACTAGTGATCATCAACAACCAATTCGGCACGATAATTGCGATGACGCATATCCTGCTGCCATTTATGATCCTGCCGATGTATTCGGTGATGCAAACCATTCCGCCCTATTATACCCGTGCCGCAAAATCCATGGGCGCAACCAACTGGACTACCTTCTGGCGCATCTATTTCCCGCAATCCATTCCGGGCATCGGCGCCGGCTCGATCCTCGTGTTCATTCTGGCGATTGGCTACTATATCACGCCCGAAATCGTCGGCGGCACAAAGGGTGTCTTCATCTCGAACCGGATCGCTTACCACATCTCGTCCTCGCTGAACTGGGGATTGGCCGCGGCACTGGGGACGATCCTTCTGGCGGTCGTTATGCTGCTCTACTGGTGCTACGACAAGATCGTCGGCATTGATAACGTGAAACTGGGATAATCGACATGGCCGCACTTACTCCGATATCCCGCAAACCACTTTCAATGGTCCTACCCAGCGTCGCGCTGGCTGGAGCCTTCGCCGGTATCTTTGTCGGCGCGGGCAATGGGTCGATACTGCTCGGCATAATAGGTGGGGCTGCTCTGATCGCAGCCGTGGCCTGGATCTACATCACAGTCCTCAAGAATGAGAAATTGGCCCGCTGGATTAACATTCTGGGCTTTGGCATTATCGGTTTTCTGTTCTCTGGCGCGATGGGTGGCGTTCTTGGCCTGCTGGGCGGATGGTTCTTCGTCTGGTTTATCTATTGGCTGTACGAAGGCCGTTATCGTCAGAAATTGTTGCCGTACCTGACTCCGAAACAAGTGTTCTATCACTACCTGTTCCGGGTGATCTGCGGTGCGATTTTTGTCTTCCTGATCACCCCGATTCTCGTGGTGCTGCCGCTGTCGTTCAACGCGCAGGACTTCTTTACCTTCACGCCGGAAATGTTGCGTCTGGACCCCGAGGGGTACTCGCTGAAGCATTATCGCGACTTCTTTACCAACAATGAATGGCAGCGCAGCTTCAAGAACTCGCTGATCATCGCCCCGATTGCGACAATCATCTCGGTCTCGCTAGGTACGCTGGCAGCCATTGGCCTCAGCCAGAGCCATGTTCCCGGCCGCCGCGCCATCATGGGCATTCTGATCTCACCCATGATCGTGCCACTGATCATCTCGGCCACCGGCATGTTCTTTTTTTACAGCGATATCGGTCGCTTCATGGAGGGCACGCTGGGCATGAACAAGAACTTCGTGGGCTACGTGAAAGTGATCCTTGCCCACGCCGTTCTGGGCATCCCCTTCGTCATCATCACCGTGACCGCGACACTGGTCGGTTTCGACCGCTCGCTGACACGGGCGGCGGCGAATATGGGCGCAGGTCCGGTGCGGACATTCTTCAAGATCCAGATGCCATTGATCCTGCCGGGCGTGATCTCGGGTGGACTGTTCGCCTTCATCACCTCGTTTGACGAGGTGGTTGTGGTGCTGTTCGTCGGCTCTGCCAGCCAGAAGACCCTGCCCTGGCAGATGTTCACCGGCCTGCGTGAACAGATCAGCCCAACCATTCTGGCGGTGGCGACGATCCTTGTTGTGATCTCAATCGCGCTGCTGACCACGGTCGAATTGCTGCGCCGCCGGTCCGAGCGTCTGCGGGGTCTTTCCCCCGCTTGACGCAGGCCTAGGTCTGATCTAACGATTCACCTGTTCATCCCAGCCGCGATGGCGTCGCGGACGCACTGGGATGATCGGCTCTCGGACCCCGAGACCGCCTGTCCTGAACGCCGGGACAAGTGGCCGGGTTTGCCGCCCGGCAAAGATGAGAGACCTAGTCATGACAGACACAACAAAACGCCCCGAATTCTTCACCTGCCACAATGGCGACAAGGCGCCCCTTCCATTCAGCAAGGGCGAGTATGACCGCCGCCTTGGTAAATTGCGCGCCATCATGGCCAAGCATGACATCCCGGCAGTCCTGCTGACCTCGATGCAGAACATCGCCTATTATTCCGGCTTTCTGTACTGCTCTTTCGGCCGCCCTTACGGTTGCGTGGTGACGCAGGACGCCTGCACCACCGTCTCGGCCAATATTGATGCTGGCCAGCCATGGCGGCGCTCGGTTGAGGACAACGTCATCTATACTGACTGGAAGCGCGACAATTACTGGCGCGCCGTGGCCAGCCTGATCGGCGGGGCCAAGCGGATCGGGATTGAAGGCGACCACATGACTTTGGCGGCGCGCAACACGGCGCTGGACATGCTGGGTCAGCCGGAACTGATCGACATCGCGCCTGACACAATGTTTGCTCGCATGGTGAAATCCGCAGAAGAGATCGAGTTGATCAAAGGCGGCGCGCGTACCGCCGACGTGGGCGGGGCAGCGATCCACGCCGCCATCCGCGAAGGCGCGACCGAGATCGAGATCGCCATGGCCGGTCGCGACGCGATGGAAGAGGAAATCGCCCGCGCCTACCCGGACGCCGAATACCGCGACACGTGGGTCTGGTTCCAGTCGGCGCTTAACACCGATGGCGCCCATAACCCTGTCACCAAACGCGCGTTGCAAAAGGGCGATATCCTGTCGCTGAACACCTTCCCGATGATCTCGGGTTATTATACCGCGCTGGAGCGCACCTTGTTTCTGGGTGAACCCGATGCAGACAGCCTGCGCCTGTGGAAAGCCAACGTAGCCGCGCATGAGCTGGGCCTGAGCCTGATCAAACCCGGCGCGACATGTTCGGGCATCACCGCTGAGATCAACCGTTTCTTCGCAGAAGAGGGCCTGCTGCAATACCGCTCGTTCGGGTACGGCCATTCCTTCGGCATCCTCAGCCATTACTACGGGCGCGAAGCCGGTCTGGAACTGCGCGAGGATATCGACACGGTGCTGGAGCCCGGCATGGTCGTCTCGATCGAGCCGATGCTTTGGATTCCCGAAGGCCAGCCCGGCGCAGGCGGATATCGTGAACACGATATCCTCGTGGTCGGTGAGGACGGGGCCGAAAACATCACCGGTTTCCCCTACGGCCCCGGCCACAACATCATCGGCGCGTAAGGAAACAAGTGGGATGCAATAGCAACCCCGCACCGCTCGTGATGCAGTTAGTCGACATTAAAGCTTGGAGCGCTTTGTCCGCTCCGAGCCCAAAGCGGACACTCGCTCAAACTTGATTGGGTGTCGATTATTATCCCACAACCGTTTTATTGACTGATCGGTTGCCAGAATCGCAGTCTTAGGTGATCCTTCAAGAAATCGAAGGATCGCAATATGTTTAGGTTTCTATTAATTGCATTCGGTATTTGCGTATCTACTTCCGCGTTAGCGCAAGAGTCGTCCGAAGATGTAGCGGCAAAAGATGATACCTCGGCGACCTCGTCCAGTCTGCTAACTGACGCTGAGTTGCAGACCTTGGTCGCCCCGGTTGCTCTTTATCCCGACACGTTACTCATACAGATATTTGTCGCGGCAACCCAGCCATTGGAAATTGTTAAGGCTGAACGGTATTTGCTCGATAACGCCGACCGCGACCCTGTTGAACTAGAGCCCGAAATCGATGCGATGGGATGGGATCCTTCCGTCAGTGTGTTGGCAACGGCGTTCCCCGAAGTTGTTGGTCAGATGGCCACCCATATCGACTGGACCGAGACAGTTGGCACTGCCATGTTGGCCCAGTCCGACGATGTGATGGATGCGGTGCAGGTCATGCGGGATCAGGCAATTGACAGCGGCGCTCTTGTTTCAGGGCCCGAGCAAACTGTCGAAGTGTCTGACGATGACAACGTAGTAATTACACCGACAGAACCCGAGACGGTATACGTCCCACAATACAATCCCGAGACGATTTATACTGGCCCGTCAACTGGGGATGTTGTGGGCGCAGCACTACTGACTTTTGGCGCTGTTGCCCTGATCGACAAAATTTTCGACGACGACGATGATTGGAACGACTACTGGGGGTGCCGAAATTGCGGTGGCTGGGGCGGCGGTCCGATTTATAGAAATCCAGACATCGACATAGACGTGGATGGCAACGTCAATATCGGCAATGATATAGATTTAGGTGACCGAACGGATATCGGATGGAACCCCGATCCTGACCGGCAACAGGAGGCCCGGAACAAAATAGCGGACCACAAAAGACCCGAAGGTGGCCGTAGCGACTTGCCGGTTAACCGTCCTGACGGTCGCACGGATGAGCTGCGTGCAAAGTTGAGCCGAGAATCCGGTGCTGCAGATATTAGCCGGGACCGCGGGGTGGCTGCAGCCGCGGTCGGTGCGGGTGCAGGGGCTGTAGCAGGCGGTGCCTTGGCGAACCGGAACAACGCTGATCGGGACAAGGCTGCCGCAAAGCAACAAGCCATTGATCGCACCAAACGTCCAGATTCAGCGAAAAAGCCAGTCGCACAAAGACCACAGACCGCCAAGAAGCCGCAAGCGAAGAAAGCCGCATCGACGCAGCGCAAGCCCGCGGCATCCAAAGGGCAAGCGATGAAGAAAAAGGCGTCCGGCAGCAGAACTCAAAGCGCGTCCAAGCGTGGACACGCCGCTAAAGGCAAGCGGAGACGGTAAAATGCGTAGATCAGTATTTTCAATTTTGTTGCTTGCCGCGACCACAAGCCCGGCCCTCTCTGAAGGAGCCAGATTTGATACGCCGCAAACCGCACTGGATGCTTTTGTTGATGCGTTGAAGGCTAATGATCAGAGCAAGCTGATCGAAATTTTCGGGCCTGAAGCCGAGGATCTGGTTGGAACGGGTGATCCGGCAGAAGATCAAGAAAGAAGGCAGGAAGTGCTTGGCATGTATGCCGAGGGGTATCGTTTCCGGCCTGAGGACGATGGCGTTGTACTTTTTCTGGGTGAAGACGGTTGGCCTTTTCCTATCCCAATTCTGCGTAAAGATGACGGTTGGCGCTTTGACCTGGAGGCTGGGATCGAGGAACTTTCAGCTCGTGAAATAGGCTTGAATGAGTTGGAAGTGATCGAATTGCTTGAGGCCTATGTTGACCTGCAGGCAGCTTTCCGACTTGTGGACCATAACGGGAATGGCGTTATGGAATTCGCTCAGACGATCATTTCCGATCCGGAAGAGCAGAACGGTCTCTTCTGGCCTGGAAAAGACAGCTTTGTCGGTGCAGCGCTTGCCCGCGCCGCAGCTTCGGGGTGGAGTGACGGTCAGGTTGACTATGAAGCTGAACCGTTTCTTGGCTATTACTACACAATCCTGCAAGAGCAGGGCCCCAACGCTCCAGGGGGTGCCTACCCCTATTTCGTCGGGGATCACTTTGTTGCAGGACATGCCTTGCTGGCAATACCGGCAGACTACGGAGAAACTGGTATTCATTCCTTTCTGGTAGGCGAAAACGGCATAGTCTACGAGGCAGATTTTGGCCCGGAGACACTCAGTATTGCATCTGAAATTTCTGCTTATGATCCAGACACGAATTGGTCACCGGTCGAGTAATATTTGGATTGAAAGTGTCGCTTAAGCTCTGCGCTTTGCTGAGGCCACTATTTGCGGTTCGTGTGACAAGCTTCAGTTCGATGGTAACGTGTACCCGAATAGGTTCAGCCTGGATCGCTCTTGCAACACCCATTGTGACTTCGAGCAAATTGCCCATCTTACGACTTGATCCATTCTTCTGCCTTCACACGTTTCGACTGAATGACTGAAAAGTCCCGCACTACCGACATTCAATTCAGAGTTTCCATTAACATCTCGGAAGCCCCGGTTCGATTTGGCCTCTCTGTTGCAGTTTTTTGTCCAAACGTGTATCGCGAAATGCAAAAGGTTGGGCTCGAGATCCCAAATCTCTATCGCTGTGCGCGTTCGTGAAAGATGAAACCAAGAAAGTTCAGCAACAACTGCGCCGCCAGAATCTGGGTGCTTTCGGTCGGGTCATAGGCAGGCGCGACTTCGACCAAATCAATGCCGACAACGTTTCCACGCTTGGCCAGTCCCTGCAGAATCTCCAGCACGTCATAATATAGAAACCCGCCGTGGCTCGGCGTGCCGGTGCCTGAGGCTATCGAAGGGCAAAACGCATCGATATCGATCGTCACATAATACCGCGCCCCTTCTGGAATGCGTGCTAACACGGCTTCGGTTCCCAGGTTACGTACCTGCCTTACCGACAAGATGTCCGAACCACGTGCACGGGCGTCCTCGTACCCCTCCTTCGCGGTTGAGGATACATTGCGAATACCAAGCTGCGTCATGCCCGAGACATAGTCTTTCTCAATCGCGCGCCGCATAGGGTTGCCGTGTCCGGCAGTGACCCCATGACGTTCATCCACGAAATCCAGGTGCGCGTCGATCTGAACCACATGGATCGGCCCATTCTGTGCACAATCCTGGGCAAAGGCGTTGATGCATGGGATGTTGATCGAATGATCGCCGCCAATGGTCACGGGCATAGCCTTCGCCTGCAGGATTTTACCTACGCCATAAGCGATATTTGCATGGCTCTCTTCGGTCTTGGTGTGGATAATATCTGCGTCACCAAGATCAACCATCCGCACCGAGCTATCCAAATAGGTCGCATCGTCCTCGTGGTCATAAGCGCCGGCATGACCAAAACTGAACAGGGTCGAGGCCTCGCGCACGGCCCGCGGACCAAACCGCGCGCCGGGCCGCCACTGGGTCCCGAAGTCGAACGGCGCCCCCAATATCGCAACATCTGCATCGATAACATTCCAATCCGCGACGTATGGAGATTTTGCGAAGGTAGAAATACCAACAAACGGTAGATTCAATCTGCCAGATTCATAGCCATGATCCTGCATGGGGTGTTTTCCTTTTTGTATTTCCCGGCAACAGTTATCGAAAAAATCCGATCCCCAGAGCTTTGTCGAGCATCATGTGCAGAGAAACGCACGATGTCGAGCCAACGAAACCTGCCAACATCCAAATTACGTTTTGGGGGTTCATAATAATAAGTCGCTACGAATGTCAGGTCGCGGCACGTAAGAAATAATTGGCTTCATAGTACCAACAACCGACCTCTTTAACTCGGGATGTTACGAACGCCTCACGCGGGTGTTTCGTGTATGTGAAGAGGTTTGCGGGCAGAATGGGCACGAACGAAACCGGAGGATGCGATGTCGATCACTCGCCGAGGATTTGCGGGACTTCTTAGCGCTGGGATGGTCTTGCCCACAACGCTATGGGCACAGGAAGACCCTGTATATGAGGCCGTGCGTTCAACCGTGTTTGGAGATAATGCGGAATTCGAAGCCGGTATGGAGTTTCTGACCGAGAGAGATAACCCCGATGTTGTCCCTGCGCTTTTGACTTCGATGCGGTTCAGCGGACGTCGCGTACGCGACATCGCCAAAGTCATGGAAGCTTTGACCGGGGAAAACCACGGCACGGATTGGTTCGAATGGATGCTATGGCAGGAACGGAACGCACAGATTGTTCCCCACCCGTCACTCGCGCCCTTCAAACGCGAAGTTCTGTTGGGAATTGATCAGAATTTTGACCTGTTTCTGCGACCTGAGTATCTGAAACGCGACAAAATGAAGATCCGACTGGAAGAGATTTCCTGGGGCGGCGTGGTCAAGGATGGCATCCCGTCACTGGATAATCCCCAACTGATTTCGGCAGCGCAGGCAGATTATCTGAAAGACGATGATTTGGTCTTTGGCGTTTCGATCAACGGAGACGAGCGCGCTTATCCTCTGCGGATCATGGGCTGGCATGAGATGTTCAATGATGTAATCGGTGACGTTCCGGTTGCGCTGGCTTACTGCACACTTTGTGGTTCGGGAATCTTGTTTGAAACGCAGGTCGCAGGGCGACGGAAACCCTTGATCTTTGGTTCATCCGGTTTCCTTTATCGTTCAAATAAGTTGATGTTCGATCGTGAAACGCATTCGCTCTGGAACCAGTATACCGGCAAACCTGTTGTAGGCCCGCTGGCAGAAAGTGGGATCGAGCTTAGGCAGCGCCCGGTGGTGATTACACGTTGGGATAGCTGGAAAGCTTCACATCCCAATACCCGGGTTCTGTCGCTGAACACTGGTTATCGACGCAACTATGGATCCGGTGTCGTGTATCGTGACTATTTTGCCTCGCCTGATCTGATGTTCCCTGCGCTGGTCGATCAATCCAAGCATCGACAAAAAGACTATGTGTTTGCCGTTCGCCAATTTGGCGCAGCGCGGGCCTGGCCTCTGGATGCGTTTAAGGGCAAACCGGTCATCAATGATGTAATCGGCGGGCGGAACCTGATGCTGATGGGCGATCCAGACAAACGCAGCGTGCGCGCGTACGAACGTGGTCCGCATCAGTTCCGTGCAACACCGAACGGCGGGTTGCTCGACGAAGCAGGGACCAAATGGACCGTCACCGAAGAGGCGCTGGTCTCCCCGAATGGTACGCAATTGCCGCGGGTAGCCGGGCATATTTCCTACTGGTTTGCCTGGGATAACTATCTGGGTGATGCAGCCAGCGTTTATGACGGCTGATCAAGAGTGTTCTTCGGCCGCTGTCGCGGCCAGTGCGCGGTTATATGCCTTGAGTGCGTCGACGTGATAGAGCGCTCCGACAGGATCCTCACACCCCTCTTCGTCGAATATGACAACCGGGATACAGGGGATGTCGTCGCGATCAAAATAGGGCATGGCAGCCTCGAGCGTGGCGCTGGCCTTGACGCAAAGCCCTTGTTCGATCAGCGCCTGCGCTTCTTCTTTCGTTATTGAGCGGGTGCCACCAAGCGGTCGCATCACGCTGCCCGCCCGCAGCATGGCCAGCAAATAGGCCTGAGGCCCGGCGGCCAAATGCACATTGCGACGTTCCAGCTGTGTCAGGAAGAACGACCGATCCACCAGACGCGAGGCCAGCGCTGTGGACATCGAGACCGAAACCATCACGGCGAGGCCGATCTGCCAATCTCCGGTCAATTCAAAGACGATAAGCGTTGTCGAGATCGGAGCACCCAAAACCGCCGCAGCAACGGCACCCATCCCGGCAAAGGCATAGAGCGTATGAGTTCCCGATACGTCGGGTAGCAGGCCGGTGGCGATCAGACCAAAAGCCAACCCGGTCAGCGCCCCAATCATCAGTGAAGGGGAAAAGACTCCCCCCCCCATGCGCCCACCCATGGTGATGGCAACTGCAACTGTTTTCACAACGGCCAGCACGATTGCCGCTGTTAGCACTATGTCACCTGTCAGGGCGCGTATTGTCGTTTCATAACCCACGCCGATGATATGGGGGAACCAGATCGCCAATAGACCCAGCATCGCACCAGACACTGCCGGGCGCAGCCAGCCTGGTAGCGATAATCGATTTTGGATGTGTGTGCCGATATCTTCAGCAAAAAAAATCGAGCGCATCAGCAGCAACGATACCAACCCACAGATCAGTCCGAGGATCAGAAAGGCAGGCAATTCGACATAAAACTGCAGCGAACCGGGCGTGTCCAATGTAAACTCGGTCACGTCGCCATATGCCAGACGGTTGATCACTGTACCTGCGACCGATGCGATAACGATTGGGGCAAAGGCATGCACGGCAAAATGGCGCAGCACAACTTCAAGCGCGAACAGCGCTCCTGCAATTGGGGCATTAAAGCTGGCTGAGACAGCGGCAGCCACAGCACAGCCTAAAAGATCACGCCCGGTGATTCCATCTGCGCGAATACGGTCGCTGACCCAGGTCGAAATAACCCCTGCCATATGCACGACCGGCCCCTCTCGGCCCGTCGAGCCACCCGAGCTTAGCGTGATCAACGAGGCAATGAATGATGCGATACCGGCCTTTTTCTCGACGCGCCCATCAGTTATGGCCGATCCCTCAATCACATCCGCGACTGAACGTACCCGTCCATCATCTGTAAATCGGTTTAATAGAACCCCGACAACCAATCCGCCTATGACGGGTGTGATGAATATCCAGAACCAGTGCAGTTTCTCAGCATGGCTATGAAGGAAAAGAATGTTGTCAGTGCTATAGAGATAGGCTTGCAGCGACGCGATGGACATGCGGAACCCCAGCGCCATGAAACCAGCAGCGATCCCGATGATCAGCGCGATAAACCAGAATTGTATCTGGCTGGGACCACGATGGAGCATCACGCGCCAAGCATCCTTCAGGGCCGACAGCGCCTGATTGAATTGATTACGCAGCACAGTGCGGGTGGACTGGGTCATTGGCCCTCATGGGGATCGCGTAAGAATGGTCGCTGACCTTTAGTAAGCGACGTGGAGCGCAGAGAAAAGTCGGTTCACGGTGGTTTGTTTACAGGCGTTGCGCGTTAAGCTTCAAGCAGGGCACGGGCTGCAGCGCGCGCCTCATCCGTAATTGTGTCACCCGCGACCATGCGCGCAATCTCATCAATGCGATCAGGATCGGACAATGGGGTCACGGTTGACAGGGTCTGATCCCCTGCCACCTGCTTCTGCACCCGCCAATGATGTGCTGCGCGGGCAGCGACCTGCGGCGAATGCGTCACCACCAGCACCTGCCCACCCCGTCCCAGCGACGACAGACGCCGCCCGACCGCATCAGCGGTGGCTCCGCCAACGCCCCGGTCGATCTCATCAAAGATCATTGTGCGGGCGCTATCCTCGCCGGTCAGGCAAACCTTGAGTGCCAGCAGAAAGCGGCTGAGTTCTCCGCCCGAAGCGATCTTGTTAAGTGGCCCTGAGGGCGCCCCGGGATTCGTGGCGACGGTAAAGGCTACTGCATCGATGCCCTCGGGACCGGGATCGCCAGGCGCAATCTCGGTCTGGAAAACCGCGCGTTCCATTTTCAACGGCGCAAGTTCCCCCATGACCGCTTTGTCGAGCGCTTTGGCTGCAGATTGCCTTAAAGAACTAAGAGCTTCAGCTGCCTTGTCATAATTCGCTTCTGCGACGGCAACGGCAGCGCGCTTATCGCTAATATCTGCATCGCCGGCGTCTAATCGGTTTAGACGGTCGCGCAGCGTATCAGCGAAGGGAGCCAATTCATCTGGTGCCACATCGTGTTTTCGGGCCAGTGCGCGGATCGCAAAGAGACGCTCTTCGATCTGCTCCAGCTCCGAGGGGTTAAACTCAAGCGCTTGCAGGCAGGAATTCACACCATCCTGCGCCTCACCCAATTCGATTAGGGCACGGCCAAGCGCAGCGATGGGTTCTTCTAACTGCCCCTCCGCATGGTCCGAGACACCTTCCAGCCAGCGCACTGCGTCGGCCAAGGCGCCTTCGGCCCCATCTCCGCCCATCAACGCAAAAGCGCGGGCTACGTCATCGCGGATGCGCTCGGCCCCCTGCATCATACGGCGGCGAGCGTCGAGGTCGGCATCTTCACCCGGCTGCGGATCTAGCTTGTCCAACTCAGCCACGGAATGACGCAAGAACTCTTCCTCCGCGCGCATGGAGGTCAGCGCAGCTTCGGTCTGAGCCAACACTTTTCGAGCAGTAGACATTTGACCCCATGCGGAGCGAACAGCAGCTAGTTTGTCCTCTGCCTCTGCATACGCATCCAGCATTCCGCGATGGCCACGCGGATTCAGCAAGCCCCGGTCATCATGTTGGCCATGCAACTCGATCAGGGTTTCTGACAAAGCCCGCAACACCTCACCCGTGCAACGACGATCGTTGACCCAAGCAGTCTTACGTCCCTCAGCCGTATTGACCCGACGCAGGATCAATTCCTCGCCCCCAGGCAAACCGGCGTCTGCCAACACGGCATGGGCAGGATGGCCTTCAGGTAACTCGAACTCAGCGACAACCTCGCCTTGTTCAGCGCCTTGACGGACCAGTTCAGCCCGCCCGCGCCAACCCAACACAAAACCCAAAGAGTCCAGAAGGATCGACTTACCTGCCCCGGTTTCACCGGTCAAAGCGTTCAAGCCCGGCTGGAACGTCAGCTCCAACCGGTCGATGATCAGCATGTCGCGGATATCAAGGGCGCGCAGCATCGGGTCTTAGCGTCCCACGCCTTTAGCCATCGCGTTTACAACCACTCACCTTTGATGGTCTGGCGATAGATCGTGCTGAGCCAGTTATTGCCTCGGCTCTTCAGATCCAGCCCGCGTGAGGTCAACAGTGTGTAACCTGCATCGTACCATTCAGAGGATTGATAGTTGTAACCCAGAATTGCGCCGGCGGATTGCGCCTCATCTACCAGACCCAGTGCCAAGTAAGCCTCGATCAGACGATACAGCGCCTCAGCCGTGTGCGAGGTGGTTTGGAAGTCTTCAACCACAACACGGAATCGGTTGATGGCCGCAGTAAAGTGGTCCTGACGCAGGTAATAGCGCCCGATCTCCATTTCTTTTCCGGCCAAATGGTCAAAGGCCAAATCAAATTTGAGAACCGCTGAGGTGGCATATTCGCTATCAGGGTAGACTTCGATCACCGTACGTAGGGCCTGCAGCGCTTGAAAGGTCAGGCCCTGATCGCGACCAACTTCGTCGATCTGATCATAGTAGCTGAGCGCCAGAAGATATTGCGCATACGCCGCATCTTCGTCGGTTGGATAAAAATCGATGTATCTCTGCGCAGCGGCGCGGCTTTCTTCGTAGTTTTGATCCGAATGAAAGGAAAACGCCTGCATGATCAGCGCTCGCTTGGCCCAGTCGGAATAGGGATAAAGCCGCTCGACCTCAGAGAAATACCACGCCGCGTCGTCAGAACGGTTCTGAGACAGCTCATATTCACCACGGGTATAAATCTGTTCTGGTGTGAAACTTTCGAGGTTCTGGTTGCGGTCAGCGCCCTTTTTTCTGAAAAGGCCTCCGTCCCCGCACGCCGTCAAAGATGCTGCCAGAAGAATCGCCGCTGCGAATCTGACTGCCGCTTTGGTGCCAACCATTCCGCCCATCCTTGTCGTTAACTTAGCGGGATTTATCCCTGATCGGACCTCGGTCTAGCACATAAAATTCCAGTGCAAAACGCCTTATCCACCCTATTGACGCAAATGTCGCCAGAGTTGACCAGGTCACGCGACTTGTGGAATTTCACCCCGCACCAGACCCTGACCCGGCAAGCGTGCGGCTTGTTCAGGCGTACATAGGATCGGGCGCACCGCACCAGGTGTCTCGAACAGCTTGCGCAGCAGCGTGTTGGTCATAGCATGACCCGACTTTTCACCGGTAAAGCGACCCAGGATCGGACCGCCTGCCAGATAAAGATCACCCAAGGCATCCAGCATCTTGTGACGCACGGCCTCATCATCGTGGCGGAAACCACCAGGAGTCAGAACTTCATCACCTTGCACAACGACCGCGTTTTCCAGCGTTCCACCCAACGCCAGACCGTTCTCGCGCATCGCCTCAACATCCGTACGGCGGCAGAATGTGCGGCTGTCGCACAACTCTCTCGCAAAGGATCCGTTGCGCATATCCAGAACTTTGGTCTGACTGCCAATAGCGTGATCTTCAAAATCAATGTGGAATTCGATCTCAAGCCCGTCGGCAGGAACGATCGACGCGCTTGCGCCCTCGCGCGAAACGGTGATCGGTTTGAGAACTTCGTAGGCCAGCACGGGGCTCGCCTGACGACGCACACCTTTAGCCATGATACCGCGAACGAACTCGATAGACGAGCCATCCATGATCGGAACCTCGGGGCCGTCAATCTCGATCAGAGCGTTGTGTATGCCGCACCCGGCGAGTGCCGCCATGATGTGCTCAACCGTCGAAACCGAAACATCCGCTTCGTTCACGAGACGGGTGCAAAGCGGCGTACGTTCAACGACATCGTAGATCGCGGGAATCATCGCATTGCCCAGCTCGATATCAATCCGTTTGAACCAGATTCCATGACCTGCTGCCGCAGGCTTCAGAACCATCGTCGCAGGCTTGCCGCTATGCAGCCCAGTGCCCGTAAACGTGACTGAAGATTTGAGCGTATGTTGCAATGTGAGCCTCGGTGAATTGTGTCCAGCCTGCCGGGGGCTGTGTTGCACCCTCAACTAAGGAAGGGGGCGTCAAGGCTCAACTCACTCTTTGCAACCGAATGAAACATGATTGTGACACATCGGCAAATCCCTGCTTACATGGGTTTAATGCCTTGTGTTTCAATGGGAAAGGGCCGCACGTTTGCGACCCTTTCAAACGATTTTGTTACCGCGATCAGTTCGCTTGACGCCGCAGGAAGGCCGGAATTTCGATGCGCTCCTGGTCTGGATCAACCTCATCCTGCGCAGGTGCCGTAGCGTCAACCGACCGCATTGCAGGCTGTTGGCGCACCGGTTGCGCAGGCGTATCGGCCGCATGACCAGTCATACGATCGATCAGTCGGTTAAATCCAAAACGCGGACGATCCTCGGCTGCCTGCTGCGGCTGTGGGGCAGGTTCACGAGGGGCTTCAGCCGTTGGACGTAGCCGGTTATGCGGTACCTTCTGTACGGCTGCCTGCAATCGCTGCATCGCTTCTGGCGACGGAGTGCCGGGGGTCGGAGCACGCTGATCGACGTAAGCCTCGGGGGTTTCTTCCACTTCTGGCTGCGGCTCGAATTGTGCCACTTGTGGCTGATAGGCAGGCGGAGGCAGCCCGTCATCATCCTGTTCAGCCGCGGGTTGTTCGTCTTGCCAGCCCTCGTTGAACTCAACATCTTCGATGGATTCAAACAGCGTCGGAGCAATGTTGTCCTCTTCTGCTGCCGAGGCGCTGGCAACCGGCTCCTGCGGCTGCTCTTCTGCTGAAACCGTGCGGGTCAGCGGAGCCGACATCGAGCGGCGTGCGACTGGCACGTCGTCGGTTTTTTCGCTGGCATCGATACCCGTCGCAACAACAGACACGCGCATGCCACCTTCCATCTCGGTATCGAGGGTCGAACCGACGATGATGTTGGCCTCGGGATCCACTTCCTCGCGGATGCGGTTGGCCGCCTCGTCCAATTCGAACAGGGTCAGGTCGTGCGAACCAGTGATGTTGATCAGCACGCCCTTCGCGCCCTTGAGGCTAATTTCGTCCAGCAGCGGGTTGGCAATCGCCTTCTCAGCAGCCTGAATGGCGCGGTCTTCACCAGTGGCTTCACCCGTACCCATCATCGCCTTGCCCATCTCATCCATCACAGCGCGGACGTCGGCAAAGTCGAGGTTGATCAGACCCGGACGCACCATCAGGTCGGTCACGCCCTTGACGCCCTGGTAAAGCACATCATCCGCCATCGAGAACGCTTCAGTGAACGTGGTCTTTTCATTGGCCAGACGGAACAGGTTTTGGTTCGGGATGATGATCAGTGTGTCGACAACTTGCTGCAATGCGTCAACGCCGTCTTCGGCCTGACGCATCCGCTTGGCCCCTTCGAACTGGAAGGGTTTGGTTACAACACCAACGGTCAGAACACCGAGTTCCCGCGCAGCCTGTGCTATGATCGGGGCCGCACCTGTGCCGGTGCCGCCGCCCATACCGGCAGTGATAAAGCACATATGTGCCCCTGCCAGATGGTCAACGATCTGTTCGATGCTTTCTTCGGCAGCCGCGGCTCCCACGGTCGGGCGTGCCCCCGCACCCAGCCCTTCTGTGACTTTGACACCCAGTTGCACCCGCGCTGATGAGCGGCTTTGCTGCAACGCCTGCGCGTCTGTATTGGCGACGACAAATTCAACGCCGTCCAACTGCTTTTCAATCATATTGTCGACAGCATTGCCCCCAGCGCCGCCAACGCCAAATACGGTAATCCGAGGCTTGAGTTCGTCGTGCCCGGGCATCGAAAGATTTAATGTCATGCTCTGTCCGCCTGTTTTATATGTTGCCGCAAAATGCGGTTTATTCTGACCTATCCACAATTGATTTTACTGTGTCATTTCGGAAACGTCACCAGAAAAATCGCCAGATTCCACAAAATATGGAGGAAGTAAGGCAATAAACTGCCGCATTTCGCTGCAACCGCGATATGTTGCGGCGAATGGCTCATGTACCACTACGTACGGAAAACCACACCCGCCCTACGGGGGTGCGAAACTCGTTGATCATTCAATATGGTCGCGGAAAACTGCTCAACGTCCTGCCGCTAGACCTCTTTCGGGCCTTGTGGATATCTTGCGGGATTCTGGCGCGGGCTGCAACCGATTTCTTTAGCCTACAGGAGTACTTGGGCAGTTTAGACTGTCATCTGTAACACTTCGGACTTCTTGCGTTTCGCTCCCGATGAAACGCGCGAGACGCACCATCAGCCGGTCATCTTGCAAGAAGGGCCACCAGCAGACTGGTACGCCATCGGGTGTGTCATCATAGAGAAAGCATATCTGGCCGTTTGGCGTGGTGATCTGGCCGTAAACGCATCCCCGCCCCTCCATCCGCCAGACAGAGAGAGTCGGGCTCAGAAACTCTTCGGTTCCGACCAGCATGCCGCTGCGGATTTCGTGAAAGGTGATCGTTTTACCAACAACAGCGTTCAGAAACGCTTCAGGCGTGATCAGTGTCTGGGCCTTTGCGACGGTGGGTAAGAACGCCGCGCAAAGTGCTACCAGGCGCAGTTGTTTACCAATTGTCACGGAACCAACGCACGGCGCGTTTGAACGGGCGAGCAGCGTAGGTGTCAACCGGGATTTCAAAGTCCCACCATTCGTCCTGTGGATGCGCAGCAAACAGGCTAAGCCCCACCGCCGAGGAAAAACCCGGCCCCGTGGCCGATTGCGGCAAACCATGGACGCGCAGCGGGCGACCCAAGCGAACACGCTGGCCCAGAATACGACTGGCCAAACCGTCGAGTCCCATGATCTGGCTGCCACCGCCAGTCAGAACGATTTGCTGGCTGGGCAGGTGATCAAATCCTGCTGCATCCAAGCGGGTGCGGACTTCTTCGAGGATTTCTTCGACGCGTGGTCGCATAATGCCGATTAATTCGGCACGGCTGACGGTGCGACGGTCATGCTCCCAATCACCGGTATCGCCGCCAATATCGATCAGGTCACGATCATCAGCCCCGGTGGCATGGACGCCGCCGTTAAAGGTCTTGATCCGTTCGGCCACTGCTGCGGGCACTCCAAGACCCATGGAGATATCGCTGGTCACGTGATCGCCGCCCATGCGCACGCAATCGGCATAGATCATATGTTTTTTCATGAAGATTGAGATGCTGGTCGTACCGCCGCCCATGTCGATACAGGCTGAACCCAGCTCTTGTTCGTCCTCGACCAATGCGGAAATGCCCGAAACGTAGGCTGAGTTCGCAATCCCTGCCAGTTCCAGATCGCAGCGCTTGATACAGCGGACGATGTTCTGGATCGCAACCGCATCGACGGTCAGCATGTGCATATCCACTGCAAGGCTTTGACCTAACTGTCCACGCGGGTCGATCAGACCCGAACGGTTGTCCAGTGCGAAATTCACCGGCTGGGCATGCAACACTTCGCGTCCTTCGCCATAATCCGGCACATCACAGGCGTTCAGCACGCGCCCCACTTCGGCCTCGGTGACCAGCTGGCCTTCCAGATCGACCTGTGCGTCCAGACCGTATGAGCGCGGATTGGCCCCTGAGAAGGACGCGATGACGTGATCAACACGGATATCGGCCATTTTCTGCGCCGCCTGCAGGGCGGTGCGGATGGCGCGCTCGGTCTCCTGCATCGCGGTAACTTCGCCGAACTGCACCCCGCGCGAGCGAGTGGTCGCGGCACCAATCACCCGAAACCCGGTCTGACCCGCCATGGAGCCAATCGAATTGTCCTCGGACAACCGCCCCGTCCCGTCGAAGCGCAGGACGAGGCAGGCGATTTTGGAGCTGCCCACATCCAAAATGGCGACAACACCGCGTTGCATTGCCTGCCGGCGCATCTGCCGCATGGCCCGTTGGGACTGATAAAGATCGGTCATCATGGTCGTTACTGCCCGTTACTCACATCTACTTTTGTGTTCCACCAGTCTGCGCTGGCTGTTTTGTTCATTCGGATGGTTGGTCGCTGGCCAAGGCGCATATCAACCGCAGCCACGTCGCGTTCCAAAAGGTCCTGTACCTCGTTTACGGCCAGTACGCGTTCCAGTGCACGAGCGGGTCGCTCGGTTGGCAACATGATGCGCTGGTTGCGATCCAAAACCAGATCCCAGCGGCGTTCACCAACACGCACGAGCCCCCGGACCCGCTCGCCCAAACTGCGAGCGGTTGTCAGAATCTGCAGCGCTTCGGGCACATGCTTGTCCGCGCCTTTCCCGGCAATCAAAGGCAAGTTTGCGTGATCAGCACGTGCCGCAATCATATCCACGTGGGCACCAGTTTCATCCAATAGCTCGATCCCGTCACGCGTACGCCAGACGATGACCGGCTGACGTTCAACTACATCCACCTGTAAGATTCCGCCGGGGCGAATGCGTACGGTTGCCGATTTCACCGGATCAAGCCCAGTGATGGTGTCGCGTATCATCTCGACATCCAGGTCCCAAGAGCTGAGCGGGAAATCGAGTGGCACAACCTCGCGGATATCTTCCGATAGCGCGGTCCCCGCGCCGTCGATGGCCATCAGGTTGACCATGAATTCCGGAAGTTCCTGAATCGAGGTCTTGATGCCGGCGACATAGGCGCTGACGGCCTCGCGGCGTTCTTCAGCGGCAAAGAAGCCTCCGACCAATCCGACGACCGCCAGAACCGGTAGACCAATCTTCACCCCGCGCCGGATGCCGGGGGTGAGCATCCAGCGCTGAAAACGGTAGCTGAGGCGCGAAGGCGCAGGATCAGACAAGCGTCCGCGACCAAAGAATCGGGTGCCTCGCAAGCGCAGTTTAGGTTCAACTTCGGATTCCGACTTTGGAGCAGCACCAAAATCCGCATCTGGCCCCGCCAGCGGTTTGGTCCGGTGGATCACTGGCGTGCGGGTGGGGGTCAGCGGTCGCATGAGGCGTCCTCCACCATCCAGGCGCAAAGCTCGCCGAATGTTATGCCCAGATGCGTGGCTTGTTCGGGCACCAGCGAGGTTGGCGTCATGCCGGGCTGCGTGTTGGTTTCCAGCAGGAACAGACCATCCGCACCCATGCTGTCATCCCAGCGGTAATCGGTACGGGATACGCCGCGACAACCCAGTGCATTATGGGCTTTCAGCGCGTAGTCCATGCAGCGGTCAAAGATATCCTGCGGGATGTCGGCGGGCAGCACGTGCCACGAGCCGCCGGGTTTGTACTTGGCGTCATAGTCGTACCAGCCACCATCGGTCATGATTTCGGTTACCGTAAGGGCGCGGTCGCCCATCACCGTCACGGTCAGTTCACGACCTGCAACGTATTTCTCAACCATCACCTGATCGGGCATCGCCGCGTCCAGTTGCGGCGGGCCGTTGGCATTTTCGTGCACGATATAAATCCCGACGCTAGAACCTTCGTTGTTGGGCTTGGCCACATAGGGTGGTTCCATCACGTGGACTTCGACCACTTCGACCTTGGGCACGATCACGCTGGGTACGACAGGCAGACCCTCGGCCTGATAAACCTCTTTACTGCGCTGTTTGTCCATCGCCAAAGCCGAGGCCAGCACGCCGGAATGCGTGTAGGGAATGCGCATCCATTCCAGTAGACCCTGCACACAGCCATCCTCGCCCCAGCGGCCATGCAGGGCGTTGAAAACCACATCTGGCTTGATCTCCAGAAGGCGCGCGTAGAGGTCGGGACCCGCGTCCAGTTCGACCACTTCAAAGCCTTCTCCCACAAGGGCGGCTGCGCATTCGCGCCCAGAGCTGAGAGACACCTCGCGTTCCGCCGAGGGGCCGCCCATCAATACCGCCACTTTGGGGTTTGTCCTGCTCGACATACCCAATGTGCGCCTCAATGTCCCCGGACCTTATGTAGTGGTCCGTATTGCGTTTATGCCTTTGATCCGTCGCCTGAATTTGCCTGTTTTGGTCTGACGGTTGGGGCTATATTATTTCAGCGGATCACCGACCCGCATGATTTCCCACTCTAGCGTGATGCCGCTTGTTTCGTAAACCTTTTTTCTGACCTCTTCGCCCAGTCCCTCGAGGTCAGCGGCAGTCGCGTCACCGGTATTGATCAGGAAATTCGAGTGCTTGGGGCTCATTTGCGCGCCGCCTTTGGTAGCGCCGCGCATGCCCGCGTTGTCGATCACCTTCCACGCCTTGAGGTCGTGCACATCATCTTCGCGCCCGGTCGAAGAAAACCCAGCCGGGTTGCGGAAGGTCGAACCAGCGCTTCTGTCCTTGGTTGGCTGCGTTTCGTCGCGCTTCTTAAGCTGCGCTTCCATGCGGGCGTGCAGCCCGGCCGGATTGCCCGAGGGGGCTTGGAAGGTGGCTGAAACCAGCACCGCACCTTCGGGCAGATCAGATTGACGGTAGCGGAATTTGAGGTCATCGGGGCTGAGTTCGACAAGTTCGCCCTGCCGTGTGACGATTGTGGCTTTTTGCAGCACATCCGCCGTGTAGCTGCCATAGCAACCCGCGTTCATGCGCACCGCCCCACCGATAGAACCGGGGATCGTGCGCAGAAATGTCAGGTCAACGCCTGCATCCGCTGCCTTGCGCGCCACATGCGCATCCAGCGCCGCCGCGCCTGCTGTAACAGTATTTCCGTCGACTGAGATACCGTTGAACCCGCGCCCTAAACGGATCACCACGGCCCGCAGGCCGCCATCCCGTACAATTAGGTTTGATCCGACACCCATGGGAAAAACCGGAACGTCTGCGGGCAGGTCGCGCAAAAAGGCCTGCAGGTCTTCGGTATCGGCAGGCTGAAACAAATAATCAGCGGGCCCACCAACGCGAAGCCAAGTCAAATCATTGAGCGCACGCGCCTCGGTCAGGCGACCTCGGACCACGGGTAGATCGGTCATGCATTTGTCCTAGCTGACAGGCTGCGTCCGCCAACGCCCCCCATGATGGCGGCAAACAGGAACGGTAGGACACCACCTGTGAGCCAAACAAATGGGCCAAATGCCAGTTCCTCTTCGCCTGTTTCGACACCAGCCAACATCACGATCAGCACCAACGCCACAGCCGAGGTCAAACCGATCAGCCAAAGCACCGCTTTGATACTGATCCAGTGTCCGGCAACAAAACCAGATACGGCGCCGAAGATGAGAGAGATCAATGGCAGATAAGCAAAGGTGGCAATGTCGACCATGGGGGCCTCCTGATATGGTCGGTTACTTGTTGACCGCCTTCATGCCCTGCAATTTCGCCTTTGTCCAACGGGTCAGGTATATCACCGGCCAGCGCAAGATCGACATACCCGCAGCCAGCACCATAAGCCCGATCCAGGGACCGCTTTCATAGGTGACATAACCAAGAATTGGAATTCCTACGGCGATCAAGAAATATGCCCGTTTCCAGTGATTGTCTTTGCTTGGAAGCATTGCCAATATATTGGCAACAACGCCCCAAAGACCGGCAAGCGCAAGCGACCAATTCACTCTGATACCTCTTTATCCGTCCATTTACGCCAGTAATAGCGGATCGGATTACGAAACATCGAAGCAAAGGCGGCGAAAGCCAATGCCCCAATGAACCATCCATAATCATGTCCAAGCCAAAAAATCAGTACGGGTGCGCTAACCAGCAGCACAACGCCCGGTGGAAATTGCAGACGCATCGGTAGCATTGCGACGATGGTTGAGGCAAAAACCCAGGCGCAGGCGATGATGAGCGAAAGCGACACGAGCCTAACTCGCCTTCGCAATCAATTGGTCAGGCAATCCATTGGCCCAGGCGCTGATGGTCCCGGCACCGAGGCATACAACCATATCCCCCGGTCGGGCCTGTTCACGGACGAGCCGCACTAGGTCACTTTCATCCAGAATGGCCCGCGCATGGCGGTGGCCATGACGGATCAGCCCTTCGACCAGTGCGTCACGGTCGGCCCCTTCGATCGGGTCTTCGCCCGCAGCAAAGACCTCGGCGATGGCGACCACATCGGCATCGTTGAAGCAGGTGCAAAAATCATCAAACAGATCAGACAATCGCGAATAGCGGTGCGGCTGGTGGACGGCGATGACGCGGCCCTCGGTAGCTTGGCGCGCAGCCTTGAGGACAGCTGCGATTTCAACAGGGTGGTGGCCATAATCGTCGATGATGGTGACGCCGTTGATTTCTCCGACCTTGGTGAAGCGGCGGTTAACGCCACCGAAATTGGCCAGCGCGTCGCGAATTTCCGAAGCTTTCATCCCCAGATGACGGGCAACAGCCACTGCGGACAGAGCATTCGATACGTTATGATCGCCGGGCATCGGCAGGGTGCAGCCTTCGATCACCTTGTCTTCGTAGCGCAAATGGATGTCGAAATGGGCAACGCCACCTTTATAGGTCAGGTTCTCGGCCCGCACATCGGCCTGTGCGTTGAAGCCATAGGTGCGCACGCGACGGTCCGAGATGCGACCGACCAGAGCCTGCACCTCGGCATGATCGGTGCAGCAGACAGCAAGGCCATAAAATGGCAGGTTCGAGACGAATTCGTAAAACCCGTCGCGCAGTTGGTCGAAATCGCCCCAGTGCTCCATATGCTCAGGGTCGATATTGGTGACGATGGCGATGGTTGCAGGCAGGCGATTGAACGAGCCATCGCTCTCATCCGCCTCAACCACCATCCATTCACCCTGCCCCATCCGTGCATTCGAGCCATAGGCGTGGATGATGCCGCCATTGATGACGGTGGGATCGAAATCGCCCGCGACCATCAGTTCCGCCATCATCGTGGTCGTGGTGGTTTTTCCGTGGGTTCCGGCGATGGCGATGTTCGAACGCAGGCGCATCAGCTCGGCCAGCATATCGGCGCGACGGACGACGGGCAGGCCCTGCGCGCGTGCCTCGTCCAGTTCCGGGTTCCCCGGTTTGATCGCGGTCGAGACCACGACCACGGCGGCGTTCTGCAGGTTCTCGGCACGCTGGCCTTCGAAAATCTCAGCGCCGAGCCCAGCCAGTCGGTCAGTAATCTTCGAGGTTTTCAGATCCGAACCCTGCACCCGGTAGCCAAGGTTCAAAAGCACCTCGGCGATGCCCGACATCCCGATCCCGCCGATGCCCACGAAGTGGATCGGCCCAACGTCCTGCGGCAGTTTGGTTGCTGGATTCATGAGGTCTCCTTCTGCGCCAGTTGCTCGACAAGGGCAACCAGACGCTCGGTCGCGTCCGGGGCCCCGACCGATAGCGCGGCATGGGCCATTTGCTGTGCGGCTTCGGGGTTGGTGAGAACCGTGGTCATCTGCTCTGTCAGCGCGGGAACGTCAAGGGCGTTTTCGGGGATCATGATCGCCCCACCCGCCTGAACCAACCCGCGCGCATTGGCGGTTTGGTGGTCACCAGCGGCGGCAGCAAGCGGGATCAATATCGACGGACGGCCAATCACCGAGATGTCGGCGATGCTGGAGGCACCCGAGCGGCTGACAACCAGCTGCGCATCAGACATGCGACGCGGCACATCGTCAAAAAATGGCTGCACATCGGCGCGGATGCCGTGATCGGAGTAAAAGGCTTTGACCCGCTCGCTATCCTCGTCGCGGGCTTGATGCGAGACGCGGATATGGTCGCGTACGGCTTCGGGCAACGCCGCAATCGCACCGGGGACCACATCGCTGAGAATACGCGCGCCTTGCGAGCCGCCCATTACAAGCACCGACATCGGGTAATCTCCGGGCGGAATAAAGGGCGCTCCTTCGCGTTCCAGTACTGCGCCGCGCACCGGGTTGCCGGTGTGGATACCGTTGGCCCCGTCCGGCAGATCGGTGGGCCAGACACCGCAGGCCACCTGTGCGACCCGAGTTGCAAACACTTTATTCACGCGACCCAGAACGCCGTTCTGTTCATGGATCATACGCGGGATTTTCAACAGCGTTGCCGCGCCCAGCGCCGGGATCGACGGATAGCCTCCAAATCCCACCACAACGTCCGGCTTGTCGCGCATCATCTGCGCCGCCATACCGGTCACACCAGCAGCAATCTTGGGCCCGACCAGCACTTTGGCGGCCAGACCGCCGCGGGCAAAGGTTGCCGAGGATGCCTCGACAATTTCAACACCTTCGGGGAACGCACCGGTATAGCGCGCGCCTCGCGGATCGGTGGACAAGCGCACACGCCAGCCTTTGGCCAGCATCGCTTCTGCCAATGCCTGCGCAGGGAACATGTGTCCTCCGGTGCCACCTGCTGCGATCAGAAGATACGGCATCATCCTCGCCCGCGCAAAATATCACCCAACTCGCCTTGCGGGCGGGTTCGGGTGAAGGCCAGCAACATGCCGACCGCGATGCCGCCTGCGATCAGTGACGAGCCGCCATAGCTGACGAAAGGCAACGTCATGCCTTTTGCAGGCAACAGACGTACAGCAACGCCCATGTTGATCATCGCCTGTACACCGAACATGCAGGCCAGCCCGGTGCCCGCCAGGCGAATGAACATGTCGCGTTCGCGCATCAGTCGCAGCAGCGAACGCACGACGATCAACGAATAGAGTGCGATGATGATCAGAACGAGGATCAGACCATACTCCTCTGCCGCCACCGCGATGATGAAATCAGTATGCGCGTCAGGCAGCGACCATTTCACCTGTCCCTCGCCCACGCCAACGCCGAACAATCCACCCTCGCGGATTGCGTTCGTCGCGTAACCAAGCTGAGTGGTCGGGTCGAGTTCCTGATTTAGAAAACCGTCGATACGGCGCGCAAAGTGCTCTGAGTTGGAATAGGCGAACATTCCGCCCAAAACCACGGCCCCCGCCATGCCAACCAACAGCAACATCGGAGCGCCCGCCACGAAATACATTACCCCCCAACCAAAGAGGATCAGGCAGGCCTGTCCAAAATCGGGTTGCATCACCAGCATCGCAACAATGGCCATACACAGCGCGAATGACCATAACCGCCCCGGAGGGCCATTGATTTCCTGCGAAGCAGCCAACAGCCACGCTGCCACGACGACAAATCCGGGCTTGAGAAATTCTGATGGTTGCAGCGAGGCAAAGCCCAGCGAATACCAGCGCACTGCGCCTTTGCCAAAATCCGTGCCGAAGATCGGCAGAAATGCCAGCGCCACGAACGAGACAAGAAAGCCCAAGATCGCCAGACGCCGCACCAGCGTGGGTGACATCATCGAGGTCAGAAGCATCGCAACCAGCGCGAGCCCTCCAAACAGCGCCTGCCGCTCGACATAGTGGAAGGGATCAAATCCGTTGCGCCCCGCGAGCGGCGGCGAAGAAGCCAGCCCAAGCAGAAGCCCTATGACAAACAGGATCAAAACGCAGGACATCGTCCAGCGGTCAATCGTCCGCCACCACTTCGGTAGAATCGGTTCTCCGCGCTGGTCCTGGACCGCGCCATACACCATCTCAGTCATGAGATACCGCCACTATCTGCCTCGTCAACGTCCCGTTTTCGGGATCTGTTCGGGAGTCTACAGTGATTTTTGTTTTCAGACCAGAGAAATGACGGAATAGATTTTCAAAACACTTTTCCCGACATGACGACATCATTGTCAAAGCCAGCACCGCACGCTGGGACCATCTGTCAGGACAACAACGGCTTGTCGTTTTTCACGTGACGCTGGATCAGAGATTGCATCTTCCGACCCTGTTGCGGCACGAGGCGTGCCACCTGAGGCTCGTAGTCTTTGGCGACAATTTCGGGAAACAACTCGGTGATTTCCGCCAGGGCGTCTTTCCCAACGCTTTTTAGTGCTTCGGGCCCGGTTAACAGGCTTTCCGATGGTGCGCCTTCTGCGAAGACCACCTCGTGCCTGTCAAAAAGGATGTGAACATATGTTACGCTCTGCGCCTCCTCATCCACCGAAACACCCGGCAGCCCCAAAAGTTTGATCGCTGGAACCAGGATCTCGTGACTGGAAAACATGCGTTCAGCAATGGATGAGCGCAGCAGCATCCGATGTTGCGGAGAAACGCGTAATGTGCGTTCGGGCAGACCTTCGCCCAACGCACCCTTGGCAATTCTGACGGGGCGCAACTTGGGTTTTATATTCAGGTCAATACTGTCCAAGGTGCGCCTTCCGATCCAACGGATGGCCTGAGGTCCATTATCGAGTGTCAGAACAAAATCACCTGCTTCGAGGGTTTCAACCGGTCTCGGGCCAGACGGGGTATCGATCTTAGTCCCCAAAGTGAAACATGGTACAACGGTATCTACATCAATGCTGGGTCCATTATCGACGATCGCCGTGATCGTCAGCGTCGTATTTAACGGCGGAATAGACCCACCGATAAATGCCATGAAATATCCGTCTTCGCTGTCAACTCCGATCGAGTCACCATCGCCGTTGATATCATAGTCAAACAGGCCGATCTGGTAGGTGTTGGTGCCATCTGTCACCGTAACCGTAAAATCCCAGAATATGATCTCACCGTTGTAAGTCTGCGTCGGATCGTTCGAGACTTCGTTGGAAATGCTGTCACCGCTGTAAATCGTACCGTCGGCACCATCTTCGACGGTGATTTGATCATATGCAAAAATCTGGAAAGTTGATCCCACGACGGTTGTTGAAGCGCCTGCGTCGGACAACGTGGTGTTGCTGCGAAACGCACCATAGATATTCGTCGGCATCGGGCGTAACTCCACAACATTTCAAAACACACGCACATATCCAGTATATGTGCCATTTTTTGCTAGAGCCTGGTTTACGACCGGTCAAGCTGAGCTCACGGGATATTTCACCCCTGTGGCGCGTGCGCACTGCTCCAATACTGGACCATGAGGCTTGTAGAACAAGTTCAATCCGCCTCACTTCAACGCGCGTGGTCCGGTGGCCCTTGCCATCTGGTGGATAACAGGCCAATGGCCATACATGAATTACGATACAATCATCCTTGGTGCCGGGGCGGCTGGCATGATGTGCGCGACCCATTGCGGCGGACGCGCGCTGGTGATCGATCACGCAAAAGCGCCCGGCGAAAAGATTCGTATATCCGGCGGCGGGCGGTGCAATTTCACCAATTTGCATGCGGGGCCAGGAAATTTCCTGTCGCAGAACCCCCATTTTAGCAAATCGGCTTTGGCGCGGTATACACAATGGGATTTCATCGATCTGGTAGAACGTCACCACATTGCCTGGCATGAGAAGACTCTGGGGCAGTTGTTTTGTGACGGTTCGTCAAAACAGATTATCCAAATGTTGCTGGACGAAATGGCGCGTGCGGGGGCCGAGCTGTGGGTACAGACTATCCTCCACTCGCTGCGCAAGACCGAGAGCGGGTTTTCGCTGGAGGTCGAGCGAGAAGGCAATCGCCTTTCCCTGACATGCCGCAATCTGGTTTTGGCCACGGGCGGCAAGTCGATCCCCAAGATGGGTGCAACAGGGTTGGCCTACGACATTGCGCGCCAATTCGGGCTAAAGGTGACCGAAACCCGGGCAGCGCTGGTGCCATTCACCTTTTCAGATGGACGGTTCAAAGACCTATCCGGTGTCTCGCTGCCCGTGCGGCTGTCAAATCAACGCATCAGTTTCGATGAGGCCCTGCTGTTCACCCATCGCGGGCTGAGCGGCCCTTCTGTACTGCAACTATCTTCGTATTGGCGCGAGGGCGAGGTCATTCGGGTGAATCTGATCCCGGATCTAGGGCTGTTCGAGTTGTTGCGGGAACAGCGGCAGGCGGGTGGACGCAAGGCGCTGACCACAGAGCTTGCACGCCATTTACCTTCGCGTCTGGTGGACTACCTCAAGCACCATTTCCAGATGCAAGGCAATCTGGCGGATCAATCCGATGCTGCGCTGACCGATCTAGTCGCGGCTCTGTCGGACTGGCACCTCACCCCTGCTGGCACTGAAGGTTATCGCACGGCCGAGGTAACGCTGGGTGGAATCGATACTCAAGGGTTGTCGTCCAAAACGATGGAGGCCAGGGAAGTCCCCGGCCTCTATGTTATTGGTGAAGCGGTGGATGTCACCGGTTGGCTGGGTGGTTATAACTTCCAATGGGCGTGGTCTTCGGGCCACGCTGCAGGAAGTGCCATCGCAGGCCGTTAACCAACGACGTTATAGCCTCGTCCGCGCATGCAATTGCGCACCAGCACTTCCTTGTTCTGGTTCTTGTTGATCACGTCCGCGCCTGCCCCAACCAGAGCGCCGGCAACGGCTGCGCGACCCAGATTGTCGCTGCTGTCCTGAACGATGCCCGTTACGGCAGCTGCGCCTACCGCGCCGATGGCCGCATTGCCAGCAGTGGACCCATCAACGCTGGCCTGTGAGGCCGCCAGTTGCTGGCATTGCTGCAGATCAACATTGTAGTTCGGGCCTACAGGGCCATCGATCACAGGCTGATAGTTGGCACCGGTATTGGTGCATGCCCCCGCCACAAGCAGAGCGGGAACGATCAATAGAAACTTACGGTTTGGCATTTTCATAACCTCGTGTTGAATTTCCTGAAGGCAAAAACCAATGCAGATTGCGCGTCAAGCAGATAGGCGCTCAGCTTCGCCGAACCGGCAAACAATTGCAAACGCCTTGCTTTCAGAGGCGTTTTTTCACCTCGGCGGTGAAGTCATCACCGCGCTGTTCGAAATTGTCATATTGGTCGAAACTGGCCGCTGCAGGGGCCAACAAGACCACCTCGCCCGGCTGCGCGTCTGCCATGGCCTGTTCAACAGCGGCAGCCATAGTGGTGCAAACCTGAGCATCCGCAGTTAGCTGCATGGCAAAACCCGCAGCTTCGCGTCCAATGACATAGGCCTTGATCACGTGACCTTCGGCCCCGTTCAGCGCCTCAAGCCCACCCTCTTTCTCAAGCCCGCCACAGATCCAGCGAACCTTTTTGAAGGCGCTCAGCGCTTTCAAGGCGCTGTCCACATTGGTGGCCTTAGAGTCGTTCACGAAGGTCACCCCATCCACTTCGGCAATAATTTGACTGCGATGCGGCAGACCAGGAAAACTATGCAGCGCGTCTTCGATCACGCGGGGGGCCAAGCCCAGAGAACGGCAGGCAGCATAGGCAGCACAAGCGTTCTGGTGGTTATGCGCGCCTGGCAAACCCTTGATGTCGCGCAGATCAATTGATCCCGTCTGACGTCCCTTGCGGTATTCAGACAAGTATCCCTTGCGTGCAAAAACCTGCCAGCCCGGTCCAGTCAGTTTACGCGCAACCGAAATGCGGATCACCCGATCATCAGACGGCCCCTCGGCCAGCTGACCAGCCAAAAACGCGCCTTCAGCCTCATCGATCCCGATCACGGCGCGATCCGGCCCGCCTTCGGCAAAGAGGCGGCGTTTGGCTGCGAAATAGCCACCCTTACCTCCATGCCGGTCAAGATGATCAGGTGAGAGATTGGTGAAAACCGCCACATCTGGCGTCAGGGCGCGGGCCAGTTCAGTTTGATAACTGGACAGCTCTAACACCACCACCGAGCCATCACCGCCCGGATCGATATCCAGAACACCGCGTCCAATATTGCCCGCCAACTGCGAGTCGCGCCCGGCCTCGGTCAGGATATGGTGGATCAGGGCTGCAGTGGTTGATTTGCCGTTCGATCCCGTCACTGCAATGACACGCGGCGGGGTGTCATAGTTGTGCCATTCAGGCCCGGCGAAGGAGCGAAAGAACAAACCAATATCATTGTCTACCGGGACGCCAGCATCCGTTGCAGCAGCCACCACCGGATTGGGCGTGGGATAAAGATGCGGTATACCAGGTGAAACAATCAGGGTAGCAATATTTTCGAACGCTCCATGTCGGCGCAGATCAGAGCAGACCAGCCCCTCTCCTTCAGCCGCCTCACGCGCGGCCGGATTGTCATCCCAGCACACCGGTTGGGCGCCGCCCGCCTGCAATGCACGAGCCGTGGCCAAACCAGACCGCCCTAGCCCCAGAACCGCAACTTTTTTCCCTGAAAACCCTTTGACCGGGATCATCTGCTGTCCACCTTCATCGCATAGAAATTTGCGCCACACTGCACCGAAGGATTTCCCAAAGGCAAGGGGGCGCTCAGGCTCGCGCGGCAGCGCGAGCCGGGCCCAACGGGTGGCAGGCGGGCCACAGGCCCTCCGAACCCGGCGGGAGTCCTACCGCACTTTCAACGTCGCCAGACCAATCATCGCCAGGATCAGCGAGATGATCCAGAAGCGGATCACAATCGTCGGCTCAGCCCAGCCCTTTTTCTCATAGTGATGATGGATTGGGGCCATCAGGAATACACGTTTACCAGTGCGCTTGTAGTAAAGCACTTGAATGATCACGCTCAGCGCTTCGACCACGAATAGGCCACCCACAATGGCCAACACCAGTTCGTGCTTGGTTGCAACAGCGATTGCGCCAAGTGCACCGCCCAGAGCCAACGATCCTGTATCCCCCATGAACACTGCTGCCGGAGGGGCGTTGTACCATAAGAAGCCAAGCCCCGCTCCAAAAAGCGCTGAGGTGAATATGAAGATTTCTCCGGTGCCGGGCACATAATGCACGTCAAGGTATTCGGTGAAGTCGACCCGCCCCACCGCATAGGCAATCACGCCCAGCGTCGAGGCGGCGATCATCGCGGGCATGATGGCCAACCCGTCCAATCCATCAGTCAGATTTACCGCATTGGCAGCCCCGACGATCACAATGACCGCGAATGGGATATAAAATAGACCCAGATTGATCAGCGTATCCTTGAACACCGGCATAGCCAGTTGATTTTGCAAATCGGCAGGATGGTGCAATCCAGCCCAAAAAGACGCCAAAACCGCAATCAGAACTCCCAAAGCCAAACGCATCTTGCTCGAAACGCCTTTGGTATTCTGTTTTGATACTTTGGCGTAGTCGTCAGCGAATCCAATGGCCGCATAAGACAGTGTTACGAAAAGAACCATCCACACATAGGGATTGTCCCAACGCGCCCAGACCAGCGTTGAAGTTACCAGTGCGCCAACAATCAAAAGGCCACCCATAGTAGGGGTTCCGGCTTTGGACAGGTGCGCTTCGGGGCCATCATCCCGGATTGGCTGGCCCTTGCCCTGCTTGCGACGCAGTACGTTAATCAGAGGTTTTCCGAAGATAAATCCAAAGATCAGTGCCGTCAGAAAGGCTCCACCTGCCCGGAACGTAATGTAGCGGAAGAGGTTCCAGAAATCCCCTCCGTCCGACAGGGCGGTCAACCAATAGAGCATACCAAAACCTTTCTCACACGGGCATCACGGGCGCTTACGGCTCAAGCGCGCCCCCTTGCCCCATTTTCCGCAGACCGTCAACAATCTGTGCCAATGCCATGCTGAGCGAACCCTTTGCCAGCACTGCGTCGCCGTTACGGATCAACTCGGGCAGTTGCCCGACCATCTCGGCGCTGGTCTCAGTCCAAAGCCCACGCTTGCCCTCCGGCAAGGCCTGATGCAGCGCCTGCATCAGTGGACCGATGCAGTGAACCTGATCGACCTGAGCCATCGCGGCCACATCGGCCATGGCCGCGTGCATCGCGTGTTCCTGCGCACCCAGCTCTTTCATGTCGCCCAGAAAGGCGATCTTACGATTACCTTGCGATGCGGCTAGCACGTCCAATGCGGCCTCCATCGATGTTGGGTTGGCGTTGTAGCTGTCATCCAGCAGCTCGATCTGATCGCCGCCAGGCAGCGCGATCACTTCGCGCACCCCGCGACCTTTGACCGGGGACCAGCGGCGCAGGCCAGCAACGGCCTGATCCAGATCGACGCCAAGTTCGACGCAAGCCGCCAGAGCGCCCAGCGCGTTCATCGCAAAATGCGTTCCTGCCGATTGAACGTTGAACGAGATAGTGTTTTCGCCAACCTTACCCCGCGCCTGAAGGCTGTTGGCGCCCTGCTCCACCTCGGTCAGAGCGTAATCTTGGGCCGTTCGACCAAAATCGATAATCTTCGCGCCCAGCGCCTGCGCGCAGCTGCGCAGGATGTCGGCGTGTTCGATATCGGCGTTCACGATGGCGGCCCCGCCCTTGGTCAACCCGTCGAAAATCGCGGCCTTCTCATGGGCGATCCCCGCGACCGAGTCGAACGCCTCGAGATGCACCGCAGCCACCGTCGTCACCAACCCCACATGCGGCTGCGCCTGACGCGCCAGAGGGGCGATTTCACCCGGGTGGTTCATGCCGATTTCAATCACGGCAAATTCGGTATCACGCGGCATCCGCGCCAGTGTCAGCGGTACACCCCAATGGTTGTTGTAGCTGGCGACGCTTGCATGGGTTTTCCCTTGCGTTTCCAATATGCTGGCCAGCATTTCTTTGGTCGAGGTTTTGCCGACACTGCCGGTCACACCCACTATGCGCGCCGCTGTCCGGGCACGGGCCGCCTGACCCAAAGCTTCCAGCCCGGTCTGTACGTCATCAACGATCAAAAGCGGCGCATCCTCGGTTACGCTTTCGGGAATGCGGGATACCAGCGCGGCACCTGCACCATTTTCCAGCGCTTGCGCGACGAAATCATGGCCGTCGCGGGCAGCTTTGAGCGCGACGAACAGGTCTCCGGGTTGCAAGGTGCGGGTGTCGATCGAGACCCCACTCACCTGCCAATCGGTGGTGGCGCGTCCATCGGTGGCCTCGGCGGCCTCGGCTGCGGTCCAGAGCGTCATGCGACCCTCCCGTCCAACGCGGCGACCGAGATACTGGCCTGTTCCACGTCATCAAAGGGCAGAACCTGATCGCCAACGATCTGGCCGGTTTCGTGGCCTTTGCCCGCGATCAACAGGGCGTCACCCGGTTGCAGCGCGTCGATGCCACGCAGGATCGCTTCGGCCCGATCGCCGACTTCAGTCGCTTCAGGCGCACCCAACATGACAGCGGCACGGATGATCGCCGGGTCTTCGCTGCGGGGGTTATCGTCGGTAACGAAGACCAGATCTGCATTCTCTGTGGCCGCCTGCCCCATGAGAGGGCGTTTAGTGGCATCCCGATCCCCACCTGCGCCAACAATGGCGATCAGACGACCCATTACATGAGGGCGCATCGCTTTCAGCGCTGTAGCAACCGCATCCGGCGTATGCGCGTAATCGACAAACACCGCCGCGCCGTTGTTGCGGGTGGCGGCCAGTTGCATTCGGCCCCGGACCGTTGTCAGATGCGGCAGGGTTTCGAAAACGCGGTCGGGGTCCTCTCCTGCCGCGATAACCAGACCGCAGGCCAGCAGGACGTTTTCAGCCTGAAATCCGCCGATCAGGTTCAAACGGGTTTGATAGGTCTTGCTTTTCCACGAAAAACGCAGGTCTTGCCCGGTTGCGTCAAAGCGTTGGTTCAACAGGCAAAGATCAGAACCCTCAGGTCCAACGTTGATAATATTTTGCCCCCGCGCCTCAGCGATCTTGCGCATCTCGACGCCCTTCGGGTCGCCAAGGTTTATCACCGCGACCCCGTCCTCGGGCAGCACACGGTCAAACAGCCCGGCCTTAGCGGCGAAATAGGCCTCGAACGTATCGTGATAGTCCAGATGGTCTTGTGTGAAATTCGAGAACCCGGCGGCGGCCAAATGCACACCATCCAGACGACGTTGTTCAAGGCCGTGAGATGAGGCCTCCATCGCCGCATGGGTCACACCATTGTCGGCTGCCTCGGCCAGACAGCGGTGCAGCGTGATCGGCTCGGGCGTGGTATGCGCCAAAGGCGCGGTCCATGCACCTTCAACCCCGGTGGTGCCCAGGTTGACGGCGGCGAGGTCCAACTCGGTCCAGATCTGGCGCACAAAGCTGGCCACGGATGTTTTACCGTTAGTGCCAGTGACCGCCACGATGGTTTGCGGCTGAGCGCCGAACCAAAGTGCCGCGGCCCCGGCCAAGGCCTGACGGGGGTCTTGGGTCACGATCAGCGCCGCGTCGGATGCGGCCAGTTCTTTGGCAGCGAGCTCGGCCCCTTCTGCGTCTGTGAGAATGGCGGTTGCCCCCATACGCAGGGCGTATTGGATAAACTCTCCGCCATGAACGCGAGTGCCGGGAAGGGCAGCAAAGAGGAAGCCGTCTTTCACCTCACGGCTGTCGACGGCCAGTCCGGTGATGTCGGGATTCGCCCCACCCCGCGCGGTCAGGGCCAGTTGGCTAAGTTTCTTTGACCGATTGCCCATGACCCACCTCTTGTCCGACGGCCTAATTTGAGGTCAGCGTTATAGCAGCGCGCGCCTCAGGCTCAAGCCGGGGTCTGAGCCCCAAGAGCGGCGCCACGCGCCCGATCAGTTCAGCGGCAACCGGAACAGCAGTCCAGCCTGCGGTGCGGCGCTTTTCGCCATAGGCGACAATCGAGGGCTCATCCAGCGTGACGATCAGCACATATTTCGGATCATAAGCCGGGAAGATGGTGGCGAAAGTGGCGATAACCTTGTCGTCGTAATACCCGCCGCGTGGCTTGGGCTTGTCGGCAGTGCCGGTCTTGCCTGCTACGTCATAGCCTTTGACATCCCCAAAGCTGGCGGTGCCATCCGTGACCACTTTGCGCAGCATATTCTGCGCTTGTTTGGCCGTGTTTTCGGACATCACGCGTGGGCCGTATTGCGGACCATTGCGGCGCAGGATGGTCGGGCTGACATAGTGCCCGCCATTGGCAACCGCAGCGTACCCAGCGGCCAGATGCATTGGGCTGGTCGACAAGCCGTGGCCATAGGAGATGGTCACAGTGCTCAACTCGCCCCATTTCTTGGGCTTGAGAGGCTGACCGCCTTTGGCTTCGACGATTTCAAATGGGGTTGGGTCGAACATTCCCAATGCGTTCAGGAAGTCCTGCTGCCGCTTGGCCCCAATTTGCAAGGCCAGGCGACCGGTGCCCCGGTTTGAGCTATGGACGATCACATCTGCCACGCTGATCTCGCCATAGTTCTTGCCGTTGAATTCGCCGATCGGGAAACGCCCGATTTTCATCGGGCCGGATGTGTCGATGATCGTGTTGGAATTGACCAGCCCCAACTGAACGGCCTGTGCGGCGGTGAAGATTTTGAAGACTGAGCCCAACTCATACACACCCTGCACATAGCGGTTAAACAACGGGCTGTCCGAGGGGTCAAAGCCCGACGTCGGCGGGCGTGGACGATCATTGGGGTCGAATGACGGCAGTGAAGCGGCCGAGACAACCTCACCCGTATGGGCGTTCATCAGTACCGCCGATGCCCCCTTTGCATTCATGATCTTCATGCCACCATAGAGCACTTGTTCAACGGCTGCCTGAACGGTCAGGTCCAGCGACAGTTGCAGGGGTTTGTTGCCATTGGCCGGATCGCGCAGATAATCGTCGAATTGTTTTTCGACGCCCGCAACACCGATCACTTCAGCTGCACTGACACCTTCACGACCAAATCCCGAGCCACCCAGAATGTGCGCCGCCAGTCGGCCATTGGGATATAGCCGCATTTCACGTGGTCCGAACAGGATACCTGGATCACCAATGTCATGCACGGCCTGCTTCTGCTCGGGCGAGATGCGTTTCTTGATCCATAGGAACTTACGCTTGCCGGTGAAATCCTTGACCAGCCGCTCTTTTTCGAGATCGGGAAAAATCGCCACCAATTGATCCGCGGCGGCAATCGGATCAATCATCAGCGGCGGCTGGGCGTAGACGGAATAGGTGTCGAGATTGGTCGCGAGAATGCGTCCCTCGCGATCAACTATGTTCGCGCGTTGCATCGCGATGGTAGCACCCGGCGCACTGGCCAGTGGTTCCTGTGCTTCAGACGTGGCCAAAACGCCCATGCGGAAACCCACCACCGAGAAAGCGCAGAAGAAGAACAGACCCAATACCAGCAGGCGGCCTTCGGCGCGCGCACGGGCGCGGTCTTTCATGTCTTCGTGACGTTTGCGGATATTCTCCCGCTCGATCGTCTTCGGGTTCTCGCCCTTGGCGCGGGCGTCGAGGATTCGGGCCAGCGGACGGAGTGGTGTTCGGGTCATGGGAACTGCACCTCACCAAGTGCCTGCGTCTCGGCAATCGCCTGCAGTTCAAGCGGGTCGACTATGGGCAGGTCCGGATCTTCACCATAAGAAATCTGGTCCGCGCGGCCAAACTGTTCAGCGCGCAGAGGCAGCAGCCCGAGACGCTCGAAATTCAGGTCTGCTAGTTCACGTAGACGATCCGGCCGGTTCAGATAGGCCCATTCAGCGTTCAGCACCGCCAGTCGTGCCTGCGCCATACCGATCTGGCCCTGCAATGACTGAGTTTCCTTCACCACCTGTTGGGTGCGGTAGTTTTCCTGATAGGCCCAGAGCGCCAGCCCAAAGACAGAAAGGGCCGTCAACATATACAAAATACTCTTCATCTTGCCCTTCCCCCCAGTTCCGGCATCCCGATGGCCCGTGCCTCAATTTCACCCGCCGGAGCATCTGTACGAATGGCGACACGCAACTTAGCCGAGCGTGCGCGTGGATTTTCCCGCAGCTCCTGCTCATCCGGCCCCACGGCTTTCCGGGTTTTGAGGGTGAATTGCGGCTGTTCCTGCGCCATCTCGGGTGCATAGCGGTTCGCGCGGCCTGTCTTGCCCGCGCGCGATTGGAAGAACCGCTTGACCATCCGGTCCTCAATAGAATGGAAAGTGACCACAGCCAGCTGCCCGCCCGGCTTCAAAGCGCGTTCTGCTGCCATAAGACCTTGAAACAGCTCTTCATATTCCGCATTCACAGCAATCCGCAGTCCTTGAAAGCTGCGCGTCGCCGGGTGTGACTGACCGGGTTTCGGGCGCGGCAGGCAGGATTCGATAATCTCGACCAACCGCAAAGTCGTTGTGATCGGCTCTTCGGCCCGCGCCTTCACGATGGCTTTGGCAATGCGACGGCTGGCGCGTTCTTCGCCGAAATGGAACAGGATGTCGGCCAGTTGCGTCTCGGTTGCCGTATTGATCAAATCAGCAGCGCTTTCACCCTCCTGGCTCATCCGCATGTCGAGCGGACCGTCTTTCATGAAGGAAAAGCCACGTTCCGCCTGATCTAATTGCATTGAAGAAACGCCGAGGTCCAGCACGACGCCGTCCAGATTTTGCGCATAATCATCCATGCGCGAAAACACACCCTGCAGCATCACCAACCGATCACCGTATTCACTGGCCCAATCCGCGGCCATCTCAAAGGCCAGTGGATCGCGATCCACACCAATGACCTTCTCGGCCCCGACTTCGAGCAGACCGCGCGTGTATCCACCTGCACCAAAGGTTCCGTCCAGCCAAATGCCGGACACAGGCGCCACTGCAGCCAGCAACGGGCGTAGTAAAACAGGGATGTGAGGTTTGTCCGATGAGCTTTGAGCGCCGGCCATGCCGTCACCCGTCCCCAATGCCGTCGAGATACTGCATCGGATCGAAATCCTCTGGCAGATCGTCCAGCCATTCCTCGGTCGTGGCCAGTTCCTCGGCCTCGTATGTCTCGGGCTTCCAGATCTGAAAGGTATCACCAGCGGCGATAAAGAATGCCTCGTTCTCAAGATCGATCTTGTTACGCAACTTGGCGGGCAAAACCAGACGGCCAGTTTCGTCCACATTGGTCGGAAAGGACTGACCGTGGAACATCCGCTGGAGCATCCGACGCTGCATCGAGCCACGCGGCAGCGCGTCGATCTTGGCGTCCACCTCGTCGATCGCTTCCATCGTATAGCATTCAAGGTATTTGCGGCGGTGGTCGCCATAGACAATCACCAGTTCAGGATTGTCACCGGGCTGCCAGTTGGGATCGGACGCTTCAAGCACACGGCGAAACGAGGCCGGGATCGAGACCCTGCCCTTCGTATCCACCTTATGGTGGCTTTCACCTCTAAACCTGCGCGCCAAGACGACTGTCCCTTTCGCTTGCGCCCCACCTCAAAATTCACGTTCCCCCCGGATGAAAAACGGCGGGTTGATCTGCTGCCACTGATCAACCCGCCGCATTGACCCGCTTTGCGGGATGTCCAGCTGCGCGCGCCACCTGGGGGGATGTCTGCTCGCCCGCGCGCCGGATCTGTTGATTGATGAAAGCGAGATGCCTGTATGAAACCTGTTTTTGTATTTTTGGTTCGGGGTCGTTTGGTGCCCCTTAACTGTCCTCGCCCTCATCGGGTAAACAAGGGATGCCATGGGAAATCATGGAAATCAACAGGAATTTTGCAAGAAGAGAACTGATTCTGGCTTCAAAATAAGATTAAAGCAATCGAAATCAGGGCTAAATACACCATAAATTGTGATTTTTGTATCCGTCAACACCACATATGCGCAACCCAGTGTTGAAAAATTTTTTTCCCACGAATTCCCATTAAACTTCCTAGTTGGCGATAAATCCGGTGCAAGCCCCCATGAGATCCAACCAAACAGGACGAATCGCGATCGCTTAGGAGGCCATTCCCATAGTCGACCCATGCTTTCCCATGGCACCGTCACACCACGAGCTGGATCAGAGGCGAACAGCTCTACCCCCTCTTGATCTGACACAACATGCCCAAACAAATGCCAATCCCGCTTAAGGGATAAGCACCTTTAATCACGGCACCTGAACTGGCAAAAAGCCAACCGCATGCGAAAACCTATATTTTAAAGGCAATTATTGGGGTAGCCCGGATTATCCCGACAATCCATGCATTTGCTGCATAGCAGCATTGACGGCGCGAACTATTGTGCAATCGCAGCATTTGCCTATCTTCAGTCTCAAGCAAGCGCCGGACGATGCCGGCAGCAACAAGAATGAACGGATGATGAAGATGGCAGTCGCAAGCACACAAACAGGTCTGAAGAGCGCTCCGGTATTTGGAGTCGCAGCACTGGTTGAAACCGTAAAGACCCGCGTTGCGCGCTACCGCCTGTACCGCCAGACGGTAAACGAACTGTCGGCACTGTCGGATCGCGAGCTGGCCGATCTGGGCCTGCACCGTTCGATGATCCGTCGACTGGCCCAGCAGGCCACCGAAGAGCAAACCGCGCAGTAAGCGCGACACAGATACTGAGATCAGGCCCATCCTCCTCCCTATTGGGTCTGTAATCAGCGGCAACGTCTCTCCTCCTCCCTGACGTTGCCGCACCTAATACCGGCTCTGACTGCCGGAAGCCGATACATCGGGGCTCTCCTCCTCCCTGCCCTGATGTTGAAAGCGCGCGGCGACGCCTTCCTCCTCCCTGACGTCGCCGCGTCTTCCTCATACCGGGATCAAACCCGGGCTCGGATACATCAGGGCTACCTCCTCCCTGCCCTGATGTAGAAAAGAACGGCGGTTCCCCTCCTCCCTGGGAACCGCCGTTTTTCGTTTTTGACGCACAAGATGTAAGCTGGGGCCGTGAACGATTTTCAGGAGTGTCCCATGGCCGCCTATTTCATCGCCCAGATTTCCATTCATGACCCGGATGGATACCAGAAATACCTTGAAGGCTTCATGCCGATCTTTGACCGGCATGGCGGGCGCCTGCTGACCATATCCTCAAAGCCCGTCGAAGTGATCGAAGGCAGTTGGGCAGAAGACGGTATTGTCTTGATGGAGTTCCCAGACATGGCTGCCGCAAACGCGTGGAAGGACGATCCGGACTATGTTGAGTTGGCCAAGATCAGGCAACAAACGGCGACAGCGAATCTGGTGCTGGTCGAGGGGCTGTAAGCGTCAGAACGGCACGTCATCCTTCGCAGTCAGAAAACGCGAGACGACCTTTTTCGTTCCGGCCTTGTCAAATTCAACCTCAACCTTGTCGCCCTCGATGCCGATCACTGCCCCATAACCGAACTTCTGGTGAAACACCCGCTCACCCAGAGTAAAGCTGGCGACCGCTGTGGCGTCGATCACGGTATTCCGGCTTTCTTTCGGTTGCGACATTCCATACTGTCCCTGCCGCGCCTGCATCCGTTTCCATCCCGGCGAGTTATAGACATTCGCCTCAGCCGCGCGGGTTTCGATACCGGTAGTGGTCTGACCACCACCATACAGACCTGGCGGCGTCAGCACTTCCACATGATCTTCGGGTAACTCATCAATGAACCGGGACGGCATCGAGTTCTGCCATTGTCCGAACACCCGTCGGTTAGCTGCAAAGGAAATCGTACAGACCTCTTCTGCCCGGGTGATGCCGACATAGGCCAGCCTCCGTTCTTCTTCGAGGCCTTTGAGACCGGATTCGTCCATCGAGCGCTGTGAGGGGAATAACCCATCCTCCCAACCCGGTAGGAACACGACGGGGAATTCCAAGCCCTTCGCCGCGTGCAGGGTCATGATCGAGACCTTGGCCCCGTCGCTGTCCTGCTCATTGTCCATCACCAGACTGACATGTTCCAGAAACCCTTGCAGGTTCTCGAAATTGTCCAGCTGATTGACCAGTTCTTTAAGGTTTTCCAACCGCCCCGGCGCCTCAGGCGTCTTTTCATTCTGCCAATGGGCGGTGTAGCCGGATTCGTCCAACACGATCTGCGCCAGCTCGATATGCGTATGCTCGGGCGCGCCGTAGCGGATCGGCGAGACGCCATCATCGATCACCGTGTCATCATCGACCTCGATCCGAGGCCCGCGCGTCATCGCATTCCAGCGCGCCAGCCCGTCGATCAACTCGCGCAGCGCCTTGCCGCCCTTGCCCTTGATCAAACCATTGTCGACAACGATCCGCGCGCCGTCGACCAGAGACACTCCGTTTTCGCGCGCCACCACCTGAATCGTTTGCTGCGCCTTATCGCCAAGGCCGCGTTTGGGGGTGTTCACGATACGCTCAAAGGCCAGATCATCCTCGGGGCTGACCACCAGCCGGAAATAGGCCATGGCATCGCGAATCTCCATCCGCTCATAGAATCGGGGGCCACCGATCACCCTGTAGGGCAGACCAATGGTCAGGAACCGATCCTCAAACGCCCGCATCTGATGCGAGGCGCGGACGAGGATTGCGATTTCGTCGAGGTTCATGGGCCGCACGCCGCGCGTGCCGCCTTGCATCGCGTCGATTTCCTCACCGATCCAGCGCGCCTCTTCCTCGCCATCCCAGTGGCCGATCAGACGGACCTTTTCACCCTCTTCCCGGTCGGTCCAAAGCTCTTTGCCCAAGCGGCTTTCATTGCCGCGAATGACGTTGGACGCGGCGGCGAGAATATGTGGGGTTGAGCGATAGTTTTGTTCCAGGCGCACGACAAAGGCGCCCGGGAAATCCTTTTCGAAACGCAGGATGTTGCCCACCTCGGCACCGCGCCAGCCGTAGATCGACTGGTCATCGTCACCGACGCAGCAGATATTCTTGTGTCCACCGGCTAGCAGGCGCAACCAGAGATATTGGGCGACGTTGGTGTCCTGATACTCGTCCACAAGGATGTAGCGGAACCAGCGCTGGTATTGCTCCAGCACGTCCGGGTGGGTCTGGAAGATCGTGACCATATGCAACAGCAGATCGCCGAAATCCACCGCGTTCAACTCGCGCAGGCGGGTCTGGTACTGGGCATAAAGCTCGATACCCTTATGATTATAGGCTCCGGCATCTGCGGCAGGCACCTTATCGGGCGTCAAGGCTCGGTTTTTCCAGTCATCGATGATCCCTGCCAGCATCCGCGAGGGCCAGCGCTTGTCATCGATATTGGCGGCTTGAGTAAGCTGTTTCAGCAGCCGTTTCTGATCATCGCTGTCCAGAATGGTGAAATTAGACTTTAGCCCGACCAATTCCGCGTGGCGACGCAACAGCTTGACACAAATCGCATGAAACGTGCCCAGCCAGGGCATTCCCTCGGCGGGTCGACCCAGCATGCGCCCTACGCGCTGTTTCATCTCGCGCGCGGCCTTGTTGGTGAAGGTCACCGCCAGAATCTCGTTCTCACGCACGCGGTGGGTTCTAAGCAGATGCGTGATCCGTGCGGTCAGCGCTTTAGTCTTACCTGTTCCCGCGCCCGCCAGCATCAACACCGGACCATCCAGTCGTTCAACAGCTTCGCGCTGTGCCGGGTTGAGATCATTGAGATACTCTGCCGAGGGCACAGGCATCGCCCGCGCCGACAGTGAGGCGCCCTCGAAGGCGTCCATTTCATCAAAACTGCTCATGGATTCAAACTACGCTGGATGCGCGCCAAGGGAAAGGGTTTGTTCACGCCTTGTTCACAAGGATTTTGCGGCCACATTCGTTAATTTCCAAACAATCACCCACCGCCGTTAACCCCCTGTCAAACCTTGGCAATGATGCTTGGTTCAATGCAGTGGGAGTGCGGAATATGAAATTGAAGGATCGGCGACCGCTTGGCCATCGCCTGAAATGGGCGGGAATCACCATTCTGCTTATAGCGCTGGCTGCGACCGCGGGATGGAGCATTTATGCGCTGCCCGCTCCGGTCGTAGACCGTATGCTCAGAACCGATATTCTTAAACAGGCCGAGCTTTGGAAGCGCCGGGTCGTGTTGCATCTAGAGGATCCAGAAAACGCCCTGCGCACAGGGCAAATCGATCATCATGATGCCGAGTTTCTTTCGACAATGCCCGAGGCTTCGGATGTTTATCGCTTCAAACTGTTCGACACGTCCGGACGGGTGGTCTGGTCGACCCGCCCCGAGGAAATCGGCACCTCGGAACCGCGAAACTTCTTTCGCAGTGACGTGGCGCGGGGCATGACACACTACATTCAGGAAACTGTTCCTTTGTCCGAAATTGACGGGCTTGATCTGCACACGGAAAACACCAGCAAAACCACCCAGCATCACGTGGCCGAGGTATTCATGCCGGTCACCAAGAACGGCCGCTTCATAGGCGCGATCGAGTTCTTTACGGATTTCACCGACCTGCGCAGTACATTCATCTACCGGTTGCGGGTTTCTCTGGCCATTCTAAGCGGGATTGCCCTGTTTGCGTTGAGTGCGGTGAGTCTGGTGACCTATCGCACCAACCGGTATCAGCTCCAGTCGCTGAAAAACAGGTCAGACAAGGAACGCGAGCTAATGGATGATCAACTGCGCCTCGCGCGCGAGGTGCGCCTGCTGGGTGAGTTGAATGAATGGCTGCAATCCAGCCGGTCATTGGATGAGCTCTTCGATATGGTATCGCGTTTCATGACCCACATTCTGCCTGAGGCCGAGGGCAGTGTATATGTCTACTCAAACTCGCGCGATGTGCTGGATGGCTGTGCCAGCTGGAATGGTGGCTCGCACAAAGCGCACATTCATCCCGAGGGGTGCTGGGGTCTGCGACGTGGACGGACTTATGAATTCGGTGCCTCCGAGGTCGATTTTGTCTGCGAACATGCCGAACCTCATGACGGGCGGCCCTATTTCTGCTTTCCCATTCTTGCGCATGGCGAGACAGTGGGTTTGCTGCATCTGCGCGCTCATGAAGGCAGCGGAGAGGCGTTCCATGACAGTAAGAAACTGGCACAACTGTGTGCAGAGCAAATCAGCATGGCCATCGCGAATGTCAGAATGCGGGATCAGTTGCATGACCAGTCCGTCCGCGATCCTCTGACCGGATTGTTCAATCGCCGCCACATGACTGAGACACTGCGCAAAGCCATCAGCCGCAGTCAGCAAACCGGCTCTCCGCCGAGCCTGATCGCGGTGGACGTGGATCATTTTAAAAAGTTTAACGATACGCATGGACATGACGCAGGTGACATGGTGCTGCGCGCGGTTGGATCGGCCCTTGAAACTGGGTGTGATCGGGATGAAGTGGCCTGCCGGATCGGCGGCGAGGAATTCATGCTGATCCTACCGGACAATACGCCGGATGATGCGATGACCCGTGCGGAACAGATCCGGCAGGCGGTCGAAGCGATCACGGTTCGGTATGGCGAGAAATCACTGCCGCGCATCACCATCTCAGCTGGGGTTGCACATTATCCGACCCACGGTGTGATGCCGCAGGATCTGATGCGTGTTGCTGATGATGCGCTGTATGCGGCAAAGGACAAAGGTCGCAATCAGGTGCAGGTTGGAAAATCCAATCAGACCGTCACGGACATTGCCGACCGAAAAAGGCCGGTGGCTTCAGGTTCCTCGACCTCTCTTGCTAAGCCTTGAGCCCATGCCAGTCGTTGCCTGCTTGCGACCGGCATGGCGTCTAGGACTTCGCTGATCTGGAAATCTTGGCCCTGTGCGCTTCCGAATCACTCGGATTGAGACGGATTTCAGAAGTGAAATCCACAGCCCTAAGCACTTAGGGTACAGAAAATCTGACATCATAGATACAGTATTTGATGCTGCGGCGCAGCGCGTGTAAAGAAAAGCGGTAATAGGCGGCGATTGCGAGCGTTAACATGCCGGTTCTACCCAGAACTACATATGTACGTGGCTGTATTGTCCGCCTATTCACAAGGCCACACCTAGTAAAGACCGGGACCTGCAATGACAGACTTCAAGAAAATCCTGATCGCCAACCGCGGCGAGATTGCCATTCGCGTGATGCGCGCTGCCAACGAGATGGGCAAACGGACCGTCGCGGTTTTTGCCGAGGAAGACAAGTTGGGGCTGCATCGTTTCAAGGCGGATGAGGCATATCGTATTGGTGCGGATCTGGGACCGGTCGCGGCCTATCTGTCGATCGACGAGATTATCCGAGTTGCCAAGGAATGTGGCGCGGATGCAATCCATCCCGGTTACGGCTTGCTGTCCGAGAACCCGGATTTCGTAGATGCCTGTGTTCAGAATGGCATTACCTTTATTGGTCCCAAGGCCGAAACCATGCGCGCATTGGGCGATAAGGCCAGCGCCCGGAAAGTGGCGATCGCGGCTGACGTTCCAGTCATCCCGGCAACTGAAGTATTGGGCGACAATATGGCCGCCATCAAAACTGAAGCGGCCGAGATTGGGTACCCATTGATGCTGAAAGCCAGCTGGGGCGGCGGCGGGCGCGGGATGCGTCCGATCCTGTCCGAAGATGAGCTGGAAGAGAAGGTTCTGGAAGGTCGTCGCGAGGCCGAAGCGGCGTTTGGCAATGGCGAGGGTTATCTGGAGAAGATGATCACCCGCGCCCGCCATGTCGAGGTTCAGATTCTCGGCGACAAACATGGCGAGATCTATCACCTCTATGAACGTGACTGCTCGGTCCAGCGCCGCAACCAGAAAGTCGTTGAGCGCGCCCCTGCCCCTTACCTAACCGACGAACAGCGCGCCGAAATTTGCGAGCTGGGCCGCCGCATCTGCGCCCATGTAAACTATGAATGCGCGGGCACGGTTGAATTCCTGATGGATATGAACACCGGTAAGTTCTACTTCATCGAGGTCAATCCGCGCGTGCAAGTCGAGCACACTGTCACCGAAGAGGTAACGGGCATCGACATCGTGCAGGCGCAAATCCTGATTGCCGAGGGCAAGACGCTGGCCGAGGCTACCGGCAAAACCAGCCAGGACGAGATCCGCCTGAACGGTCACGCCCTGCAAACCCGAGTGACCACCGAAGACCCGCTGAACAACTTCATCCCCGACTATGGCCGCATCACTGCCTATCGCTCGGCTACCGGCATGGGCATCCGTCTGGACGGCGGCACCGCTTATGCGGGCGGGGTGATCACGCGGTTTTACGATTCATTGCTGACCAAGGTCACCGCCTGGGCGCCTACCCCCGAGAAAGCGATCGCCCGGATGGACCGCGCCCTGCGCGAATTCCGGGTGCGTGGCGTTTCCACCAACATCGCTTTTGTCGAGAACCTGCTGAAGCACCCAACCTTCCTGTCGAATGAATACACGACTAAGTTCATCGATGAGACACCGGATCTGTTTCAGTTCAAGAAGCGTCGCGACCGCGGCACCAAGGTTCTGAACTATATCGCGGACATCACCGTGAACGGGCATCCCGAAACCAAGGATCGCCCCGAACCACGCGCCGACCTGAAAGAGGCCAAGCCCCCCGCGCCCAAGGCCGAGCCCCAAATGGGCACACGCAACCTACTGGAGCAAAAAGGCCCGCAGGCAGTTGCCGACTGGATGAAGGCGCAGCGGCAACTGCTGATCACTGACACTACCATGCGTGACGGGCACCAGTCGCTGCTGGCCACCCGGATGCGCTCGATCGACATGATCAAGGTAGCGCCAAGTTATGCGGCGAACCTCCCCCAGTTGTTCAGCGTTGAATGTTGGGGTGGCGCGACTTTTGATGTGGCCTATCGCTTTCTGCAGGAATGCCCGTGGCAGCGTTTGCGCGACCTGCGCGAGGCAATGCCGAACCTGATGACCCAGATGTTACTGCGTGGCGCAAACGGGGTTGGCTATACAAACTATCCCGACAATGTGGTGCAGGAGTTCGTGCGGCAAGCCTCGCAGAATATCGACGTGTTCCGCGTTTTCGACTCGCTGAACTGGGTCGAGAACATGCGCGTCGCCATGGATGCAGTGATCGAGAACGGTAAGATCTGTGAAGGTACAGTCTGTTATACCGGCGATATCCTCGACCCGGATCGCGCCAAGTATGACCTGAAATATTATGTCGGTATGGCAAAAGAGCTGCGAGATGCGGGCGCGCATGTTCTTGGCCTGAAAGACATGGCGGGCTTGTTGAAACCAGCCTCGGCACGCATTTTGATCCGCGCGCTTAAGGAAGAGGTCGGCCTGCCGATCCACTTCCACACCCACGATACGGCCGGTATCGCCAGCGCCACTATTCTGGCGGCCTCTGAGGCGGGCGTGGACGCGGTGGATTGCGCGATGGACAGCTTCTCCGGCAACACCAGCCAAGCAACATTGGGGACCGTGGTCGAGGCGCTGCGTCATACCGAGCGTGACACCGGGCTGGACATCAAGGCCATCCGCGAGATCAGCGACTATTTCGAGGCCGTCCGTGGCCAATACGCGGCCTTCGAATCCAGCCTGCAGGCCCCGGCCTCCGAGGTCTATCTGCACGAGATGCCCGGCGGTCAGTTTACCAACCTAAAGGCACAGGCGCGTTCGCTGGGTCTAGAGGAGCGTTGGCACGAGGTCGCCCAGATGTACGCCGATGTGAACCAGATGTTCGGTGATATCGTCAAGGTGACACCGTCGTCCAAAGTGGTCGGTGACATGGCACTGATGATGGTAAGTCAGAACATGACACGTGAACAGGTTGAAGACCCGGCCACCGACGTCGCCTTCCCTGACTCGGTCGTGGACATGATGCGCGGCAATCTGGGTCAACCTCCGGGCGGGTTCCCTAACACGATCATCACCAAGGTACTAAAAGACGAAGTACCGAATACGGAACGCCCCGGCAAAAATGTCGAGGCCGTCGATCTGGAAGCCACCCGCGCCGATCTGTCCAAACAGCTTGAGGGCAAAGAGGTCGATGACGAGGACCTGAACGGCTATCTGATGTATCCCAAGGTGTTCCTGGATTACATGGGCCGCCACCGGACCTATGGCCCGGTCCGTACCCTGCCCACGCGCACCTTCTTCTATGGCATGGAACCCGGCGAAGAAATTACTGCCGAGATTGACCCCGGCAAAACGCTGGAAATTCGCTGTCAGGCCATCGGCGAGACCGACGAAAACGGCGAAGTGCGCGTGTTCTTTGAACTCAATGGCCAACCACGTGTGATCCGCGTGCCGAACCGGATGGTCAAAGCCACTACTGCGCAGCGGCCCAAAGCCGAAGTTGGGAATCCCGACCATATTGGCGCGCCGATGCCGGGCGTCGTGGCCACCGTTGCCGTCTCGGCAGGTCAAGAAGTACACGAAGGCGATCTGCTGCTGACCATCGAAGCGATGAAGATGGAAACCGGCATCCACGCCGAGCGAGACGCAACGGTCAAGGCCGTCCACGTCCAACCCGGCGGCCAGATTGACGCCAAGGACCTGCTGGTCGAACTGGAATAAGCCAGTTATCACATAAAGGCATACAGGGCCGCGCAGTTCTCTGCGCGGCCTTTTCAATATCAGGAGCTGTCATGCTGTCCATCACCCCGATCTACGCTGCACTGATTGCATTTCTGTTCATTGCGCTCAGCGTGGACGTCATCCTGCAGCGTCGCAAAGGCAAAATCTCGGTCGGAGATCACGGCGACAAGGCCATGATCAAAGCCATGCGGACGCAGGCCAACTGTGCCGAATATGCTCCTTTCGCATTGCTGCTGATCGCCATGGTTGAGTTGCAGGGCGCTGAAGCATGGCTTGTTAATCTGCTGGGTCTGATGTTGCTGGCCGGACGGCTGTCGCACGCCTACGGCTTCGGAAAGACGCCACAAACAATCATTATGCGACAGATCGGAATGTTACTGACATTCTCGGCGATTTTGGTCGCGGCCAGCGCGGGTCTTATTCTGGCGCTTTGAAGCACCTGATCGCTGTTATCCGATAGGAGCGTACCAACCAGGCTGAGCGCCGCTAAATCGGTGCGAGACCTCAGATTCCATGCGCTCGCTGTCAAATTTCGAAACCATGATCACAAGAATGATCATGACACCCAACGCTATGGCTTTCAAATCTGAGACATTGATCATCGTAACACCTTCCCGCGCAGCTTGCTTTGCTTTCCATTTGCTCTTGAACGCGTGAGGGGCAGGCATTCCGTCGAAATAATTTTCCAACGGCCCCATTTTCCTCTTGCAGCCACGTGTGGGAATTTATACATCCCTCCTCACTCAACGGCGCGGGCGTAGCTCAGGGGTAGAGCATAACCTTGCCAAGGTTAGGGTCGGGCGTTCGAATCGCCTCGCCCGCTCCATTGAGAGGTCTTTGGACCGACATAAGTATCTGATGCGGGCGTAGCTCAGGGGTAGAGCATAACCTTGCCAAGGTTAGGGTCGGGCGTTCGAATCGCCTCGCCCGCTCCAGATACCAGACCTTCAACACCTGTTTGAATGTGGTGCTTTACGGAACTCGTTTCTGTTTTGACATCATATTGGCTTCCATCCAACAGTTGCCAAATCAGGCGCGGAGGATGGATTGACCAGACGATACAGTTTTCCTGACGGGCATTGGGATTGGCCCGTCAAATTGACTCATCACCACGCCGTCTGTGCCGGGGACATGATTTTCACTGGCGGGCAAGTCGATCTGGATGCGCAAGGCAATGTGCGCAACATTGGCGATCTGACAGCGCAATGCAGAAACTCTATGGCCTATATGGCCAACCTGTTCTCTGATCTGGGTGTCGATTTCGATGATCTGGTGCGCTTGGTCGTCTATTACGTAGGGGATGCGAATGACGAAGGCCACTTACAGGAGCTTCTAAGCCAGATCATTGGCGACACGGCCCGCCCCGTGATCAGCATGATCAACATGCCAGAGCTATGTTATCCGGACATGCTCACAGAAATCGAAGGCGTTGCCATGCGGCGTCCAGACGGTGCCAGAATACCAAAACAATGCCATCGACTTGAGGACATGCCGTATTTGCCAGACGGGTTTTCACATGTGGTTCGTTCCGAGGATATGGTTTTTACCAGCGAGATGTCTGCCCTGACACCACATGGAACGGTTGAGGCCCCAGACAATATTCCAGCGCAAACTGCCAAAACCATGGAGCGTTTGAAGCGGGCGCTGTCGACGGTCGACGCGGACTTGCACGACATCGTCAAGCTCAACACATTTTATCAAGATGATCTACATGGCAGTAGCTGGAAGAAAGCCGCAAGTCTAAGAGCTTCGTATTTCTCCGATCCCGGACCTGCAGCGACGGGGATCCCGGTATCCAACTTTGCGCACGAAGGATTGACGACCAAAATAGCGGCAACGGCGATTTGCACGTCGGCGATTGATGAGCCCAAAAATTTTGCATGGCCAGACGGGCATTGGAATTGGACCACACCGCTTCCGTACAAACAGGGTAACAGGTGTGGCAATGTCATCCACATTGGCGGGCAAGTAGCCCTGGATCATCAGGCGCAAGTCCTTCAGCCCGGAGATATGGTCGCGCAAACCAAGATCGCAATGGATAACCTATCCAAAGTTCTAGCCGAGTTTGGTGCGACACTGGACGACGTCGTAAAAGTCACGACCTTCTATCAGGGAAGTGCTTCGGCGGAAGCGCTGCATGAAAACCTGCTGATACGCTCGAATTCTTACACGGCGCCGGGGCCTGCTACGACTGGCATACCCGTGCCCGCGCTTATCTATGAAGGAATGATGATCGAAATCGAAGCGATCGCAATTTTGGATTAAGCAGTGCTGCTCTGGACACGCGCGCGCGCCGAGCCAGCAAGGGGTTGGTTCTTTTCGGCGGGCTGGGCCACTCTGACCAATACAACCATAAAACAGGGGCCTGACCATACCGTGCTATGACAAACGCCCTCTCACCGAAGCCGAGGTTCGGCACGCCGTGGATTGGGCCGGGCACGAAGGTTGGAACCCGGGTGTAAATGATGCCGAGTGCTTTCGCCCGACAGACCCTGATGGGTTTCTAGTGGGTTTCTGGATGGCGAGATGATCTCATCTGTTTCGGCAGTGAATTACGTCGACAGATTTTCTTTTTTTGAGGTTCTACATCGTAAAGCCCGAGCTCAGGCACCACGGCCACGGGCTTGAAATCGCACAGCATGCGCTGAGCAATTGAAGGGGCGAAACATGGGCCTAGATGGCGTGGTCGAACAGCAGGAAAACTATCGTAAGACTGGCTTTTCTTTTGCTTATACAACTGTCGTTTCGCAGGGACAAAACACCAGATTCTGGCCAAGCTAGAGGCTGAGCCAAACAGCCATACATCGGATCTGAAACAAGCGTCTGATGAATTGAATGTATATGATCGCGCTCTGTTCCCCGCACCACGCGATCTGTTTCTGGAAAGCTGGCTTGGTGCTTTCAGCCACGTTTCAAAGCTTTATACCGAGAACGGCAGGATCAGGGGCTATGCAGCACTGCGCCCTTGTTTAACGGGTTATAAGATCGGCCCCCTATTTGCGGACACTACAGAAATCGCGAGGGCGTTGCTAGCCGCTGTTCTCCCGTCGATTCCCGAGGTTAATAACGCGCACGAAGTGTTCATCGATATGCCACAGCCCAATGTATCGGCGTTCGCGTTGGCCGAAGAGCTTGGGCTGGAGAAGGTCTTTGAGACCGCGCGGATGTATTCCGACCACGAACCCGAGATTGACCTGAACCGAATCTTCGGCGTGACGACGTTTGAACTGGGCTAGAAAGCCTTGAACGTCATCGTGGTCAGCGAGCGTTCGATATTGGGAATCACCAGCAGGTTTTCGTTGATGTAATGGCCTACATCATCGGTTTCGGGGATGTAGAGTTTCAGCAGCAGGTCATATTCGCCGCTAGTGGAATACAGTTCGGAGTGGATTTCGCGGAGGGCAATCTCTTCGGCTACCTTGTAGGTGGTGCCGGGTTTACAGCGGATCTGGATGAAAACGCAGGTGGACATGGGCCGGGCCTTGTTGGTTCGTGTTGACCGCAGGCTGGCATGGGCCGCGCCCGGGTGCAATCCCCTGCAACAGTTTGCACCGAAGGCTCAAAGCGGTCTGGATAGGCTGCTCTTCCGGGTCTATAAGCGCCCCAGAAGCAAAAGGAATTCGCCCATGCGCAGCGCTAAGATCAGCCGTCAGACCGCTGAAACCGAGATCTCGGTCGAGGTCAATCTGGACGGCACCGGCCAGTATGACAACCAGACTGGTGTTGGGTTCTTCGACCACATGCTCGACCAACTGGCGCGCCATTCGCTGATCGACATGACGATCCGCGCCAAGGGTGATTACCACATCGACGACCACCACACGGTGGAGGATACCGGGATTGCTCTGGGTCAGGCGCTGACGCAGGCATTAGGGGACAAAAAGGGTATTCGCCGCTATGGCGAATGTCACCTGCCCATGGATGATGCACAGGTGCGTTGTGCGCTGGACCTGTCCGCCCGCCCTTTCCTGATCTGGAATGTGGACCTGCCGACATCCAAAATCGGTACGTTCGATACAGAGTTGGTGCGCGAGTTCTTTCAAGCGCTCAGTACCCATGGCGGCATAACCCTGCATGTCGACCAATTACACGGCTTCAACAGCCACCACATTGCCGAGGCCGCCTTCAAGGCAGTCGCCCGCGCTCTGCGTTTGGCGGTCGAGACCGATCCGCGCAAGGCGGATGCGATTCCGTCCACCAAGGGCGCGCTGTAGATGCTGACCGCCATCATTGACTACGAGAGCGGTAACCTGCACTCGGCAGAGAAGGCGTTTCAGCGTATGGCCCGCGAGCTGGATGCTGGCGAAGTCGTCGTGACCTCGGACGCTGACATTGTTGCGCGGGCGGATCGATTGGTCCTGCCCGGAGATGGAGCCTTTCCAGCTTGCGCCACCGAGTTGCGCGGCCACAAGGGCATCTATGACGCGATGGTCGAGGCGGTGGAACAGAAGGGCCGCCCGTTTCTGGGCATCTGCGTTGGTATGCAGCTGATGGCGACCAAGGGGCACGAATACTCCGAGACCGACGGTCTGGGTTGGGTTGCCGGTGATGTCGTGAAGATCGAACCCTCGGACAGTACCCTGAAGGTTCCGCATATGGGCTGGAACGATCTGGTTCTGGAATGCGGCCACCCGGTTTTTGACGGAGTGAAATCAGGTGATCACACCTATTTTGTCCACTCCTACCACTTTCGGGTGACTAATCCGGTCCAACGATTGGCATATGTGGATTATGGGCAAGAGGTCACGGCCGTGATTGGCCGTGACACCATGGTCGGGATGCAGTTTCACCCTGAGAAAAGCCAGGACGTAGGCCTGCGCATGATCGGGAATTTCCTGACCTGGACTCCGTGATCGGTTATTGAACTCGGGTCCAATCCTGTCCACGGCAGATCAAACCACCCGCGACACAGCCTTTCACCGTCAGTTTGTTCTGCCCGTTCAGCGACATTTTTGAGTTGTAGGTCTTATCGCGATCCGGTGCCCAGATTTTGCCGCCGCTATAGGCACCGGCACCATCTGGCACCATGTCCCAGATGATCTGCTTCCCAAGGTTCTCGTATTCCAGTTGCTGATTGCCTTCAGCGTCAAACGCACTGTCGATGGTACCGCAAATGGCACTGCCGCATTCGGATATCGTCACATGCAGATAACCGCCCGTATCTCCTGGGGCAGTCTTCCACAAACCGTCCACCGGATCGGCGGCAAAGGCGGTTGTGGCCATCGCAGCGAATATAGCTGCAAGAGTATATGTCTTCATTGTTGTCTCCCTGTTTTGCAGACAGTCTGACCCGCCGGTCGGTACCGGGCAAGATTGACTTTGCGTCGCGTTGCGCCCCTGCCCCGCCTGTGCGATATCCCGCGCGTGTAACAAAGATATAGGGCCGCCTGACATGATCCTCTACCCCGCTATCGACCTCAAAGACGGCAATGCTGTGCGCTTGCTGCGCGGTGAAATGGACAAGGCGACGGTCTTTAATGAAGACCCCGCCGCGCAAGCCCGCGCCTTTGTAGAAGCTGGCTGTGAATGGCTGCACCTGGTTGACTTGAACGGTGCTTTTGCCGGTGAACCGGTAAACGCAGCCCCGGTTGAGGCTATTCTGAGGGAGTGCAATGTTCCAGCTCAGTTAGGTGGCGGCATTCGTGACATGGCAACAATCGAGGCCTGGATCGAGAAAGGCTTGGCGCGAGTGATTCTGGGCACTGTCGCGGTCGAGAACCCCGATCTGGTGCGCGACGCAGCCAAAGCCTTTCCGGGTAAGGTCGCTGTCGGTATCGATGCGCGTAACGGCATGGTTGCCACCAAAGGATGGGCTGAAGAGACCAATGTTCAGGTCACCGATCTGGCGCGCAGTTTCGAGGATGCTGGCGTCGCTGCAATCATCTACACCGACATCAACCGGGATGGTGCGATGCAGGGACCAAATATCGAAGCCACTGCTGACCTAGCCAAAGCCGTCGACATCCCGGTCATTGCCTCGGGTGGTGTGTCTTCTATTTCCGACCTGATTGCCCTGCGCGATTGTGGCGCAGATTTGAATGGTGCGATCTCAGGGCGCGCGCTTTACGATGGCGCCATCGATCTGAAAGAGGCTCTGACAACACTCAGAGAATAGTCCGATGCTCAAATCACGCGTAAAGCGATCCGAACTGCCAACCAAGAGTCTGCTGCATAGCCGGCTAGAAGATGGCGATTTTCTGGATTGTTTCAGCGTGGTTTCTGATCTTTCGCCGCGTCAGGCGGCAGAGGTTATCACCAATTTCCCTTCGTGGGCCAAGGCGCTGGTTCGACTGCGCGGCATCCTGGTCGCCCCGTTTGGGCTTGATAACACAGGGCCAGAAGCAACTGATAAGGTGGGTATTTTTCCGGTTGAGCACGATGACGCGAGCGAGGTGATCGCTGGCTTCGATGACCGTCACCTCGATTTCCGCGTGTCTGTCTTTTCCGAAGACGGTCGTATTTCCCTCGCAACCTGGGTTCATCGACACAATCTGGGTGGGCGACTATACTTGGCGATTATTTTGCCTTTTCACATCCTGATTGCGCGCAACGCGCTTGCACGGGTGAGCCGCGCAAGCGCCTGACACGAAGCCCCACTAGCCAGCTGCGGCTGTGGTCAGCTTTTTCAATGCGCCACGCATCTTATCGATGACCGGTGACTTTTCGACCTCATCGAGTTCATCCATCGTCTCTTTTGGGTCTTCATAAGCCAGCCATACCTGACCATTCGCATCCTCATAGGCCTGCACCTTCAGAGGCAGAAATAACCCGGCGCGCGGATCAATCAGCATCGCAGGCGTGCCCAGTGCTGGATTGCCGAAGATAAGCACCTGATTGGGTGCAATCGGAGTACCGACCTTTTCTGCCCCAGCCGCGTGATCGATACGGGCAAATACAGTCGCGCCTGCATTGCCTACCGCAGCTTCGAGGGCGTCCAGCGCCTCGGCCACTGTTTTATTGGTTTGTACTTTGATGATGTCGTCAGCCATGGCGGACAGCGCGCCTCCGAATGTGATTATTGAAGCCAAAATAAGATGTCGCATCTGGATAATCCTTTTCATGAATTTCATCTCTAATTTCCATGGCTTCTCGGTAGATCACAATCACAAGTCTGGCATCGGCGAGGCTTTGCCGGTAGAGGTGCCGGCAACAGAGGATACCCAATGCTGAAAACCCGTATCATTCCCTGTCTGGATGTCGCTGATGGCCGCGTGGTCAAAGGTGTGAATTTCGTGGGCCTACGCGATGCGGGTGATCCGGTGGAGTCCGCCAAGGCCTATGATGCCGCTGGAGCCGACGAAATCTGCTTTCTCGACATCCATGCAACCCACGAAAATCGCGGCACCATGTTTGATGTCGTCCAACGCACGGCAGAACAATGCTTTGTCCCCCTGACCGTGGGTGGCGGAGTTCGCACCAAGGATGATGTACGTGCCCTGCTGTTGGCAGGAGCCGATAAGATCAGCTTTAACTCGGCCGCTGTGGCCAACCCGGATGTGATTGCTGAGGCGGCGGACCAGTTCGGCAGCCAGTGTATCGTCTGCGCCATCGACGCCAAAACCGTTAGCCCCGGCAAGTGGGAGATTTTCACCCATGGCGGTCGCAAGCCCACCGGTATCGACGCGGTTGAGTTCGCCAAGACCGTTGTCGCCAAAGGCGCGGGAGAGATCCTGCTAACCTCGATGGATCGCGATGGCACCAAGGCCGGATTCAATCTGCCCCTGACCCGCGCGATTTCAGATGCCGTCGATGTGCCAGTGATCGCAAGCGGTGGCGTCGGCAATCTGGACCATCTGGTCGAAGGCGTCACCAAGGGCGGGGCCAGCGCCGTTCTGGCGGCCTCGATCTTCCATTTCGGCGAATACACCATCCAAGAGGCCAAAGAACATATGGCCGCCGCCGGCATTCCAATGAGGCTGACATGAGTATTCTGCACGATTTGGCCGCAACCATTGAGGCCCGCAAAGGGGCGGATCCTGACAGCAGCTGGACCGCCAAGCTGTTGTCCAAAGGCCCTGAGAAATGTGCTGAGAAATTTGGTGAAGAGGCTATCGAAGCGATCATAGAGGCAGCCAAGGGCGACAACAAAAAGCTGACCTCTGAGGCGGCGGATGTGCTTTACCACTTGCTGGTCATGCTGGCTGCGCGCGACGTGGCGCTGGACGATGTTTTGAGCGAACTGGCCCGTCGACAGGGCACCAGCGGCATCATGGAAAAGGCATCCCGGCCAAAAGTCTAAGCGGGTTTCGTGCAATTACCCGGCCCGCTATACTCCGGGTTCGGGTGCATTGAGGCAAAGGGCGTGCAGATGATTAGAGCTTTGGTGTTCGCAGCAGCACTCGCCACCCTCGCGGCCTGTGCCACCCCTCCCCCTTCCTCTGGAGATGAGGTCCAGCGGCTTGCCGCCGAGATCCAAAGCCTCGGCCCCGATATCGATCCGGAAGAGGCCACCCGCGCCGCCCGCATCGCCTATGCCTATACTGCGCAACTGGTGCAAGAATACGAAATCACCGATCCTCCACTTATCCATAACGCCAAGGTCAATAAGGGTCTGCGTCCGCGTGGCCTGTGCTGGCATTGGGCCGAGGATATCGAGCGTCGTCTGGATCAGGAACAATTCCATACGCTCGAGTTGCACCGCGCTATCGCCAATGCGGATAACCCGTTCCGCATCGACCACAGCACCGCCATCATCAGCCGCAAAGGCGAGAGCATGTATGACGGCGTCGTCCTGGACCCCTGGCGTTATGGTGGAGTGTTATTCTGGTCGCCCTTGGTTGAGGACACCCGTTACGAGTGGGTTCCACGCGAAGTGGTTCTGGAAAAGCGTCGTAAGGAACAGGCGGGGCATATAACGTCATTGCCTGCGAATTAAACCCTGCTGGATGCCTGCTGGCTGGGGTATTCCCCATTCAACCAACCGAGAACCGGTAAGGTCGCCCAGATGGCGACCTCAAAGTCAAGTCTAAGGCATCGGCCTGGAATATTACGCATGAAACGGGTCGCTCTGAGAGGGACAAACCGCCTAAGCCTGAAATTCCATTAATCATGGAATTTCGGAATGTATCAGACCACACTAACGCTTTTCTTGTTCTTGCTTCCGCTCGCTTACAGCCCCGGGCCCGGAAACATGTTTTTTGCGGCCAATGGTGCGCGGTTCGGGTTCCGCGCTACCGTCCCCGCGAACGCCGGATACCACATCGCGACTTGGTTCGTGACAGCTGCAATCGGCTTTGGATTTCTGGCGACCATTGAGCGTTTTCCTCAACTATTTACGATCCTGAAAATCGCGGGTTCGCTCTATGTTCTTTGGATTGCATGGAAAATGCTGCGAGCGGGAACGCTTCAAGGTGCAGAGGACGCGAAGCCGGCCACGTTTATGGACGGTTCAATTCTGCTTCTGCTCAATCCAAAAGCATATGTCATCATAGCTTTGATGTTTACGCAGTTTCTGAGACCAGAAAGCCCGAGCAATTTCGCCCCTGTCATTCTGATCACGACCGTCTTTACACTTAACAACCTAATAGCATTCGTGGTGTGGACATTGGTTGGAGACTGGATCGCAAGCTTCTTCCGGTGCCCAGAAAGCGCCCAAAAACTCAACCGACTTTTTGGGTCTGTTTTAGCAGCAGTGGCGATCTGGATGTTAGTATCGTAAGTTCGCTTGTTACGCGAAACTGTCCTGAGTGAAGAACCATACCAGGCGAGAAGTGTAGAACCTCACGCCAAGGTGTATATCACTTAATAGCAATGCCCCTAAGTATTCTGCCCTCTACAACTTAGATGAAATCACCCCGGTGGCGAACCCACCCATCCGCAGTTCACCAAACAAACGCTGATATTCGATTTTGGGGCAGCGGTTCATGACCACGTCAATATCGCGGGCCTGCGCTCTGGCGGCGGCCTCGGCATGTTCTACGCCGATCTGCATCCAGATCGTGCGTAGATTCGGCAACTCGGCCAAAGCCTCGTCAACGATAGGCGGAACGGCTTCAGAGCGTCGAAAAATATCAACCATGTCTACCGCTTCAGAGATCTCGGATAACGAAGCCCTGACCGTCTGACCAAAGAGAGGTTTACCGGCATGCCCCGGGTTCACCGGAATCACCGTATAGCCTTTGAGCGACAAGTAACGCGCAACGTAGTAGCTGGGCCTTACCGGATTCATCGACACGCCAACAACGGCAACAACCTTGGTACGTTTCAACACTGTGGTCAGGAACTGGTCAGAGTAATCAGTCATGATGGCACCCTAGACGCCATGCCAAAAAGAAAAAAGCGCTCAGGTCTTGCCTGAGCGCCAGTTGTTGGAACGAGGGACAGTGAAATGACCCGCGGCAGTTCCATTCCGCGGTCACTGTGACATTTAAGCCTAAGTTTGTGAAAAAAAAGAGGGTGCGCGCATTTTTGTGATGACAAGTCACAATTGGCGGAGATTTGCCGATCAGTTATACAGAACTTGAGGCCAATGCCCCTCGGCCTCGCGAATGTTCTGCGACACGTTCTGTTTCCAGATACGCTCAATCGCTTCCGAATGGGTCAAGTACAACTTTCCGTCAACGATCTGCCATGCTTGCGGGTCAGTGCTGCTGAGCATCCCCTGCACCATCGCATACGCACAATATCCACCAAACTGAGGAGCAAAAGCCCGTGGGTTGCGCTCGAATCTGTCACGATTTTCTTCCGATGTGAACTGCCACACGGCCCCCTTCCACATCAGGGAAAAATCAGACTTCCCCAGCGCAGGCGTTCCGATCCTGAAGTATGAGACCGCATCATAGCCAGAAACAGCCAATCCGCCGTCCGAATAGAACATCGGCTTTTCCTGCGCTCTTACTGAAGGTGCTACGGCAAGACATGCGAGACTGGTTAAAAAGGAACGTCGGGACAGCATCACTGATTCATCGATTGATTTTGAGAGGGTTTTAAGTTGCACAATTCATCTGGTCACGAAAACCCCCATGACGCCCTTGTGAACACGCGTGCGGTCTTCAATCGAAAACGTCTTCAATAGCATCCCAGGCTTCGTCCAATACGCGCGAAAACAGGCCCTTTTTCTTCTTTGCCTTTTTCTTATTGTAATGGGCCGGCCTAGATTTTTGTACCGGACGATCAACAAGCTTGACTTTTGGAACCATCTTGAGGTTATGCAAAGGCGCACCACAGCTTGAGCAACTTAGTTCATGTTGCTTTTTCCCCCTAAGAACCAGCGCGGCGCGGGTTCCACAATAACAGCAGGTGGCGATTTTGTGCGGCGTGGAAATGTGAACCTCCTGTCATCTGGGCTGTGACGCATATAGTGCAATTGCGGCAGCATTTGAGACATTGAGTGACCCAAATCCGCCCGCCGCGTCAATCTTGACCAGCTGGTCCACAGTTTCTTTGGTCTTTTGACGCAGGCCCGGTCCCTCGGCCCCCAATACTAACGCTACTGGCTGCGTTCGTTTGCCCTCCAATACGGTTTCGATGGTTTCGTCTGCCTCACCATCCAGACCCAGAACCAGAAAGCCCATATCCTGCAGCGCATTGATCGCGTCAGCCAGGTTACGGACACGCAGATACGGTTGCCGTTCCAACGCCCCGCTGGCAGTTTTCGCCAGTGCGCCCGTTTCAGGGGCCGAATGGTGCCGCGTGCCAATTACCGCACTTGCGCCCAATACTTCCGCTGAACGGAGAATCGCACCTACGTTATGCGGATCTGTGACCCGGTCCAAAAGCAACACACGCGGGATATCCTGCCCGATACAATTCTCGGCAAGCCCACCCCAGTCCAGTGGCTTGACCTCAAGCGCAGCCCCCTGATGAACAGAGCCCGGATCAATCGGAGCCGTGAATTTCCGTGGATCAACTACCTCGGCCTCAATCCCGGAAAAATCAATGGATTCCGCTAACTTATCGCGGGCGTTTCGCGTCACGATCAAGCGTAACTTCTGCCGTTTCGGGTTCATCAAGGCATCACGAACAGCATGTAATCCAAACAGCCATACGGTTTCGGCAGCAGCAGCTTTTCGCGCCTGTTCTTTCTCGACGACCCACTTTGGTTTCTTCATTTTACGGGCCTCCGGGCCGGGAATTCGGTTTCCTGCGTCAAAGCGTTATTTTCCTGTTGACGCCCTTTAGACGCGCTAGTAATCACGCCTCCACGTCAGGTGCAACGCCTGACAGTGGGCGACAGGCCGCAAGGTGTGGCAGGGGACTGTAACTCCCTCGCGGAGACGCACGCCTGGTTCGATTCCAGGGTCGCCCACCATTCATCTTCTCAGTCTTTGGGTCGGTAAATGCCATTTAGGGTGTTCCAATAAGCTTTGCGCCCGCTTTGGTCGACTGTTTGTTTGTTGCAAAGTGGGAATCTAGACTAATGCGAATGGCCCACATCCATTAACTGGAAATTTGTCTCTGGTATCAAATAGGGCAAACCACTCGTAGATTAGTGTTTTCGAGACATTGATCTCTTTATTGTTGTGGTAATTGCTCCAACAGCCAGCCCTGAAATTGCCTTGCAAATTCATTCTCTTCGTTGCTCGACAGGTAATATCCTTCGTTACTTTCGACGGTTGCCGGATGCGCCCTTTCAAGCACACCAGAATTGATCGCGTGTTTGATCAGAAGTTCGCTCACAAGCGCAATTCCATTGCCGTGGGCAGCAAAGTGCAAGGCCACACCGTACGAATCCGCAAAAATCTGAGGCTCCGGAACAGGCTCAACCTTTGCGGACCATTCTTTCCATCCGCTGGATGTGCCGACCGCTTCGATCAACGGCAAATCACTTACCCCACCTTTAAGGCTGGGTGATTTGAGGGCAATGAGCCGGTTAGGTGTGAGCAATCTGGCATTTCTTCCTACCTGTTTTTCTGATCCGAAGCGGATTTCTACATCTGCACGTGCAGAACTGAACTCGTCCGGCCATACCGCACTTAGAAGACGAACGCGGATATTCGGATGTCTCTTCCGAAATTCAGCAAGGTTTGGCGCGATAATCCACTGGGCAACACTGACTGACGACGCGATGGTCAAAAGGTTCTCTGACGGCCCAGTATCGAATGTATCTGTCGCTGCAGACAACACCCCCAGTGCCGCCCCGACCTGAGGCAGCAGTTTGCGCCCTTCGTCAGTCAGCGACAATCCACGCGCATGGCGCGTAAACAAAGCTGCACGCAGCCGTGTTTCAAGGGACTTTACCTGTTGGCTGACCGCAGATTGGGTCAGGCCGATCTCTTCACCGGCAGCGGTAAAACTCAGATGGCGCGCAGCGGCCTCGAACGCGCGAAACCAGGTCAGCGGGGGCAGCGATTTTTTCATAGGTCAAGTAAGCCATTAGTCTTTTTAATACATAAGCCCTTAAATCAATCGTTTGTCAAAATCGGTGTAATCTCTGAATTTCTCGGGTAGCGAACAGGAGAAATTTATGCGCCCCGAGATACGGAAGATCATGACCTATGATGAAGAGGTTCTCATCGAAGGTTTCAAAGAAACACAACAACCTTGGCGCATGTTCGCTGTTGCCGCTGTTGTCAAAAACCCGTGGGCGGGGCGGTTTGTTGAGGACCTGAAACCCGAAATACAAGCTTATGGCCCTGTTTTGGGAGAGATGATGACCAACCGGATGATCACCCTGGCCGGCGGCGGAGATGCAATCGAAGCTTATGGCAAAGCCGCCGTGGTTGGTCTGAACGGCGAGGTCGAACATGCCTCGGGGCTAATTCATACGCTGCGCTTCGGCAATTTTTATCGTGAGGCGGTCGGCGCCAAATCTTATCTGGCATTTACCAATACACGCGGAACGGCCAATGCACCGATCATGGTTCCGCTGATGGACAAAAACGATGCAGGCCGGCGATCACACTACCTCACCATCCAATTCTCGATCCCTGATGCTCCGCGGGATGACGAGATCGTGGTGGTGCTGGGAGCAGCTACCGGTGGACGCCCGCATCATAGGATTGGAGATCGCTATCAGGATTTGAAGGATTTGGGCCATGATCTGGACAACCCGGCCGCGGTCTGATTTCGGACGCCTCCGCGCGATCCGCCAAGGTGACGGTCCTGCGGTTCTGTTGATACATGGTGTCGGGCTTCGGGCCGAAGCATGGAACGCGCAACTGGACACCTTGTCGTCAATGTTCCGTGTCACCGCAGTGGACATGCCGGGCCATGGCGCAAGCGCCTTACCAGCCGGAGCAAAAGACCTCCGGGGTTATACAGATACGATTGCATCCGGCCTGGATACCCCGGCAATCGTCATTGGTCATTCCATGGGGGCCATGATCGCACTGGATCTGGCTGCGCGACATAAGGGAAAGGTGCTGGGTGTGGCGGCACTGAATGCCATATACAATCGAAGTGATACAGCCGCCAAAGCCGTAAAAGCGCGCGCATCTCTTTTGGACACGGAAACAGGCGCTGACCCGACGCCTACCCTGGCCCGTTGGTTCGGTGATGATGCAGATGTCATCGAGAAAGAGGTTTGCAGAAATTGGCTCACAAACGTCGACCCGATGGCCTACCGCAGAGCCTACAGCATATTTGCGCATGAAAATGGCCCAGATATCGACACGCTCTCTGCGCTGACCTGCCCCGCACTTTTCCTGACGGGGAGCGCCGAACCCAATTCGACACCCGAGATGTCTGAAACCATGGCCTCGCTTACCCCGAAAGGAAAAGCCCAAATAATCACAGGCGCTGCGCACATGATGCCCATGACACATGCAGCCGAAGTCAATTCTGCGCTGCTGGAATTTGCTAGAAAGTCAACTCATGGCAGAGATTGATCCCCGCACCCTACGCAGCGCGTTTGGCCGTTTCATGACGGGCGTGACCGTGGTGACCTGCCGTGCAAATGACGGAACACTTTGCGGTTTCACCGCCAATTCCTTTTCGTCGGTCTCGCTTGATCCGCCTCTGCTTCTGGTTTGTCCGGGTCGGTTTCTGTCGACCTTTGACCAGTTCTCGAACTGTAGTCACTTCGCCATTAGTATTCTGGCCGAGGGGCAGCAAGAAGTATCCAATACATTCGCCAGTTTCACCGGAGATCGTTTCGCCGCGGTCCCCCATACGCTCGATCTGAACGGCATTCCGTTGATCGATGGGGCTATTGCTCAGTTTTCTTGCAGCACATGGCAATCCTTGCCTGCAGGGGACCACCAAATCCTGATCGGAGAAGTGCAAGCGTTCACTGAATCCGACGCCCTTGGGCTTGGATATACCGGCGGGCAGTATTTCAGCCTTGGCCTCGAACGCTCCGCGATGGACCGGAATGGTGGCACAACAACTTGTGGCGCAATTATTAACTCAAACGACTGCGTTTTGCTGGAACTCACTGACGATGGATACCGACCGCCTCAGATCAGCCTAAGCGACATTGGCAATCTGCGGCAGGACCTGACCGACGCCCTCGCATTGCAGGGAAGCCCCGTCGAGCTTGGCCCGGTTTATTCTGTCTATGACGATGCGCAAAGCCAGACCCACCATGTTTACTTTCTGGCCCACAGTGGCGTGCAAACCGAACAAACTTCGTTGCAACCCATCCCAACCGATGCCCTGCCGACCCTCTCATACACGACCTCCGCGATTGCCGACATGATGCAGCGATTTGCGCTCGAATCCCGCACGAACAGCTTTGGGTTTTACCTTGGCAATGCGGATCGCGGCGATGTTCATAGCTTGATTGAAAGGAACTGATCCATGGATTTTTCGCTTTTTGCGCACATGGAACGCATGACCCCTGATCAAAGCCAGGAAAATCTTCACAGCGATTTCATCGAGCTGTGCAAAATGGCCGATGACGCCAGAATGCGCGCGGTCTGGACGGGTGAGCATCATGGAATGGATTTCACCATTTCCCCTAACCCTTTGTTGGAACTGGTCAACCTCGCCAATCACACCAACCATGTGAAACTTGGGACCGGTACAGTCATCGCCCCTTTCTGGCACCCCATCAAACTGGCAGGCGAAGCTGCATCGGCGGACCTGATTACAGGTGGCCGGATCGAACTTGGCATCGCGCGCGGTGCTTACTCTTATGAATACGAACGTCTCATGCCGGGTATGGACGCGTGGGAGGCCGGGCAACGTATGCGCGAGTTGGTGCCCCTGATCCCCAAACTATGGGCTGGCGATTGTGCACATGAAGGAGAGTTCTTTCAGTTTCCCGCAACGACCTCTGCGCCGAAACCTGTTCAGAAAGACGGGCCTCCAATCTGGATCGCCGCGCGTGATCCCAACAGCCATGAATTTGGCGTTCACAATGGATTTAACATCCAAGTCACCCCACTCTGGCAAGGGATGGAAGAGATTGAGAGTCTGGTCGGCCGTTTCAATGACGCTTGTGAAGGGTATGCTGGGCCACGCCCCAAAATCATGCTCTTGCACCACACATATGTCGGAAAAGATGCAGCCGATGTAGATTTAGCTGCACAAGAGTTGTCGCGGTTTTATTGCTATTTTGGTGCATGGTTCCAGAACAAGCGGCCAGTGAAACAAGGTTTGATCCAACAACTGACCGCAGAAGAAATCGCTGCCAACACGCTGATGGCCCCGGAAAACCTGCGGCGTGATCTGACGGTCGGAACCGCAACTGAGGTGATTGATCAGATCAAACGCTACGAAGATTTAGGGTATGATGAGTTCTCATTCTGGATCGACAGCGGCATGAGTTTTGAGCGTAAGCGCGCCTCGCTTGCCCGCTTTATCGACGACGTCATGCCAGCATTCCAGTGAGGGAAGAGATGGACCAGAAACCACATTACCAGCTTTTCATCGACGGGGAATTTACCGACGGTGCCCAAGGGCAAACCATGTCCTCGGAAAACCCCGCCACCGGAATACATTGGGCCACCTTTGCCTGTGCGGCACCCGACGATGTTGATTGCGCGATCAGTGCCGCTCGCCGGGCCCTCAACGACCCTGCATGGCGCGACATGACCCAGACTCAGCGTGGCAAGCTGTTGTATCGTCTGGCAGAATTGATCGAGGAGCATGCCGAACAGATCGGCCGCATCGAGACCACCGACAGCGGCAAGCTGCTGGCTGAGACCGCGGCGCAATCCGCCTATGTCGGGGATTACTATCGCTACTATGCGGGACTGGCAGACAAGATCGAAGGTGCAGTTCTGCCGATTGATAAACCCGACATGCATGCGTTTACCCAGCGCGAACCGATCGGCGTTGTGGTCGCGATCGTCCCCTGGAACGCACAGATGTTCCTGACCGCAACCAAGTTGGGACCGGCGCTGGCTGCGGGCTGTGCTGTTGTACTAAAAGCCTCAGAAATCGCTCCTGCGCCTCTGTTTGAATTTGCCCGTCTCATTGAAAAAGCCGGGTTTCCGCCTGGCGTTGTATCGGTCCTAACTGGTGATGCCGAAAACTGCGCCATACCCTTGACGCGCCATCCGGATGTAGACCGTATCGCCTTTACCGGCGGGCCGGAAACCGCACGTCATGTCGTTCGCAACTCGGCCGAAAATTTCGCGGTTACCTCGCTTGAGCTGGGGGGGAAATCCCCGATGGTCGTTTTCGATGACGCTGATCTCGATGGTGCCGCGAATGGATTGATTGCAGGAAATTTTGGCGCATCAGGGCAAAGCTGTGTGGCTGGTAGTCGTGGGCTTGTCCACCGCCCGGTATTTGAAAAGATCGTATCTCTGATTGAATCCAAAATGGAGGGCGTCACTGTCGGCGATCCTCTTGCGCCCGATACGCAAATCGGACCTCTTTGTACGTCAGCGCAGATACAGAAAATAGAGGCCGCGCTAAATGCCGCCCGTTCCGCGGGCGCGCGTATCCGTTTTGGTGGAAGCAGGTTGGAGCGCGCTGGCAACTATATGGCGCCGACGCTTGTGGAATGCCCCAATACCGACATCGAGACCCTGAAGGTTGAGATGTTTGGCCCGGTTATGTCCTTGATCCCGTTTGATACGGAAGAGGAAGCCATCGCAATCGCCAATGAAACGCCATATGGGCTCGGCGCGGGGGTATTCACCCAAAACGTCGCCCGTGCACATCGTGTGTCAGGACGGCTCAAAGCAGGGATTTGCTGGGTGAACACGTATCGCGCAGTCTCTCCCATTGCCCCATTTGGTGGGTTTAATCAGTCCGGCTATGGGCGAGAGGCCGGGATTGACGTGGTTTATGACTACACGAGAACCAAAACCACCTGGATCAATACGTCAGATGCGGCAATGGCCAATCCATTCACCATGCGCTGACATTTATATGAACTGGAATTTTTTGAGCCAACTTCTGACGGATTGGTGACGGAGTAGGCACCGCTTACAGCGATGATTTCGACCCAAATCCAGAAAAATCTACAGAAGCTTATCTGGGTCGATGCTGTTAGACACCGAGGTAACGTGTAAGGATCGTCTGATCTTCTGCGACATCTGCGGGTTGGACAGTCACACGATCTTGGCCGTTTTCAATAAAGGTGATCCGGTCAGCAATCGACAAAACCGCATCGATACGCTGTTCCACAAGGACGATAGCGTAGCCTTCTGCTTTCATTTTAACCACGACTTGCCGGATCTGTTCGATCATTGAAGGCTGCAAGCCTTCGGTCGGTTCGTCCAAAAGCAGTACCTTGGGGCGCAGGCATAACGCTCGGGCTGTGGCCAACATCTGCTGTTCACCTCCTGAAAGTGTACCGGCGACTTGGCTCAGACGTTCCTTGAGCCGGGGAAAGAGTTCAAGCACCCAATCTCGTGTATCTGCACCTTCACCCCGCGCCAAAAGGCCCATTTCGATGTTCTCTGAAACCGTAAGCTCAGGAAAAAGCCGCCGTCCCTGCGGGATATAGCCGATCCCACGTTGTGGCACGAGGTGTGCAGGCAGGCCGCTGAGGCGTTCGCCATCCAAGATGACCTCACCTTGGCTCAGGGGTAGTTGCCCCATGATTGCTTTCAGCAATGTCGTTTTACCCGCCCCGTTGCGGCCCATCAGGCAATGAATTTCCCCTGCACTGACGGTCAACGATACGCCAAACAGCACTTTTACCTTGCCATAGCCGGTGTGGATATTCTGGACCTCAAACATCGGCGGGCGCCCCCAAATAGGCGGATTGCACGGCAGCGTTCGCGCGAATTTCGTCAAAGGTACCTGATGCCAGAAGGCGCCCCTGATCCAGCACCGCAACATGATCAGCGGTTTCGGCAACCACCCGCATATTGTGCTCGATCAGCAGGATCGTAGTCTCTTCGGCCATCGTCCGCATGAGCGCCACAAACGCTTCAACTTCACCTTCGGCCAGACCTTGGGTCGGCTCGTCAAGGATGAAAAGCTTGGGATCCTGCGCCAGACCCATGGCAATTTCCAACACCCTTTGGTGACCATAACTGAGGTCCGAGGCGACCTGGCCAGCGCGATCCTTCAATCCAATTCTATCCAGCACAGCAGCCGTCTTTTCAGCATGGGCTACTTTGTCATGCGCAAGCCTGCGGCCGGCAGCAAGGGCGACGTTGTCTTCAACCGTCAGTCCGGGAAAGATCGAAGTGATTTGGAACGTATAGGCCATGCCGAGTTGCATGCGTTTATGTGCGGGCAGTTGGCTGATGTCCCGACCTTCGAATGAAACACTGCCGCGGGTTGGTGCAGTCCGCCCGCTAACCATTCCAACAAATGTCGACTTGCCCGCGCCGTTTGGCCCTATCAACGCTGTAATTGCATTCCTTCGCAGAGAGAAATCTATGTCAGTATTGGCCTGGAGCCCGCCATAGATCTTAGTCAGGCCTTTGGTCTCAAGGATATTTACGGCAACCATGACACAGCCCTCTTGCGTATTGTGCCCGCAATACCTTGGGGGGCGAACAGGGTCAGCAGAACCAAAGCAACACCGGCAACAAGCATATATGCGTTGGTGAAACTGCTAGAAATGTCGATCAGATAGAACATAAAGATAACGCCGATGAGGGGGCCGATCGTGGTTCCGGCCCCTCCCAGCAAAACCCACAGCAGCGGGAAGATGGAATAATGCACCGCAGCAAAGCTTGCACCGACATAGCCGAACAGCATCGCGTAGGCGGCGCCTGCGACGCCTGAAAACAGGCCAGATACAACTAGCGCAGCAAGTTTGAGCCGCCCTACGTCATATCCCAACATCCGGGCTCGCTCTTCGTTTTCCCGTATGGCAACCAGTCGCTTTCCAAATGGGCTTTGCACCAAACGCGCCATGGCGAGAAAGCAGATGGCGAAAAGGGTAAATGCAGCGAAGTAACGCGCCGTTTCCGTTGTCAGGTCAATCCCAGCGAGGTTGCGTTGGGCCTGTTGAATGATGAAGCCTTCGTCACCGCGCGTGTATTCTCCGAAATACAGGATCACGAGATAGAAAGTTTGAGCAAACATCAGCGTCACGATCATGAACGCGACACCGATAGTGCGCAGCGCCAGAAAACCAACACCCAGAGCCAAGAACCCGGCAGCAAGGACGCCAACTGCAAAAGCTGGCAGCACTGTCAGTCCGCCGAAATTCATGCTCAGTCCAAACCCGTACATTCCGGCGGCAAAGAACATGGCATGGCCAAGGCTCAGCAGGCCGGTATAGCCAAACAGCAGATTGAACCCGATCGCATAAATCGCAAGCACCATGATCCGCGAGAAGGCTCCGACGTGATATGCGGGCAGCACGAAGAACAATGCGATAAGCACAAGTAAGGTGCCGATATGTAAAGCGGTTGTTCTGGACACCGTCATCAGGCTGCCACCCGCCCCATCAAGCCTTGCGGCTTAAACACAAGCACCATTGCGACAAGGAAGGTCGCGATGATTTTGGCCAGAGTCGGCGAGAAAAAGACCGAGATAATGCCATCGCTCATTCCGATCAGCACCGCTGCAATCACAGTGCCGGGCAAACTTCCGAGACCGCCAATGATTACCACTATAAACGCCAGCAACAATGGATCTCCGCCCATCAGATAATGGGCCTGCTGAATTGGAACCACTAACACAGCACCTAGTGCTGCCAGCCCTGCACCCAGGCCAAACACCCAGGAGTACACACGATTGACCGGCACCCCAAAGGCCTGAGCCATCTCGCGATCCTGCTGCGTTGCACGCATGATCAATCCGATCTTGGTGCGCGTCAGCACAAACCAAAGCACCCCCAACACGGAAATCGCCGCAACTATCACGAACAGCTTGTAGGTCGTCACGCTTAGCCCCCAGGGCCAGATCATTTGGAATCCATCTGCACCAAATTCGAACCAGGGCAGTGCCAAGCGAGTGTTGAACGGTGGCGCGACGGGCCGCGCCTCGGGTCCATACAGCATCAGCGTCGATTGCTGCACAATATAAAGTACGCCAATCGTGGCTACGATGGTCCGGTCCACGTCATAGTCGATCCGCTTTAGGATCAGCTGATCGACCCCCGCCGCAATGCAGCCGACCAAAACCGGCACTATAAGCAGGGCAGCCACGAAACCGAAACCAGCATGGCCGCCGATCATCGTGCTTACCGCCCAGGCAAATACCGCACCCAGCATGAAGAACTCGCCATGGGCGACATTCACAACGCGCATGACGCCGAACACAATGCTGAGCCCCATTGCCGTCAGCACAAGAATAGCCGAAATGACCGCCCCCTCGATGGAGGCGAGCATCAGGTGAGGCCCGAAGTCCATACCCAGTCTCGCTTTTGCCTAATGTCGGGATCAGAAGGATTGCGTGGTGTAATCCACCTCATCTTCATAAAGGCCATCCTCGATTGACGCGGTATGCACCACATCAAGACGGCCATCACCAACCTTTGAGATATACTGTTTGCCAAAGGTCTGATGGGTCTTGCCGTTAAAGACCTTTTCACCCTGCGGATGTTCGATGGATTCCGGCATGTCAGTCATCGCCTCGACCGCTTCGATCAGTTTGGAGCGATCTGCAGGCCCTTGGTAGTCCGCTGCTTCCATACCAGCTTTAATGATATGCATCGTTTCCCAACACCCGAACATATGAGCGTAAGTGGCAACATTGGCCGGGTCATTGATCGCAGCGCCACTGTCATTCACGCCAACTGCCGCACGATAGGCTGAGGCCGCCTCCGATTCGTTGGCCTGCTTATAGCGCGGCATGCCTTCCCAGAAATACGTGCCTTCGAGGAACTCAAGCCCGGGGCTTTGTATATCAACCGCTTCAAGGCTGTCGATAAAACCAAAAATCTCGGGTCGGCTGGGCCCGAAGAACTCGCCCATTTCTTTGACGAATGTCAGCACTGCCGGGCCCACCATCACATGATAGATCACTTCGGTTTCGCGCGGGATGCTTGGGAAATAGCGGGTGAAGGTTGTCTCGGTGGGCGGGATCGCAATCTTCGCAACAACTTCGCCCCCCTGCGCCTCAATCGCTTGCGAGAAAAAGTCGCGATGATCATGGCCGAAAGCAAAGTCAGGATAAATCATCGTGACCTTCTTACCCAGATTGTCGGCGACGAAGGGTGCCATCGAAATAACCTGACTTTTCACATCAGTGATACCTGGTTGCAGCGTATAGCGATTCAGCATGCCGCTGGCGACATGGTGACCTTCGGAGACAACAAAATAAGGCAGTTTCAACTCGCCCGCGCGGGGCGCAGAGCCAATTACCACATGGCTGAACAAGGTACCGAAAGCGACGTCTACCTCGTGTTGGTTGGCAAATTTCTCAAGCACTTCAGCCCCACGCCCGGGATCGGTTGCGTCGTCTTCAGTGATGATCTCGACCGGGCGACCATTGATGCCGCCCATTTCGTTGATGCGCGCAGCAGCGGCGTTAGTTGCCACGTCATACCAGCGGCCATATGCAGCGCCAATGCCAGTCGCGTGCTTTTGGAATCCGATTTTGATCGGCGCCGAACTTTGCGCTTGCGCAAAACCAAGAGAACCAGGCAACACCCCACCCGCGGCCAGAGCACTTGCACCGGCCCCGAGACCAAGCAGTGTACTACGGCGACTGATCTTTGAAGTCTTTGTCATGGCGTTCATCTCCTCTGTTGTTTTTAGGGCGATGTTTCGCCTCTCTTTTTTGATCAGTTTGTATGTATACTAACGAGTTGTCTACATTTTTTAGGCTCCGCGCGGGCTGGAAAGCAGCCACAGCCCGAAAATCGTATAGAAAATCATCAAGATAGACAGACCCAATTGCAACAGCAGAATGTCCCGGCGGAATGTGCAAAGAGCCTCAGCTGTCCTGTGGCACAAGATGACGGCCAAAACATGCGACAATACAACGACACCGGCCTGGGTGAGCCAGATGGTCTTCACAGAGTCTGGAACCGTCAGAAACCCGACCCTGACGGGGCGGCTGCCTAGTCCGAACAGATTCCAGCCAAGCGCAAAAGGATCGGCCAGTGTTGCGACTACAACCTGAATTTGAACCAGAAATGTCACGAAATAGTGGGCAAAATGATAGCCGATCGCAATCGGCAGCAAGGTGATGGAAAAGCGGATGAAGGCTATTTTGAAGGAAGCGGTCTCGTTCACCAGTACCGTTCCCAAGTAAACGGCGAGCGCAAAAATACACGTCAGCAGTAGCATACTGGTGTAGAGGCCAAGCGTCGTCGGCCAGATCATCGCGGTTCGCCCCGGATACTCCAAGGGATTGACCCCTAACTGATCCAGCCACCAGAAGGTCTCGTAGAGGCCATCGAAACTGCCGGATGCGAGAATAACTATTACAAAGACCGCATGGCTTAGATCAAACTGATTACCGTGAAAGACTTGCCATCCCGGCACGCCAAATGCCGCCCCGCGCACCGATCTGATTGTGCCGATCAGTGCGAACAAGACCGAAAAGCACTCGACCTGACCAAGCCAGGATTTGCGCCCAAAAAGGGTCATACCCAGTACTGTAAAACCCCAGTATCCAAGCGCGAAACTCGCAAGCCTGCCCGGATCGTTTGGTGCTGCATCGGCAAGAACAAAGCCCTGAAACGCCGCCATAAGAACAACAGCCGGCCAAATCGAAAGTTTTTTTGCAAGTGTCAGAGGTGCTTTGTGATCTGGGGCCAACAGACGGTGCAAGCCCGGCCAGGGATTAACCCATTTCCAGACATCGAAGATCAGCGCTTGCACCATGAAAAGCAACATCCACCATATGGTCCACAGCACCAAAGGCATGAGGTTCGCTTGCGGGTCCGTTGGGCCCCTTAGACCAATCAGGATCAACAACATCAGACAAAGGGAGGCTGCGATCTGACCCCAGTTGCACCATCGGCCTCGACCGCGCTTGAGAGGCAATGTAATGGGCCGCAGTATAACCTCAATCTGCCCTGGTCTCAGGCAAACAAGCAGCAGGATTGTCGCAGCCACAGTCGCAGTACCACCAGTGATGTAGGCGGTGGTGGGCAAAAGAAGCACAAAACCCTGATCGGCAGCATGGGCAAAGGCTGGTCCCGCAACCATAGTGGCGCAAATTAACGCTAGAAATGACTTCACAATCAACTTCACTTCGTTAGCATACACACAAATCCTTGCAAGGAGGCAAGTCAGATGAGCAAACGCTGGTTCGCTGTGGCAGGTATCGCGGCCGCGTTGGGTTTCGCCTACATATTCGCAGGTACGCCGCAATCTTCTGTAAAGGTCAGCGACGGGCGCGCCGCGCCGATGGGGACGTCGGGATCGCTGTTCATGGTCACTCTCAAGCTGCAAAATGACGGTGACCCTCGCATTCTTCAAAGCGTCACGTCGCCATCTGGAGCCCACACGTCATTAATGAACCCTGGCCATGACAAACCACTTGTAGTGCCTGGCGGCGATCCGGCGCAACTGGCAATGGACGGGGCCCATATCATGTTGCAAGTGCCCGACGGAAGCTTTCCCGAAGGCACTTATCATTCGCTGGCGCTCACGTTTGACGATGGCAGCGAGGTAGTGACTCGCATCCTGAACCCAGAGGCAACCGGCAGTATGACGTCAATGGACCATAGCAAAGCCAACGGCATCGAAATCTCACCTAGCCCGACGATCGCGCTGGTTCAGGATCCGCAGGTCAGTACTAACGGATTTGCCGTTCAAATCAGCGTCAAAAACTTCGAATTTGTCCTTGTCGAGGACGGCACACCGCATATCGACGGTCAGGGTCACGCCCACATCTATCTGAACGGCCTGAAGCTTGGCCGACTTTACGAAAACAGCTTTCAGGTCGGAGCGCTGAAGCCCGGCGATTATGAATTAACTGTTGCGCTGAACTCTAACGACCACCGCCCTTACATGTCCAATGGCGCACCCATCTCGGTAACCTATAGATTTACACTATGATGCGGATTGCCTTTGGCAAGTGACAAGCCTTCAGTGAATCACAGAAAAGCAGAACACAAGCAGTTGTTATTAATCGACAAAAGCACGCTCAACAACAAACGTGTCTGGCTTACTGTTCGACCCCTCGACCAGACCAAACCCCTCGAGTAGAGCCTTGGTATCTTTGAGCATATCCATTGAGCCGCAGATCATGCCCCGATCGGTATCTGGCGAAATAGGCGGAACTCCTAGGTTTTCAAACAGTTTGCCATTGGTCATTAGATCGGTAGTGCGACCCATGAATGGATAGTCTTCGCGTGTGGTGGTGGCATAAAGGCGCAGGCCATGCGCAAACTCTCCGCACAACGGATCGTCCTTCACAGACGCAACCAGGTTCTTGCTATAGGTGAGTTCAGCAACTTCGCGGCAGGTGTGGGTGACGATGATTTCATCAAACTTCTCATAGGTCTCGGGGTCTCGGATCAAACTGGCAAAGGGCGCGAATCCCGTACCTGTAGAAAACATCCAAAGCCGTTTGCCAGGCAACAACGCATCGTTCACCAAGGTGCCCGTTGGTTTTCTGCGCATTAATATTGTGTCACCTTCCTTGATATTTTGCAGATGCTCGGTGAGCGGGCCATCCGGAACTTTGATCGAATAAAACTCCAACTCCTCATCCCAACTGGGAGACGCCACAGAGTAGGCCCGGAACACAGGCTTCTCGGCATTTGGCAGGCCAATCATCACAAATTCACCGGACCGGAAGCGGAAAGATGCAGGCCGCGTCATACGGAACCGAAACAGCCGATCAGTATAGTGCTGCACTTCAGTTACGGTCTGGGCAAATACACCCGCCGGGATCGGGAACTTTGTCTCTTTGGAATCGAGCGCCATCAGATCACCTCCTGTTGCCACCAAGAAAGCGGCTAGATGCCTCACCCTTAGGTATTCTTTATAAGTCACCTAGATCAGGCCATTCATTTCATTAGTATGCTAATGATTATGAGGTAATGGAATATCCTGTCAATTGATTTGTGAAGAATGCCTCTCGCCCCAGAATTATCTTGACGCATGCCTGCTAATTATATTCGTATACTAATGAATAGTGGGAGGATCTTATGGAAAAACTTGTCATAAAGAACATCGGCATGATCCTGTCAGGAAAAATGGAAGAACCGATTTTTGATGGCGATTGTCTGATTGCCATAGATGGTAAGATAGACGCATGGGGCAATGAAAAGGACCTCGATACCGACGACGCAACCAGCATCGTAGACGCCCATGGTGTGACGCTTGCCCCCGGTCTGATCGACAGCCATGTGCACCCGGTGGTAGGTGACTACACGCCCCGTCAGCAACAACTCCACTGGATCGACTCCACTCTGAACGGCGGGGTGACCACAATGATCTCGGCCGGAGAGGTTCATATGCCGGGGCGACCCAAAGATGTGATCGGCCTCAAGGCGATGTCGATCGCGGCACAACGCTGGTATGAAAATTTTCGCCCCTCCGGTGTCAAGGTCCATGCCGGCGCCCCTGTCATCGAACATGGCATGGTCGAGGAGGATTTCGCCGAACTGGCCAACGCCGGAGTGAAATATCTGGGCGAAGTCGGCTTGGGTTCGGTCAAGGACGGCAAAACCGCAAACCAGATGGTCGAATGGGCCAGAAAATATGGGATTCAGTCCACGATCCACACGGGTGGCCCATCCATCCCCGGGTCCGGCCTCATCGACGCGGATATGGTGATCGAGACAGGTACCGACGTGATCGGGCACATCAACGGAGGTCATTCGGCGCTGCCGGATGATCAGATCATCTGCCTTTGTGAGATCTGCACCAAGCAAGCCTTTGAAATCGTTCATAACGGCAATGAGCGCGCCGCGGTGCTTACGGTGAACACCGCGCGCGAATTAGGCAAACTGGATCAGGTGATCTTGGGCACCGACGGGCCGGCAGGGTCAGGCGTACAGCCCCTTGGCATCCTAAGGATGATCGCCATGCTGTCGGCCTTTGGCAACGTCCCTGCTGAGATCGCTTTCTGCTTTGGAAACGGAAACACGGCACGGCAGCGAGATCTGGATGTGGGTCTTATTGAAAAGGGTCGTTGCGCCGATTTCGTCCTTCTGGACCAAGCGCAGCACGCGCCCGGAAAAAACATGCTTGAAAGCGTCGCGCAGGGGAACCTGCCGGGTGTTGGCATGACGATCATTGACGGCGAGATCTGCTCGGAACGTTCTCGCAACACACCGCCCGCACAACGCCTGCCGGAACGTATTTTGTAAGCTCGATTTTCGGTGACTTGGGTTGTTTGGCGCAATATGCGGGCAACGCGATCTTTGAAGGTCAGGTTATCTTTTTGAGCAATGCCAGAAGCGTCTTTTGCTCGGACTTCTTGAGAGGTGCGAGGGTTTCATGCGAAATCCCAAACCCGTCAGCGTAAAGCTGTTCCATTAACTCAGCGCCCGCCTCGGTCAATGAGATGATAGATCGGCGCTTGTCACCGGGATCGGCGGTCGCGCGCAAAAGCCCCTTAGCTTTCAGACGGTCAACCACCCCTTTGATCGTCGCAATATCCATTGCTGCAAGTCGGCCCAGCTGATTTTGCGACACCTCTTTCTTCTCGGCCACCCGGATCAGCGTGGCAAACTGCGTCGGCGTCAGATCTTTGGAAATTCGGTTCTGAAAAATGATCGAATGGCGCTGACTGGCCAGCCGCAAAAGATATCCGACCTGGTCTTCAAGATGGTAGGGATCGACGCTGTTTGACATAAGTGCTCCTAACGAAGCCCGTCTTTGCCTTCTGCTTCATCGTGGGTCAAGCCACCAACACGGGGTAATGGCCGCCCGCTGTCGGTCACAGCCACGGCCACCATAATTTCATTTGCACGCGGCGCATCGTTCAGCCGTACTTCGATGCCGTCAAAGTGGCTGCGTACATAGGCTGCGTCCTTGTGCCCAAGCGGCACGTCAAGCACCTGACCGGGCGAACCCATCTTTTTCGAAGACGGCACCAAGGCGGCCCCTTTTTCCACTTCTTTACGCAACGGCGCGCCCAACTTGGGATGGAGGATCGCAGCGGCATGTTCCAACTCGCCATTTTCGCCGACCATGGCCGACTTACCATAGCTCTCTGCCTGCTCCGGCATGATACCAAGGGCTTCGACACATTTGCGGCCCAACAGCGTGCCCAGCTCTGCACCGATCTCCATCAATGCGCTTAAGTCCTGAGTATAGGTGCCCGCAAACGGGTTTTCGATTACTGCAACGGCGACGGCCTTGCGGGTGGCCGGGTCGATCTTTCGTCCGATTTCGGAATGCGTTTCTTCGATGTTTACAGCGATCTTACGAATCTTAGCGCTCATCTCAGGCCGTCCTCTCCTTTGATATCCTTGGCTGCCAGGCCGCCAGCGCGGTCGTGGATGCGTGGTCCTGTGCTCATGACCAGAATGACGGCCATTTCATGAGCTTTGGGCGCGTCGTTCAGGCCGACCTCCATACTGTCAAAGTGGCTTCGAACGTAAGAGGCATTTATATGGGTGATCGGCACATCGAGCCGCCCGCCAACGCCCGTGACTTTCTTGGTAGAGGGTACGATCGCGTTGGAATCATTGAGAAGTTCGCGCATTGCGTAACCTCCCGGAGCGTGCCACAGGGCGCCATGTTCCAGCTCACCCGCCTCACCTATCAATGCGCCTTTGCCATAGCCTTCAATCTTGTCCGCCCCATCCAGCATCTCGACCAATCGCTTCGCCATCTGCAAACCAAGTGGCTTGAGGTCCTCCATAAACCACTGAATATCAGGCTCGTAACGCCCGGCAAATGGGTTCTCGATGATCGCAATCGCCGCCGCCCGACGCAGGGGGCTCGCCGGGGCCGGACCACCTTCGTGGAAAATCTCTTCGACAGAATAGGCTGTTTTCCGGACATTAAGCTGGGACATGTTGTATCTCTTGTTGGAACGAAAATGCGTGTGCACCGGTTGTGACAGATCGGCCCTGGAGGAACAAACCCGCAGACGCGATCCGTCCCAGGGCCTGAAACGATGTCGCGCGGTTGAGACCTCGGGCCAAAGCGCGTTCACAGTCCTCGGCTGACAAAGCACCACAGCTAACAGTGACCGGCAACTCCCCCAAATCACTGTTCTCGTCGATATCGCAAGCGGCGCGACGTGTGATCGATGGATGACCCGGCAGGTCCACCGCATTAGCGATGAGTGTTGCCGCAACGTCAGCCTCAGCGGCCGATGAGGCGAGCACCGTCACGCTGTCCGCGATGCCCAGAGACAGGCTGCGCCCGTGGCGACCAGAGGTCGCAATACCCCCGATACGATCCTTGTCCGTAACTTCAATCCGACCCAATTCGCCGCCGTCATGGGCTTGGATCGAGGTATTGAAGCTCGTTCCCGGGGTCAGATATAGAGCAATATCTCCACCGTTGTTGACATAAGCGCGCGTGATATTCGCGCTTTGGGTCATTGCCGCAAGCACCTCATCCGCGATGCTTCCGGCCACGGCGGCCATCCGTGTGACGTACCCCACATCAGTCAACTGCAGACACGCGTCATGCATTCGACGCGCAACTGTGCCGTTGGGACGTTTTGTTAGCGGAGACAGCATCCCCCTAAGGTCCGACAGTTCCTGTACAATTTCGGCGATGATCGTTTCGAACCGCTTTGCTGCGGTCCGATACGCCTGATCCCGATCCCCTTCCACCCAAACAATCAGATCACTGGGACCATGCTGCAGATGCAGCCGTTGGCCATCGGGCAAAAGGCGCGCGCGCGGCCTCATTCTGCGTCCGCCTTCCAATTGTAGTTTCCAAGATCCATCGGATCCCCGGCATTAGGTTTTTGTCGTACGTGGCGAGCCTGATCCGAATTGATGTCACTGACGCGGCGCATGTGGTCCACATGTCCGCCCAGGGCAGCGTAATCTCTAACACGCAAGGTAAATTCGATGGGGGCGACAAGCGCGGGAGTTGGAACATAGCCAAAAGAGTTCGTGGGCATATCCAACACATCTACCATCACAGTGATCCCGCCTCCGGGCCACACATAGGCATCTGCACCACCACAAGACACATGGGTCAGCGCGTCCTTGACCGATTTGGTCAGGCGCACGGGGTTCTCAGTAACGCCTGCGCGCAGCGATCCACCTGCCCCACCCATGAACAGCACTGAACAAACCGAAGGTTCGCAGTTTTCCGCAATTAGCGCAGCTGAAGCCGCCAGTTTCGCGGGTACGTCCTGCAGTTGCGGGGCAAGATCGGCGTCGAGTTCATAGTATGAAAACTGCTCACCCGTTGTGGACACCATAAACAGCCGCAGGCCTTCCCATGCTGTTTTGGGGTTAAAGGGGCCAAGGATCGCAAGAGGGTCCTCGATATCTGTGCCGCCCCAACCGGTGCCGGGCTCTGCCACTTGGAAGTATCGCCCAGGCGTCGAGCGCCGTCCTTTGATCTTGATCCCCGTTGCTGGGACATCAAGCTGCTTGCCGGTCTCGTGCTCGCTGAGCACTCCGGTGATGTGGTCATCCACCACAACGACGTCGTCGACATGACCGATCCACTGTTTCGGGAACATGCCTATCGTGGCAGAACCGCAGCCTACGCGCATCAAGCTTTCTGTCACGCCGTTGATGATCGGTGGCTTACCGGCCTCGACCACAACTTCGGTGGCGTGATCTTCTTCGCCGATCACCATCGTCACTGGTTCTCGGTTGCAAAGCCGCAGCAGGGCGTCACAGGTTACGCGGCCTTCTTTCTTGCTACCACCCGTGAGGTGCTCGACACCACCCAAAGACAGCATTTTCGAGCCGTATTCCGAAGTCATGACATGGCCGATCGGTTCCCCGTCGACGCGCACCACGTCACGCTCATGGCCGATATGACGGTCAGTGTCGATCTTCACCTTCACACCGCAATAGCTAAAGATGCCCTCGGTCACGACCGTGACCATATCGACGCCTTCGACCTCTTGGCTTGCGATAAAGGGTGCAGGTTTGTAGTCGGGATAAGTGGTTCCCGCTCCTACAGCCGTCACAAACTGACGCTCACCTTTGAATATATCGCCATCCCATTCCTCTGTCGCGCCCTCGCCCATGAACGGAACGAGGTCTTGGCCACTTTGGATGATGGTCAACGGATCAAGCCGAACCAGCTCGCCACCGTGGTTGGCATAACGGTCGCAGGCGCCCGAATTGCCCTCGGCGATATAGCACATCACCGGGCAGGCGTCGCAGCGGATCTTTTCTGGCTTCGCAACATCCGTCATCACGTTACACTCTTCTTGAGGGCTGCATGGACGACGCTGGGGATTGCCGGTCCCTTGAACAGTCGTACCCCTGTTGCATGTTTGATTGCGTTCAGGATCGCCGGTGCCGTTGGGATCAACACATGCTCTCCCAGTCCCTTGGCGCCATACGGGCCATGCGCGTCGGTTTCTTCGATGATAATGGTCTCAATCGGGGGGATGTCACCGATTGTCGGGATCAGATAGTCATGCAGGTTCTCGGTCAGTCCCGGGATGTATTCCTCCATTAGCGCCATCCCCAGACCCTGAGCAATGCCGCCATGGACCTGCCCTTCGACTAGCATCGGGTTGATGGCCTGACCGACATCATGAGCCGCAATGAATTTCACTGGCGTGACTGTGCCCAGCGCGGTATCCACTTCGACAACAGCCAGATGCGCGGCATAACCGAATTGGGCGTAAGGATGCCCCTGCCCATTTTTATCCAAGGGCTTTGTCGGCGGATCATAGCTTTCTTCAGCGCGAAGAACATACCCATCCGAGTCCGCTTCTAGAGCCGAAAGATCCAGCACACGAGCCCCCCCGGCATCAGTCGCCTGAATTTCCCCGGCGCTGAACTCCAAGGCAGCATCTTCGGCAACGTTCAGACGTTCCAGTATCATGGCCCGCAATGCCTCACCCGAGAGCCGCGCCGCATTGCCCGAGACAAAAGTCTGGCGCGAGGCCGAGGTTTTGCCCGCATCCGGTGTCACATCCGTATCCGCTCCTACAAGCGTAATCTGACCCACCTCGGCCCCAAGTGCGGTAGCAAAAATCTGGGTGATGACGGTATTGGCCCCCTGACCAATATCCATCGCGCCTTGATGCAGCACCACCGTGCCATCAGCGCGAATGCCGCATTTGATGGCCGATGGGTTGGGCAAAGACGTGTTGCCACACCCATACCATCCGCTGGCGATACCCACACCGCGTTTTACAGTGTCATTTTGTGCATTGAATGCCTCAACACCTGCACGCTCTTCCGTCCAGGCCAACCGCAATGCCTCAAGGCAGGCCTTGATCCCGACCCCCCGGTCGAACACCTGTCCGCACACGGTCGGCACACCATTATCCAATGCGTTGAGAATACGGAACTCCAGCGCATCCATTCCCAGCTTCTCGGCCAGATCGTCGAAAAGACATTCTTGTGCAATGGCTGCCTGAGGCACACCAAAGCCGCGAAACGCCCCCGATGGCGGGTTGTTGGTATGCACACCCTTGGCCTGCGCGATGTAGTCCGCCACGCGGTACGGTCCCGAAGCATGGACTGGCACCCTGTTCGCCACCGTCGGTCCCCAACTGGCATAAGCCCCCGTGTCAAAGCGGCCACGAAAGTCAAAGCCACAGAGCTTGCCCGTCTTATCAGCACCGATCCTAAGCGTGATGTCTGAGGGGTGCCGTTTGGTCGAACATTGCATGGATTCAATACGCGTGTAGCAAAGCCGCACAGGTTTGCCCGTCTTCAGCGCCGCGAGTGCCAGGTAGGGCTGTACGCTCATATCCAACTTGGAACCGAAACCGCCCCCGGTGGCCGTTGGCACAACACGTATGTCCGAGCGTTCAAGCCCCAGAACACGCTCGAGCCCTTCGAGATCCATAACCGGGGCTTGCGTGCAGGCATGCACCTCAACGCGACCGTTCACGACTTCGGCGAAACCCGCTTCAGGTTCGATATATGCATGCTCGACAAAGCCGCTTTCAAACCGGCCTTCCACAATTACATGCGCGCGTGCCAGGGCCGCATTCGGATCGCCACAAGTCACAAAACCAGCACACATCACATTGTTGTCCCGGCCATCATGTAGTTGATCGGCTCTTTCACCTTGGGCTGCGTCCATGTCTTGTAAGGCAGGCAGTTCGGTCCAAGTAATCGGTACCATTTCCGGATCGATCGCGCGAAGCACATCCCGAGCACCAATCAGGGCCGCGACAGCCTCTCCCCTGAAACGCGTTTCCCGCTCGGCAAAGACGGGCTGGTCTTCAAATCCGGGTATCACGCCAAAGTTGTTCTGGCCCTTCACGTCTTCCGCAATCAGAACCGCGTCCAGTCCAGCCGCCTGCGCGAATCCTTCGAGGTCACCAATTTCAAAAACCGCCCGGGCATGGGGGGAGCGAATGACCAAAATCTCAAGGCACCCCACGGGTGCAATATCATCGCCGTACTTGACGGTAGCCGAAACTTTTTCGATCCCATCCAAATGCTGAACCGCATCGCCCACCTTACCCGCTTTCGCAATAGCAACCGAGGGCGCACCCATCACCGCGTTGATGATTTTGCGATAACCTGTACAGCGACATAGCACACCCCCTAACGCATCCTTCACTTGCACCTCGGTGGGCTCAGGCACGTCCCGCAGTAGCGCAACGGCAGATACCATCATGCCAGGCGTACAGATCCCGCATTGCGCTGCGCCATGATCCAGAAAGCTCTGCGCCAGCTTGGCTGCCACGGGGTCATTGGCATGTAATCCTTGCACAGTTTCGACCTCGCGCCCCGCAACCTGATGTGCTGGGGTCAGACAGGCGCAAACGGGCTCGCCCTCAATCAGCACAGTACACGCGCCGCAATCCCCCGCATCGCAGCCAATCTTCACATCGCGTTGCCCCAAACCCTCGCGCAGAGCTTCGGACAGTCGTTGGCCAGGGAAAAGCAATGGGGCCGCTTCACGTCCATTCAAACGAAATGGGGTCGGGGTGCCTGAAAGCGCTTTGTTCATCACGAAACCGCCTTGTGAATTGCACGCTGAATTTGATGACGCACTGCATCAAGCCGATACGAACTTGTCCCTCGGACATCATCGATCGGCGCTAATGCTGCGACATCAATCGGAGAAATCCTGACATCAGCGGGATCCTGACCGATCAGGCTCGCCTCTACCGCCTTAAGCCGTTGCGCTACGGCGGAACAGGACCCTACTGCGATGCGAGCCTCGGCTATTCTTCCCTGTGTATCCAAAAGAACATTTGCCGCTGTCATGGCAATAGAAATGACCAAATAGCGACGGCTCCCTAATTTTTCAAAACCAGACGTCATGCCAGCATGGGGTTTCGGCACGATGATCGCTGTCACCAGCTCGTCATCCATCAACGCTGTTTGCCGCACACCCCTGATAAATGCCTCGAGGGGAAGAACACGCTTTCCCTTTGCTGCACTGGCCAGCTCAACCTCAGCATTCAATGCAAGCAGAGGTGGAACACCATCGGCGGCGGGAGAGGCGTTGCAAATGTTTCCGACAACCGTACCTGCATTTTGAATTTGCAGGCTTCCGACCTCGCGCGCCGCCTGCTTCAAGGCATCAAAGGCCCGAGGAAGATCAGTTCTAACAACATCCGACCATGTGACGGCGGCACCAATACTTGTGCCCCCTTCAGATTGCGTGATGTCCGAAAACCCATCTATTCTTGTTACATCTAACAGATTTTCGGGATGCTGGCCTGCTTTCAACGCCGGATAGAAATCTGTCCCACCTGCGACAACGCGGACTCCAGCCTGCTTAAGAATGCCCAACGCATCAGGCAACAAGCTTGGTTGTGAGTAGGCCATGCACATATCCACTTTCATTAGCACACTAATGATAAGTGTGGACGTTTGCCAGAGTCAACAGAACTGTCCTGAGAACACATCCAATCAAACATGGGCTGCAGTTTGAGCCAAGTGGGCCTCCGTATACCCAAGTTGACAGATAATCGAATCCGGATAAGGTACAAGCATGAACATGTCTGAACAAGAATCAACAAGCACTGATCGGATCGGAGCACCGAAATCTGTCAGGATCGCACTCATGCTCGAGGAAGAGATCCGGTCAGGTGGGTTGGATACAGGCGCACCGCTGGCCAGTGAGAACGCGCTGGTCAAACGGTTCTCGGTCAGTCGAAACACGATACGCAAAAGCCTCGATATCCTCAGCCGCAAGGGTCTGATCACGACCCGGCGCGGCATCGGATCATTTGTAACCTTCGGGGGAAAAACGATCGACGACCGCAAGGGATGGAGCGTTGCATTATCCTCGGGTGAAACCGAACTTGCGACGCGGATTCTTCGCCTGACACGCGGTAAAATGGATTTAGCAGACGCACCTGAAAGTGTCGGCACCGATGTCCTGATGGTCGATCGTTTACGTTTTCGTGTGAACACCGGTCAGGGAGTGTCGCTGGAACGCAGCCGTGTCCCATGGCGTTCGGAGTTTTCCGAGATAATTGAGACCGGTCTGGAAAACGGCTCTTTGACGGAAACGCTTCGCAGTCGCGGGTTGGCAGTCAACGGTGGTAGCGAATGGGCGCGTGTTTTGCCCGCGCTCAGCGCGGAAGACGCGGCTGTCATGGGGCGCGTGTCAGGAGAACCGATGTTGCGGCTGTGCCGGTTGACCCGTTCAGCCGACGGGGACTCCCTGGAATTTGTCGAGAGCATTCTGGACCCAGACCTGTTTGGTCTGCACATGGAGTTTTGACGGCTATGGCCACTGGAGAACTGGCTTTCAGTCGCGCTTGCGGCGCTCTTGCCGGAATGGCCATCGGGGATGCGTTGGGTATGCCCTCACAAACGCTGTCGCGCTCAGAAATAGCGCAACATTATGGCGAGATCACAACTTATGTCGCCCCCTACCCCGACCATCCGGTCTCTCATGGCCTACAGGCGGCGCAGGTGACGGATGACACCGAACAGGCATTTCTGTTGGCTCAACGTCTCGTGAAAGATGGCGAAGGGTTTGACGAAACGCTGTGGGCACAAGATCTACTGGATTGGGAACGTGACGTTCGTACCCGCGGGTTGCGCGACCTGCTGGGTCCATCTTCCAAAGCGGCTCTTGCAGCGATGCTGAACGGAGAACCAGCAAGCGAAACGGGGCGCAACGGAACAACAAACGGCGCTGCGATGCGAATTGCACCAGTTGGGATCGCCACGCATTTCTCGCCAACGCAGAACTTCTTGGACCGCGTGGAACTGGCCTGCCGTATGACGCACAACACGGGCGAAGCCATTGCCGCTGCTGCTGCTGTTGCCACTGTCGTCAGCTGTGGTGTGGATGGTCTTGATTTCGACTCAGCGCTCGACACCGCGCTAGACGCCACAGAGCAAGGGCAGAAACGCGGCCATCGGTTTGGCGAAGCAAACATGCGTCGTCGGATTTCAAACGCACTTGATCTCGCGGATCAGGGCATGACCGACGTCGAATTCGCGCAATTCGTCGGAACTTCTGTCTCTTCGTTTGAATCTGTCCCGGCGGCCTTTGGCATCGTGAGGATGGCGTCGGGTGATGTCTGGAAGGCCACCCGGATTGCTGCGAATATCGGGGACGACACAGATACAATCGGCGCTATTGCCGGAGCGATGGCCGGGGCATGCGCCGGAATTGAAGCCATCGCACCCGCTGTACTCGACCCAGTTCGTGCTGCCAACAACCTACCCATCGAAGCAATAGCGGAACAGTTGCTTTCTCTTCGCAATACGTCTGACGCAAAGACGGAGGCCACAAGATGACCAATCGTCTTCTTCAGATGTCAGGTGTTGTGGCCGATCTGCTCTATCAGGTCGAAGCTGTTCCAGCGGTTGGTGAAGAAGCTATCGTCAAGGGTTTCTCCATCGCACCTGGTGGCGGGTTCAACGCCATGGTGGCCGCGAAACGCGCAGGTATGATGGTGTTCTATGGAGGCTCTATCGGATCTGGCCCATTTGCCAAGATTATTCGCGAAGGTCTTAACACCGAAGGTGTCCCGTTCCTGCGGGCACAAGACCTAACGCGCGATCAGGGCTGCTGTACCGTGATGATCGACCCTCAGGGTGAGCGGACCTTTGTGGCAAGCGACGGTGCTGAGGGGCACGTGACTGCCGAGGACTTAACGCAGATCAGCTTTGCCGAATTCGACTGGACCCTTTTGTCTGGCTACGCTCTGCACTACACGGGCTCGCGTGATGCGCTGCACCAGAGGTTATCTTCGGATGCCCGCATCAATAACCTGGTGTTCGATCCTTCGCCCATCATCGCTTCTCTCCCACATGAAGTGCTGCAGACGGCGTTGAGACGGGCCACATGGATCAGTGCAAATGCGCGCGAAGCTGCGGTTCTGACTGGTCACACGGACCCTGTTGCTGCTGCCAGAGCACTTGCTGAAACCCGCCCTGATGACGGTGGAACTGTTGTGCGACTGGGGGAAGACGGCTGCATTCTGGCTCGGCCCGATGCTCTTCACCATATCCCACCTTACCGCGTTCAAGCGGTGGACACCAACGGCGCTGGTGACACCCATGTTGGCAGTTTCATCGCGCGAATGGCGCGCGGTGATACCCCAAAGGAAGCAGCCATTTACGCAAATGTCGCTGCGGCGTTGTCAACCACACAACAAGGGCCCGCAACGGCGCCGACCCAAGCGGTCGTGGCGGACGCCCTAAACAAGAAAGAGGCGGGTTGATCGAGAACCAAAGCTAAAGACCATTCAACCGGGAGATCACAATGAACAAACGTATCCTATTAGCAACCACAGTTGCTTTGACAACAACGGGCGCGGCCGTTCTGGCCGATGAGATCCGAGTTCTCAATTGGCAAGGGTATGGAACCGACGAAGACTGGGCCATTTCTGCCTTTACCGAGGCAACGGGCCACACCGTCGTTCATGAATACTTCAATTCTGAACAAGAGATGTTGACCAAGCTTCGGACCAACCCCGGTGCCTATGATGTCGTGCTGATCAACGCGGCCTTTACTCCGCAGGCGCAGGCCGAGGGTTTGATAGGGCCAGTGGACAGCTCGATGGTCGCGAATTTTAGTGACGTGCCTGAAAATCTGGCCGCCAATCCGGACCTCAACGCCGGAGGTGCGCTGCATGGAATGCCTTGGACCTGGGGCCTGACATCCTTTGCTGTGAACACCAATGAATTCAATGAGATGCCAACGTCGATTGAGGTATTTTGGGACACGGCGCACGTAGGCAAAGTCTCGATCCGCGATGACGCGTTGGAAGCCGTACAATTCGCAGCTATCGCAACAGGTCAGAACATCAACGACATTCAGGATCTTGATGCCATTGAGGCCAAACTTGCCGAGCTGATGCCTCAGATCAAAACCTATTGGGGGTCGGAGAACGACTGGAACCAGTTCATGGCCGCGGGTGATCTGGATGTGGCAACCTTCTGGTCCGGTTCTGCCAGCCGCTCGATGGCGTCCGGTTTGCCGGTACAGTTCATCGTTCCAGACGAGGGTGCAATCGGCTGGTTGGATGGTCTGTCCATCCCAACCTCATCGACCAAGAAAGAGGCTGCGCACGCCTTTATCAATTGGATGATCGACCCAGAGTTCTACGTCAAGTGGGCCGAAAGCGGTGCCCCGGCTTCGGCCAATGCCAAAGCCGCTGCTGCGTTGCCTGATGACGCCTTCAACAAGCGCGTTCTTGGGGATCCCGCAGTCGTGGCACGCGTCCAGTTCCAGCGTCCGGTCTCGGATGAAAACCGCGAGAAATACCTTGAGCTCTGGCAAGGGTTGAAAGCCGCCCAATAAGCCCAGGCACGCGAAGGAGAAAGCAGACATGTCAACGGTTCTCGCCCGACAAGACAGGCTCAAGATCGTCAGCCTGCTTTCTCCGGCTTATATTTGGCTGACGGTGGCAATATTTTTGCCGCTGTCGGCGATGCTGTATTTTAGCTTTTTGTCCGATGTGCCTTTTGGCGATGCCGAATGGCACTATACGTCTGAAAACTATCAGGCCTTCTTCCAGACCTCGACTTACGCAACGCTGCTTTGGAAATCCATAAAGCTCGGCTTGACTGTGACGGTGATTTCGGTGCTGGTTGGCTTTCCCTGCGCCTATGTTCTGGCTAAGGCGATTAAGGGTAAGTCGCGCGAAGCACTATTCCTTCTAGTCATCCTGCCCTTCTGGTCGAATTCTCTGGTCCGGATATTTTCCTGGGCCATCGTTCTGCGCGGAAATGGAGTGCTAGAGCTCGGCCTCAACGCGATCCTGCCGTTCGAGGTCGATGTGAACCTGATGTTCTCGACCTCTGCGATCGTTATCGGCCTGGTCCACTCTTACCTGCCTTACGTGATCTTGACTTCGTATCTGGCCTTACAGGCCATCGACGACAATCTGATCGACGCCGCGCGGTCAATGGGGGCGAACAAACTGACCATCCTCTGGCGCGTCATCCTGCCTTTGTCCTTGCCCGGGCTGCTGGCCGGTGCGGTATTGATTTTTGTCCCTGTCGTCGGCTCTTTCATGGAACCACGCATATTAGGTGGTCGTGTTGGAACTTATTTTGGCACTGTGATCGAGGATCAGTTCGTGGCCGTGTTCAATTGGCCCTTAGGGGCTGCCTTGTCCTTTATCCTGCTTGCGGTGGTTTTGGTGATCCTGGCAACCGCCAGCCCGGCATTGCGGAGGGCACAGACATGAGGAATACCTATCTGGTCTGGGCAGGTAAGGCTTGGCTTGGCCTGATCCTGTTCTTTCTTTACGCCCCGATCATCGTCATGGCATTCATGTCCTTCAACGCGTCACAGTATTATCAACTGCCCTTCGAGTTTTCGCTAAAATGGTACGAAAAACTGGGCCAGAATACTGAAATTCTGAATGCCGCGACCCGCTCAATTCTGATCGCGCTGGCCACAACAGTGATTGCCACCGTCTTGGGCACAGCCGCCTCGCTGGCCCTGTTCCGGTTCGAGTTCCGTGGCAAGCGCTTCCTGCAGGTGATGCTGTTCCCGCCGATCGCAATTCCATGGCTGATCACCGGCACGGCGATGCTGATCTTTTTCTATGGCGTCGGTCTTGGCCGCGGCACACCGTCGGTTCTGATCGGCCATGTCGCCCTGGCCCTGCCTTACGTGATCGTCGTCGTCAGCGCCCGCTTGGCGACATTTGATCCCACACTGGAAGAGGCCGCAAGGTCCATGGGCGCCGACAGCTGGACCGTGACCCGCCGCGTTACCCTGCCCTGGATCGCTTCGGGGATCATTGCCGGTGCTCTGTTCGCTTTTGCGGTCAGCTTTGACCAGTTCGTTGTGTCGTACTTCCTCTCCGAACCCGGAGACAGCACGCTGCCGGTTTTGATCTACACCTCGATCCGCAAAGGCTTCACGCCGGAAATCAATGCAATCTCGACAATCATTATCGTAATCTCGATGGCCGTGATGCTGTTTGCAGCCCGGTTCTCAAATTTCGGAGGAGAACGCTGATGGCCGATGTTTCTGTCCAAAACGTCACCAAAACATTCGGGTCACTCAAGGCTTTGAATGACGTCACCATGCACTTTTCGGATGGCGGTTTTTTTGCCCTGCTCGGTCCATCAGGCAGCGGTAAGACGACGTTGCTGCGTGCCATTGCCGGATTCATCTTTGCGGACAGTGGTTCGATCCATATCGGTGATCAGTCGGTCGAGCACATTCCCGTCGAAAAGCGTGACATCGGAATGATGTTCCAGAACTATGCTCTGTTTCCCAATATGACCGTCGCCGACAATGTGGGTTTTGGCTTGCGTGTACGCAAAGTAGGTGCCGCCGAGGAACGCCGCCGCGTGAGTGAAGCGCTAGAATTGGTACAGCTTGGGCAACTGGGCGACCGCAAGCCTCATCAATTGTCTGGTGGTCAACGACAGCGCGTGGCATTGGCACGGGCTATTGTCACTAATCCAAAGGTGCTTCTATTGGACGAGCCGCTGTCGGCCTTGGACAAATCCTTGCGCGTCGACATGCAGATAGAATTGAAGCGTATTCAGCGTGAGATTGGCATTACAACGATCTTTGTGACCCATGATCAGGAAGAAGCCCTTACTTTGTCAGACAAGATCGGCATCCTCAGACAGGGAACGATGATACAGGCTGGCCCGCCACGCGAAGTCTACAACAATCCCGTCGACGTCTTTACCGCCGAATTCCTGGGCGAAGCCAATATTCTGACAGGTCAAAGCGGCTTGGCTCTGAATTCTGGCGGTGCGGATATCAAATTACCACACGGAGCGACACCGCAGTCGACCCTGGCCGTCAGACCCGAGAACATGAGCATATCTATCTCAGAGCCTGACGGCGACGAGACCTCAAAACTCCCCGCCACGCTGGTCCGTCGCATCTTCGCCGGAGCGATGGCGACCTGCGTCCTGAAACACAACGACAACACCTTCAAAGTCATTGCGCGCGATCAGGACATCCCGGATTTGCCCGAAGGTGGCGAAATATGGCTGAGCTGGAAACCCGAGCACACGATTGTTGTACCAGAAGGATCAGTTGGGTTCGATCCCAACTGAGCCGAGCAAGATCAAGTTCGAAAACCCTCGTTCATGGCGCTACGACAAACACGGCCTGACGTGCGTTGACCTCGTGATAAACGAAGTGACTGCACGCGACCGGATCAGCCTACTAATTGAATGAAGCCTTACTGGGTGGCGAATGCGATTAATAGTCCGGCGATCTGGGTTCAAACATCAATCCTACATATGCGGCACTGGATCTGCGCTGCCACCGGGTTGGAAAACAATTCGAACCAGCTTCAATCAGATTAGTAGAACAACATAGCCTGTCACCTTGTAGGTGCCTGCGCCACCCACATGCCCGGGCCAGTGAGCTTGCTCAAACTAAGGGTTCAAACGAGACCGTGACATCTGCGAACAAATCTGCATCGCCCACCTCGAAATACTGTCGAGTGATCGTGCGCTTGACGTATTCGTCATTTTCTTCCAGCCACAATCCGATCCAGGATGAGCGCGCAGAACAGGATCGCCAATCCAGCCAAAATTCCTTGTCCTGCAGCGGCATATTGAAGTGCCTCCAGCACGTCCTCGCCCAAGCCTTTTGCACCGATCAGCGAGGCGACGACCACCATCGCAAGAGACATCAGGATAGTCTGATTCACACCCGCCATGATAGTCTTGTGCGCCAGGGGCAGATCTACCCTCCATAGCAGATACCGGGGCGTCGCTCCGAAGGCCAAGGCGGCCTCCCGCACGGTTTCGGGGACTTGCTGCAGGCCAAGAACGGTAAAACGGATCACCGGGGGGCTGCCAAAGATCATTGTTGCGACCACGCCCGCTGGCTTGCCTGATCCGATAAAGGCCACGACCGGGATCAAGTAGACGAAGGACGGCATCGACTGCATGAAATCCAAAATCGGTCGCACGATTGCAAACGCCCGCGGGCGGCGCGCACAATAGATGCCCAGCGGGATACCTAGCGTGATCGAGATCAACGCCGCAGCGCCCAGCAGGGCAATCGTGGTCATCGCTTTTTCCCAGAAATCCAACAGGCCCAGATAGGCCAGCGCCGCACCGGTGAAGATTGCCACGCGCGGTCCGGCAGAGAGATAGGCCAGCATGATAATCACCAGTGCCACGACCGGCCACGGCGTATCGACCAGTACTACCTCAATCCAGTCCAACAGGGTGCGCATCCCATAGGTCAGCCCATCGAAGAAGCCGCGCCCGGCGGTTTTGGTCCATTCAAACACTGCTTGTACGCCATCGCCGACGTTCAAACGCCAGTCCCGGTTGGTTGGGAAAGTTTTGAGTACTGCTAGCGCATCGGGTTGCGCAAACTTGATCATCGACAAAATTACTACCACGGCAGTCAGCGCCGTCGCGACGACTACTCGAGGCAGCGACCAGCCATGCGCTACGCTCGGGTCCGAACGCCAGCGCGCGAACTGCCCTTCAAGCGTCCAGTTGGCCAACGAGGCGGCCAGGAACTTAAACGCCAGTAAAAGGACGATCCCGATAACCAGATAGGTGAATCCTGTCGAATCCGCCGAACGTGCGGCCTCCTGCGCGCCTGCCAAAGCACCCTCAAGCGATTCCGCGGCGCGCTTCAATGACTCCAAAGTGGTTGAACCGGATTGCTCTGCCGCTGCAATTTGCTGGCGGCGCAGCTCCAATGTCTGCTCAATCTGTTCCGCGCGTTCCCGAAACTCACGGCCCAGATCACCGAACAAGCCCAGACCGATTTGGATATAGGCAAGCGTTTCCAGCACCAAAAACCCAAGGAACCACGACCACAGCCCCCGCGCCCCGAACCATATCGGACCCAAAATTGCAGCGGCCTTGTTCAGCGTAAAGCGGTAGCCGGGGGCCTGCATCATGTAGGCAAAGGTCTTTTGGTAATAGGACTGCCCCTGTCCCACGAAATCTCCGATCAAGCCATTCAGGCGGTCGGCGGTTTCCGGTTGGATCTGTTGTGTATCAACATGTTTCATAGCGGTCCCCTTAGGCTTGACTGTCCTGAATCGCGCGGATCAGACCCGCTCGGTTGATAACACCCACGGTCTTGCCATCCTGAGTGACGACTACAACTCCATGACCATCAACGCAGAGGTCCATCAGATCGGACAAATCCATGTCCGGATGCGCCTCTTTGGCATCTTCGGGCACTTCGCCGTGATGCGCCTCGAACTCTTCGACCGATTTCATCACCGCATGGGCGAAGATCATGTTGAGTTTGGAAATCCCTGCCACAAAGTCGGCCACATAGTCATCGGCGGGGTTGAGGATGATCTCTTCCGGCGTACCGATCTGCACAATGCGCCCATCCTTCATGATCGCGATACGATGGCCGATGCGGATCGCTTCATCTAGATCGTGGGTGATGAACATCGTGGTTTTGTTCAGCTTGTGGCTGAGATCCATGAACTGGTCCTGCAACTGCTTTCGGATCAGCGGGTCGAGGGCCGAGAACGGCTCGTCCATCAGCAATATCTCGGGGTCGGCGGCGATGGCACGGGCCAGACCCACACGTTGCTGCATACCGCCCGACAGCTCATGCGCATATTTGTCTTCCCAACCGTTGAGCTCGACTAGTTCCAGCACCCGGTCCGCTTCTTCCCAGCGGCGCGCCTTGCCGGTGCCTCGGATTTCCAGCGGCATCGCTACGTTGTCACGGACAGTACGGTGGGGCATCAGGCCGAAGTTCTGGAACACCATAGCGACGCGCCGGTTGCGCAGGTCGCGCAGGCCCTCATCATTCAGGCCCATCACGTCCTCGCCATCCAGATAGATATGGCCGTCAGTGGGCTCCAACAGGCGATTCACATGGCGCACAAGGGTCGACTTGCCCGAACCCGATAAGCCCATGACGCAGAACAACTCACCCCGCTCGATTTCGAAACTTGCATCGGCGACGCCGACAACGCAGTTGAAGCGCTCCAGCACTTCGGCCTTGCTCAGCCCCTCGCTGTGGATGGCTTGCAAAGCTTCCTGCGACCGCGCACCAAAAACCTTCCAAACGCCTTTTGCGTCGATTGCGATATCCGCTGTCATACTGACCCCACCGCAGTTGCATGAATCGAGCAACGCCCCCGAAATCATCGGGGGCGCACAGGTTTTAGTTGGTGGTCAAACCAAGCCAGCTGTCGACGGTATCGCCATTGGCGGCGATCCACTCGGCCACGACCTCGTCTGTGTCACGCCCTTTGACGACGACCTCGTAAGTCAGGCCGCTTAGTTCACCGGCATCCATGTCGATATTGGCCAAAAAGGACGCCGCTGCAGGGTTGCGCTGCTCAAGCGATTTGGAATGGGCGACGGTCACGGTCTTGACCGGTTCACCGGTGCTGATATGGGACTTGTTGAACCAATCCGCGTCCTGATCGGGCTGCACCATCTTGTAGGTGGTCGCATCATGATCGGGTTCTTCCAGAATTGTCACATCATACAAAGCATGCACGTAATGCGGCGCATAGCAGTAGAAAGCCGCACCCTTCTGTTGGTCAACCTGGTCCTTCAAGCGTGAATAGAACACGGTTTCATCCTCGGTCGTTGGTGTCAGGAAGGTCTCGATCCCATAGTCCCGCACCCGCACTTTGAATGTGTTGGTTGAAGCCCAGCCCGAAGCACCAACCCAAACCTCACCCATGCCGTCACCATCCGAGTCGAAGAGCTCTTGCGCCATCGGGGTGGCCAGATCGTAGATTGAACGAATGTTGTGATCCTCAACCATATAGTTCGGCACGCAGATGCCGGCGCGCCCCTCGTAGCTGCCAGAAGACAGCGCGACGGTGCCCTTCTGATCGACATACTCGTCGGTGAATGACGACTGGTTCGGCAGCCAGACATCCGGGTGCACGTCGATATCTCCACGCCCGCCATCCATCGCTGCAAAGATCACCGCATTGGCGCCAGGCGCATAGCCAACCTCGCCGCCTAGACGTGTTTCGACAACCTGACCAATGACGCGGCTCATAATCTTGGCACCGGGCCAGCTGGGTTCACCGACCATCACTTTGTCCTGCGCGATCGCGGTTGTCGCGCCCAAAGTCAGGGTCAATGCTGCTGTTAGCATTCCTTTTTTCATATTAATTCTCCCGTTTCGTTGAGTTGCATGCGCCATCAGGCGCGCGCCCGCTTGCGTTGCGGGTCTATGAATGGAATGTCCGAGACCGTCGCGCACAGGCGTTTCATCCGTCCGTCGAGCTGTCCGATCTCCAATTGAGTGCCGTTTTCCGCCTGCTCGACCGACAATCGGGCCATCGCAATCGCATGCTCCAGCATCGGTGAACGTATAGCCGAGGTCACCACACCCACCTGCCGTTCTCCCGCGTAGACCGGGGCACCGCGGGCTGGCACGTCATCGCAACCGATCAGCAGCCCTTTGAGCACCCGGCGCGGGTCGCGTGCGTTGCGTTGCAGAGCCGACTTGCCGGTGAAGTCAGACTTGGTCAGATCGACCGCAAAGCCCAATCCAGCCTCGAACGCATCGACGCCCGGTACGAATTCGGCGTTTGCGGCGGCCAGACCTGCCTCAATCCGGATGATGTCTAGTGCGGCTGAACCCATTGGGGCGATCCCGAACTCTTCGCCGGCTGCCATTACCGCATCCCAGATCGCGACAGCATCGGATTTTGAGCAGAAAACTTCATACCCTAATTCGCCGGTATAGCCCGATCGCGACAGCATGAACGGCGCACCTTCGCGATCGTTCAGCCGTGCGACGGTGACACCGAACCATTTTAGATGATCCAGGCTGGGTACATGCGGTTGGGTAAAAGCGATCTTGCGTAGCAAGTCGCGCGATTTCGGCCCTTGAATAGCCAGGTTTGGCATCGTTCCGCGCAATGCGTGGACCCGCACTTGCAAGCCGCGCGCGTCTGCCAGTTCCTGCAACACCCGCCCGCTTTCCTCGGACCCACAGCACCAACGGAAAATCTCGGGCGCCAGACGGAACAAGGTGCCATCGTCAATGACCGATCCACTTTCGTCGCACATCGGCGTGTAAGATCCACGCCAAACCGGCAGTTTCGCCACGTTTCGAGTGGTGGCCAGTTGCAGCAGCGCCTCGGCATCCGGGCCGACGATGTCGAATTTGCGCAGACCGCTCATGTCCTGCACTGTCACAGCTTCGCGGCAGGCCCAATATTCACCCAAAGTACCATGGGCCGGGTAACTGACCGGTGCCCATAGATCACGCGCTGGCGCAAAATGCTGGGTCAACGGGGCCAGACGGTCATGAAAAGCGGACTCCTGGCTGATCGACATGAGGGCGTCTTCCTTTTCGCGATAGGCAACCGCACGGCGGATCGGTGTTTCAGGGCGGTAGATACGTACATGCACATCCGTCGGGTTCCAGCCGTTGATCGGATCAATGTCGTCTGGACAGGCGGTCGAGGTGCAGACCAGATCCTCCAACGCTCGCATGGCAACATAATCACCGGGTCGCGAACGGGATTCTTCAGTCAGGATATGATGCGAAGCCGGGTCAACCCACGTGCTCCAGAAGAAATTGATTGCGGGCCAAGCGGTCCGCTTTTTGACACCGTAGGGCACTAGAGCATTGGTCATGTTGTCGGAACAGTTTAGATGGCCGGGAAAGCCTCTCTCTTCGTAACCACGAGCTGTGCACGCCAGACCGAATGTATCGTGTTGACCACAAGTGTCCTGAACCACATTCAGTAACGGGCGCATATCGCGATCAAAGAATTTATCCAGCAAACCGGGACCGGGAAAAGCCCGTCTAACCATGGACCGAGTGGCAGTGGAGTCGATCATCCATTCCTCGCCACGATCCAGGCCATCAGCCCGCAACGCCATGAAATCGGAACATTGCTGGCCTTCAACATCGATGATTTGAACGAATTCGCCAGCTTTAAGCTCATACGCCATGGCGCTGCCGCGAGGGACGGTGAATTCGTCTCGTATATCACCCAGCAAAGGGGGCAATTGCACATCACGTTTGGCTGCGGGTTTGTGCAGAACCGTCACATTTCCGGCGCCTGAGCCTTCGATTAGCCCGGCAACTCCGACGGGTCGGATCAACCAGACCGTCATCGTCTGACTGGCACGTATAATCACTGGCTCGGATGATTGATCAAATCTGTAACAGGGAACCCGCTGATCCCCATCCCGCGCTGCTATCCAACCCGAGAACTGGGCACTGTCAAAACCGTCCCATTCAACCAACCCGGTTTGGCTCAGCCCAAGTGCCGCAAGCATCGGCTGCCCACCCTCTGCCAAAGCAGCAAGATCCAATGGCTGCAGTGAACCAGCCCCTTCTACTGACAGCAAATCTCCGGGTTTGATCGACAGCTTCACCGCCTCGCGCGGAGACAGGACATGCGTGCGTGCGTCAAGGGCATTTGGGAAGCCCGGGAACCGGCGACCGGGGCCGTCGTACCCCGTGTTAGTAAAAGTATGTAAAACCGTAGATCCGTGCATGGCGCAGCCAGATTCCCTAAATGTAACTAGTTACAGAGCTTGATGAAACCAGTTACATATGTCAACTCTTTACTTAGAAATCGGCAAGACGGGCCCTAAAATCAGTGACGCAGAAAACCCCCGAGCCTAAAAAACGCTCAAATCTCAGAGATGTAGCAAAAGCAGCGGGCGTGTCCGTCGCAACGGTGTCCAGGGTGCTGAATGAACCGACCGTGGTGAAGAAGGAAACGCTCGAAAAAGTTCAGACCGCTATTTCCGACCTAAAATTCGTTCCTAGCGCGGCTGCCAGGGCAATCAATTCTGGTCGCACCCGCTTTGTTGGGGCTTTGGTCCCTACGCTGGACAATGCGATCTTTGCCCGATTCCTTGCTGCTCTGGAGCGTAAGCTATCAGACCATCAGTTGTCTCTGATCGTTGCGACAACCGAGGCGAGCCTAGAGATTGAAGCCGAGAAAGCCAAAAGCCTGCTGGATATCGGGGCAGAAGGACTGATCATCACTGGCATTACCCACAGCCCGGCGTTTCACGAACTGATCGAACGGGCGTCGTTGCCAACGATCGTCACGTCTTTCTTTAATCCGGAAAATCCGCTGCCGACCATCGGGTATGATAACGCGGCTGCGGCGCAACTTGCCCTAAAACACCTTGTTGAACTCGGACACCAAGACATTGCGGTCGTGCATGGCCCCGTTAACGATAATGACCGTACCCGAGCGCGCCTAACCGGCCTCAAAGCCTTTCCCTTCGACGGAAAGCTCTCAACCTTCGAGACCGAGATCAGCCATCAGGGCGGCGCAGACGCTGCAAAACACTTGGGCAATCTAAGCACCAAGCCAACGGCAATTCTATGTCTATCCGACGTCGTCGCCCTGGGGGTTTTGCTTGGTCTTCAGGCACAAAATATCATCGTCCCGGACCAAATTTCCATGGTCGGGGTTGACGATCTTCCAACTTCGTCTGTAACCGTTCCGCCACTGACAAGCGTACATTTACCGGTTTCTCAGATGGGTGAACGCGCAGCGGACGCGCTTGCCAACTGGATCACATCTCATCAGGCGCCCAAATCCGAAGAGCTGTTCACACAACTCGTTGTTCGCAACTCTACAAAACGTTGTTGAGGCAAGTGGTCCAGACCAGACATTGGCCGACCCGTTCGATACCGGGCTTCAGTGTCCCGAAAGCAACTGTTGGAAGGATGCAATTACTGCAGGAACGTACGCAACTAAATGCGCTCCTTGCTGTCTTTCGGATGTGCCATTTTGCCCGCGTTTGCGGCCGCCCATTCATGCATGACCTGCAACAAAGGGATCAGGCTTTGCCCCAATGATGTCAGACTGTACTCCACATGTGGAGGGATAGTCCGAAAGTCCTTGCGGGACACAAAGCCAGCATCCTGCAGCTCAACAAGTTGTCGGGTAAGCGTGCGGTGGGTGATGCTACCGAGGTTGCGCTGAAGCTGATTGAACCGTGAGGTTTCCTGCGCCAGCCAATAGATGATCAAGAGTTTCCACTTACCCGAGATCGCCTCGATCAGTGGCTCAATCAGACAGTTTTCATCTGGTTCGAGCGTTCCCATAGCGGTATCCTATGTGACCGTACTTGTCGTTTTGATCTTGTATTTTTAACTACGCCTCAGGCTTACGGAACGCAACGAGGAAGAAGATGACCCAGAAGAAAGTTGTGATTGTCGGCGGTGGATATGTTGGCTTTGAGGTCGCCAAAGCACTGGATGGATACGCTGATGTCACGCTGATCGAGCAACGCGAAGCCTTTGTGCAGCCGCCAGCGACCATTCGTGCACTTTTGCAGCCCGAATTGTTGGATCAGATCATTCTGCCCTATGATCGTTTACTGATGCGCGGACGCGTCATTCGCGGTCGGGCCTCAAGGGTTACACAATCCGAAATTACGTTAGAAGACGGAACCATCTATCCCGCCGATTACATCGTCCTGGCAACAGGTTCGTCCTATGCTGCGCCTTTCAAACCTGAAGGCAACAGCATTAAGGATTTTCGCGAGGCGAGTGCTGAGGTTAGTTTGCAATTGGCGTCAGCAAAGTCGGTTGTCATCATCGGAGCAGGTGCGGTCGGCACCGAGTTGGCAGGGGAAATCGCCGCAGCTCAACCCGACAAGGACATAACATTGGTTTCTTCAGATAACACTTTGTTTCCAATGTACCCGGCAAAGTTGGGCGCGCAGTTGAAACGCAAGCTGGAACGCGCAGGCGTGAACATCGTTCTGGGCCAAAGAGCGGAAAACTTGCTACGCTTGGACAGACCCTATGCCGGGTCGGTCAAATTGACCGATGGCCGGGTGATTAGTGCTGATCTGGTGTTTCCTGTGATCGGATCCCGGCCAAATACGGCTTTGGCGCAAACGCTTTCCGGGGTCGCCACGGCACCTTCTGGCCGGATACAAACCGACAAATGGTTACGTCCTTCCAAGCACCCGAACGTCTTCATCGCAGGGGACATTGCCGATATCGGTGACGGTATGACCATTGTGGCAATATCCCGACAGAATCCGTGGCTAATCAAAACCTTGAAACAAGCACTGAAAGGCCAGGCGATCGAGGATCTAAAGCCATATGTGCCATGGAAAAAAGCCCCGATCTTACTGCCCCTTGGTCCCAAAATCGGGAACAGCTGGCTATTTGCGACTGTTGGCGATTGGGTCACGCGCCAACTGAAGGGAAAAGACCTTTTTATTTCGAAGTATCGCAAGGCGTTCGGGCGATAGGATGGGCTGAATGCCCCACAATTCACCTCCCGACAAGAGACTGCCAGGACATAAACTGATGACACGTGTCGACCTTCCGAAATTTCCAACGAGCCACGGGTATATGAGTGAGCGCGTTCAGCAGGCATATATCACAGCTGCGATCGAAAATGGACTGCTGCCCGCTGACGCCCACCGCATGGCAGAGGTTGTTTCGCTAACTGCACCGGGCGACACCTCAAAGCCGATTCAGTTCTGGCAGCTATTCTCTGTCTTGGGACAAGATGCAATTGTTGGCGTAGTCACCAGATTCTATGAACGCGTGTTTGCCGATGAGCCTTGGTTCACATCCGTCTTCGTAAGGGTTGGGGGATTGCACCACCATGTTGCGACCCAGGCATCCATGTGGATCGATGTCATGGGGGGTGGCCCCTATTACCACGGCGCTGAGTTTCGGTTGAACTTTCATCACGAGCATAACGCTATTGCTCTGATGAATGACAAGGGGGCAGAACGCTGGGCCAACCTGATGAGACAGACGTTGGATGCCTCTGCGGACCTGCTCACAGATGATCCACGCGTGCGGATTAGCCTCAACACGTTCCTGTCATACTTCATGACAAAATACGCCGAAGAATTCGCTTTCCAGGATCGGCACATTTTTGGTGAAACGAACGGACAGCTAAAGCGCCGGATAAACTTCCTGAGAATGACGACCGCAGCAATCGAAAACTTGAGCACGCAAGAGCTAAGCGACGCGCTGGCTGAGCACGGTGTGGACGTGTCCCTGTATCCGGACAAACAGGCGCTTGTTGAAAAAGCGTTGATGATGTGACGCCTGCAATCCAAGCCAGACACCGTATCACCCAGCCGAAACAGCTGGCAGCATAACAATCACTTATGTTGAAGCTGCCAGACCGGTTCCGATGATTGTCCCTTGTGCCGTGCAGAAACCGCGCCGCTTGGCAAGAGCCGCTATTTAGCTTGGCTTGAAATTTGATCCGGAAGAAAACATGCGCTCCGAACCAAACAGGCTACAGGTCAGGTCATTTTCTTTAGTATCCACGCACAGGGTTCACGATATTGACCAATCTCTCGCCGCGTATCCAGCGATCCAGGTTCTGAATAAACAGCTCAAAAGAAGCCTGTTCCCATTCGGCATAAACCGATGAGCAATGCGGTGAGATGACCACGTTCTCAAGAGCCCAGAGCGGGCTTGTTTCGGGAAGAGGCTCGGTTTCGAACACGTCCAGTACCGCCGCCGCCACATGACCTGCACTCAGTGCTACGTGAAGGGCAGCTTGATCCACTACACCGCCGCGTGAAACATCCGCGAGGATGACGCCTTGCTTCATCGCCGCAATCTCTCGCGCACCGATCAAGCCACGTGTCGCTGGAATTAGTGGGGTCGAGACTGCAATGAAATCCGCAAATGGCAGAAGGTCATGCAGTTCATCCGCTGCGTGCACCTCATCGACATTTTTCATCGGCTTGGGGCGGGCACGGGTTCCCAAGACTTTCATTCCAAAGGCCTTGGCGCGCGCCGCCACCGCCTGACCGGTATGACCCAGCCCGATGATCAGGAGTGTTTTGCCCGCCAACGGCCTGACCGTACGCGCGTTCCAGTGCCGCGCAGCCTTGTCTTTCTGCAGACCAGGCACATCCAGGGTAAAATGCAAAAACCCGCCAAAGATATATTCCGCCATCATCCCAGCGGCCACACCCGCAGCATTGGTCACGATAGTCCTTTGAGGGTCCCACTGGCCGTAATGATCAGTACCCGCCCCACCATTGGCAATCCAACTTGGGCCTTGCGGGCCAAACAGCGCGTCGCGCGGATAGCCAGGCGTGCCCGCGAAACGAACCGAATAGACGACCTCGGGCTTATAGCTGTCGATCAGCGTAGGAAGACCCTCATAGCTGTTGCATTCACGATAATCTGCTTTTGGGAATGCGGCGCACAAGCTTTCGGCAAGCGGTGCCGTGTCGCTGTTGTGCAGAATGATACGCGGGGTGTCAGACATGGTTTTCCTCCACGGGAGCACGGACATGCTGTTCCATTTCACTAAATTTGGTCTCAGGCCGCATCAACCGCCCTGGCATCTTTCGCGGTGCCGCGAGTGCCAAAGGCACAATCCACAGTGACTCGCCCTGCCATCACACCTGTTGCAGCGGCTACCATGCGAACCGTGTCGATCAGCAGCGCTACGCCCAAGTTGAGAGCACCTCGCAGCATGTCCTGGCATGCGAGCGAGAGCTCAGCGACCCGATCGAAACTCATAGCCGCTCTCTTTCCAAAAGCTGACCGAACCCCGGCAAGGATTCGCCGATTCCAGCAAGCTGCATCGCTCGAAAAGCCATTGCTTGATTAGACGTGATTACTGGTTTGCCCACTGCTTGCTCTAAATGGGCGATGATCTCGACGCTGCGCATATCAGTGCAGGACAGCACAATCGCATCGGCCTCGGGATGGTTGGCGGCAAGGCCCAGATCGAACACCGCCTGCGGGTCCAGTTCGCCCTGTCCGTAGTTGTCCAAATCACTGTCCACCTCTGAGCGGATCAAGGTTTCAACACCCATTTGTGCTAAAAATCCGACGGCCATGTCATTGATCGCAGGCACATAGGGCGAGGCAAAGCCGATACGCCCCACCCCCAGTGTGGTCAGCGCATGTACCAAAGCGCCTGCTGCTGTCACAGTTTGGGCGCCACTCGTGGCTTTGATCCGTTCAGCAAGCCCTCGGTCAAATACCGGGCCGTGCGTAAGCGTAGCCGAAGTACAGCCATAAAGGATCACATCCGGACGTACACCCTGCAACAGATGCAGCGACTCGTCCAAATCCGCTGCGCCCAGCCCGTGCATCTGGTCTGCATCGGGGACCTTGTCCTGATCATAGCCCCCCATACGGGCGAAATGCATCGACACGCCATCGGGGCGCAACAGTGTCATGTCGGGTTCGAGATTTGTATTGGTGAAAGGCACCAGAACACCAAATCGGGCACGCCCACGAGAATTCGTCATGATAATCCCTCCTTTACCAGGCGCTCCAGAAGGCTCGCTGCAATTTCGATTTGATCCGCGAAACTGATGGTTACACGTAGGCAATCGGCAAGCCCAGCTCCGGCTTGCGGGCGCAAAAACACGCCCTCTGCGCGAAGGGCATGATCGGCGTGGTGCGCCGCTTCAGGGCTTTCCAAATGGATCAGGACGAAATTGGTAAAACTTTCAGGCACGTTTAGCCCGGCCTGAAGCAGCCGTTGGCGCAATCCGTCGCGCAATCTCGCCGTTTCCCGACAGGTTTCGCGCATGTAGCCTTGATCCAAGAGCGCAGCTTTTGCAGCCGCCTGGCCGGCTATCGTGATGTTGTTGGGGTTCATCACCTTGCGAAGCTCTCGGGCGATTTCAAGTGGAAACAAGCCCCAACCTACGCGCATCCCGGCCAGACCATACGCCTTAGAGAAGGTACGCAGAACCACCGTATCGCCGCGTTCGACCAGATCGAACACGGGCTCTCTTATATGATCTGTGAACTCGGCATATGCTTCGTCGACCACCAGTAGGGTATCGCGCGGCAAGCCTTCGCGCAGACGTACCAGTTCGGCGCGCGGGATGCGGGTGCCAGTAGGATTGCCGGGATTGGCAACGAAGACGATACGGGTGTCGTCCCGGATAGCTGCAAGCAACGCATCGACTGAAACGCGCTTGTCTTCTTCCGGGGCGTCGTCATAGCGCGCTCGTGCTATCTGCGCGGCAGTTCGGAAAAACGGGTAGGCATGCGCCGGGGCCAGCACCGAATTGTGCTCATCCGCAAACGCTTGTGTGATGCATGAGATCAGCTCCATCGAGCCACAGCCACACAGGATGCCATCGGCAGGGATACCATGGAGCCTCGACAACGCTGCGCGAAGCTCCCCCCAGTCTGGGTCGGGGTAGAGATTTCCGGCTTCCAGCGCTTTTGCAGCCGCGTCAATCGCGAGGGGACTGGGAGGGCGTAGGCTTTCATTTTGAGAGAGCGAAATCAGGGGCTTCCCCTTCGGTGCATCAAGCTGAGCCAGCGCATAAGGTGACATCGCGGATATATGCCCAACCGAACGGATCATGGTTTGTACCCATAGATATCGCGCGCAGCCTCTTGACTGATCAGGCCTTCGTCGAGATCGCATCGAACGTCGTTCCAACTACGCTCATGCGGATCTCCAAAACCGCCACCACCCGGTGTTTCGAAAAGCAAGGTTTCTCCTGCCTTCACCCGAACCTCTCCTTTTCCAGGCAGATCTGGTCCGTCATGGCCGATGCGGATGCGCCCCGGTGCGCCAGGACCTCCTCCCTGACGCCCGCGCGCAGGGTTTAAGACACGCTCGACCGAAAGAAACACCATGAATTCTTCGTCCTGCGACGAGCGTACTTCAATATGTTGACCTAAGCCGCCGCGTGTTCGCCCGGGTCCGCCGCTGTCCGGAATGAGCTCGCGCCGTGTGATCAGGACAGGCGCGACCGCTTCGGTCGTTTCCACCTGACTTCCCCAGACACCCGACGGAAAGGCGGTAGCCGAGAGCCCATCCAGATCAGGCCGCGCCCCGGTTCCACCGCTGAATACAAGCTCCAGCGCAAACTGCTCATCCCCGCGAGACACCGCCTCGGGTGTATGGCGCAGCGGCAGGTCATACATGCATGATGCCCCCTCGGCCGGAACGGAATCCGGCAGCGCCTGCGACAGGCAGCCATAGACCAAATCGGGTGTCATCTGCCCCAGTGTATGGCGCATGGCGACCGGTGCGGGTGCCTGGGCGTTCAGAATACAGTTCTTTGGCCCCGTAACGTGGAATGGCTCAAGCGAGCCCGCATTGTTGGGAATGTCCGGCCCGATAATACAGCGAAGGGCAAACACCGAATATGCGGTGGCATAATTGAGCGGCACGTTGATACCCTTTTTTGACAGGCCGGAAGTGCCGCTGAAATCCAGATTAACGTAATCTTCACCGATGGTCAGGGTCGCATGAAGATCAATCTCCTGCTCATACCCGTCTACCTTCAGCACAGTGTGCCACGTCCCCTCGGGAAGCTGGGCAATGGCCTCAACGGTGCCACGATATGAAGTGTCGATGATGTAGTCGGCCAGCTCGTCCAGATGGTCGATACCGAACTCATCCATCATGCCGGCAAGTCGCGCGGCACCAGTCTCGCAACACGCGATCAGCGCATAGATATCGCCTTCATTGGCGACGGGTTCGCGAGAGTTGGCTTTGACTATCTCCATCAGAAGTGTGTTTAGATTGCCCGTATCCACTAGCTTACAAGGAGGAATGAGCAGCCCCTCGTCAAAGATGTCAGCGCCCTCTGGCCCCATTCCCAGCCCGCCCAGATCGACTAAATGCGAGGTGCAGGAGGTAAACCCGACCACCTGATCCCGAAAAAACACCGGCATCATCAACAGGAAATCGTTCAGGTGCCCAGAGGCTATCCATGGATCATTCGTTAAGTAAATGTCGCCGGGCCTCATATCCTGAAGCTGGAAGCGGCTGCGCAGTGTTTTGACTGCTTCAGCCATGGTATTGATATGACCGGGCGTGCCGGTCACGGCCTGGGCCAGCATTCGGCCCTGTAGATCGAATATGCCAGCGGAAATGTCACCGCATTCGCGCACGATGGGGCTGAAAGCTGCGCGTATCAGCGCCTGACCTTGTTCCTCTACCACGGCCAATAGCCGATTCCACATGACCTGCAGGCGAGTATTCGACGTGCTCATCGGTTGCCCTCCCGTTTGCGCATGAGCCAAATGTTACTGCCGCCATCCAAATGGGCTGAGAAATCTGCGCTGACGAATGTCGTGGTCTGCGGCTCGATAATCAGGGCAGGCCCGCTCACTTGGTCGCCGGGCCTGAGCGCTGCGCGCTCGTGGATCTCCGCCTCGCGCCACTCACCGGTGACATCACACAGGATGCGCCGCTGCCCATCTGGCCGCGCAGGATTTTTCTCAAGCGTCTCAGGGTAATGCTCCAGCGCGGGTGGCTCTGATGTTACCTCCAGCGCCCAATTCAGAACCTCGATAATCATGCCTGGCACTGCGCGGCTGAATTGGCGGCTGTATTCCTCCTCGAACGTCTTGCGAAGTGCAGGAATGTCCGCCTCTTTCAAGGCCCGGTCAGGTAGCGTGATTTCAATCTCGTGCCCTTGCCCGTGATAGCGCATGAAAGCCTGCCTTTGCCGGGTTAGTTGCCCTTCTGGTGCGCCAGCCCTCACAACGGCCTCAGCCTCACTGATCATTGCGTCGAAGAAGGCATTAAGCCCCTCAAGGTCGAGCGCCTCAAGGGTGCAATAGCGCGAGCGGATGATTTCAAACGAGACCGGAGCAAATAGGAACCCCACCGCCGAACCTACCCCTGGATCACGCGGGACCAGAATGCGATCGACTTGTGCACGCCGCGCCACCCTTGTGGCGTGCAGGGGGCCATTGCCACCAAAAGCGATCATCAACCGAGCGCCCAGATCCTTGCCAGATTCCACCGCATGCATCCGCCCTGCGGCAGCCATGTTCTCATCCACGATCTCGCTGACCCCATGGGCGACCTGTGCGCTGTTTAGCTCCAGCGCCTGCCCGATCCCCGACGCAAGCGCAGTTTCAGCCGCGTCCGTATCGATCCCAAGCCGTCCCTCAGCAAATCGCCCGGGTTCAATCAGCCCCTGCACCACATCGGCATCTGTTACCGTCGGATTGGTTCCACCCTTGGCAAAGGCGGCGGGTCCGGGCTCGGATCCCGCACTTTCGGGCCCGACCTGCAAGCGGCCTAACCGATCCACATGCGCGATCGAACCGCCACCTGCTCCAATCTCGATCATTTCGATCACCGGAATACGTACAGGCATACCCGAACCCTTGATGAAACGCGCCGCACGCGCGATTTCGAATTTTCGGGCTGTCTGCGGGCGATATTGGTCGATCAGGCACAGCTTGGCAGTCGTACCGCCCATGTCGAAACTCAGCACTTCGCGCTCGCCGGTCTCGGCGGCGATGCGCGCAGCCAGAATGGCGCCCCCTGCAGGACCGGATTCTACAAGTCGTATCGGCAGGCGCGCGGCGGTTTGCGTCGTGGTCATGCCCCCACCCGCAGTCATCATCAGGATCGGGCATTGCAACCCCTCATCGCTAAACCGCGCTTGGAAATCGGCCAGGTAGCTTTCCATCTGAGGCTGGATATAAGCGTTGGCTATGGTAGTTGAGAGCCGGTCGAACTCGCGCGCCTCGGGGCTGACCTCGTGCGATAGCGAAATCGTTAGATCGGGTAGCGCCGCCTGCAGAAGTTCTCGCAGCCGCAACTCATGTGTCGGGTTGGCATAGGCATGCATAAGGCAAATGGCCACGGCCTCAGCGCCGCAAGCAGAAAGCTCTTCAGCCAGTTGGGAAACAGCCCCATCATCGAACGGCTGCAACTCCTGCCCGCGCGCGTCCATTCGGCCTTTAATCGTAAAAGCGCGCGCACGCGGCAGGATCAGATCAGGCTTAACAAGATTGATCTCATATTGGTTGTAGCGGCGCTCATAGGCGATCTCGAGAATGTCACGAAACCCTTCGCTCGTCACAGTCGCCACAACTGCCCCGCGGCGCTCGATCAACGCATTGGTGGCCAGTGTCGTGCCATGGATAAAGCCGCTGATCTGAGGCCAGTCCGCCCCGGATTTGACCAACACGTATTTAGCACCCGCAAGCGCCCCAAGTGTCGGGTTTTTCGGGGTGGTCGGTGTTTTGGCAGTGGCAAGGATATGACCTTGCCCATGGACCAAAACCGTATCGGTAAATGTACCGCCAATATCAACGGCAAGGCGCAACCCGTTCTTGTTGTGCATCTAGAAAAACCAGAAAATCAGGAGAGGCAGAAGAGATGAGGACGCCCGGTCCAGCAAAAGCCAAATCGGTTCATTACCAGCGTTAGTTTAGACGACCAGATCACAGCCGGTTTCCCGGCGTCCCAGTTTTGCAATCATGATTTGCGCCATGTTTGGCCGCTCTTGCTCTTTTCCATGCCCAAAACGCTGCCCGAGCACAGGACTTGCTGTCAACAAAAATGTGGACATGTCCCGCAAGCATGCGGGTGCGTCAGCCAAATTCGAACCAGCCTCAGCTAGACCAATAGGGCTATCCTTTAAGAAACGCGAAGATCGCGCGATCTGGATGAACGACCGTGCCCGTCAATTTGAATACACCCCCGTTGACCAGCGATCTTTCCTAAATGATGTGGTTCTAGACAAAGGAATGAACGGCAGCGAACTTCTGCCGATTTCGCATGCGCTTGAAACGTAGCATCGTGCGTTCACGCCGTCGGAAAGGAAGATGTGAATTCTCGACGCGGTTTTTGAACCACCTGCCGGTCTGCTGTTTTTCATTGGCGCCCAGCTCTCTGAGCACGGCTCTGTATGAGGTGAAGCGGTCCGTGACGACGTTTTCCGCTTTATCGTATCGCTTCGTCAATTTCCTGAGGAATCCCAGTGCTGCAGCTTTGTTTCGACGTTTGTTGACAACTGCTTCCAACACTTCGCCCTCATGATCCACGGCCCGCCAGAGGTAGTGCCTCTTGCCATTCACCTTCACAAGTACCTCATCCACGTACCACTTCCGTTTGGAGAATGCGCTCAGCTGTTGAACACGCTTTCTTCGGCTCTCGGAAGCAAACACCGGACCAAACCTGTTCCACCAATACCGGACAGTTTCGTGGCTCACGTCGATGCCTCGCTCATGCAACAGATCTTCGACATTTCGAAGCGAGAGCGGGAAACAGATGTACAGCATCACCGCAAGGCGGAAGATCTCGGGGCTGGACTAAAACACTTGAAAGAGGCAGGTCTGGTCATGGGCAAAAGCTACGCAACACCCCTGCCCGCCTCAAGCCAAGTTCTTCTGACAAGACCCGGGCTAGTATGTGACCTCAGCCTCCGCCTTCGGCAACATCAGGCTGACCTTTCCTTCGCTGAAGTTACTAAACGACAGATCCCAGCTCGTCCCTGGCCATACCAGTTGCAATTGCTTTGTTGCTGGTCGGTAGACAGCAGTATAGAGCGTTCCGAACCCCGAGCTGAATGCCGTGGAATAGAGAGGCGGACGCAGGAAAGCGTCGATAAACCGCTTTTCGCTTTCGGGGTGCTGGTTGAGACGGTTCAGCAGGAACCGTTCCCGCTCGAGCGTTGCGGTAAAGCGTGCATGTTTCGACCATTCCACCTGGCCCTGGTGGTTGGTCGCCACCGGCACGTCAGAGATTTGCGGATGCCGGTCGGGGGCCAGAAACACCGTGCCATGATTGTACTTTGCGTCCAAAACGGTGACGTTATAGCTCATGTGGCAGGGAATACGACTTAGGCATTCAACCGCTTCAGCGGTTGTTTCGCAGGTTTGCAGAACATAGCGCAGGATCAGTGGAACGCCGAACCCATCACCCACCTCGCGCCGTCCGCCAAACGTCAGCGACACCGTCAGACCGGTATCGTTTATCCCGTCGAGCAGGCCAAGTACGCCATCACTCATCCCGATCACGCCACGCTCACCCCAGCGGGTTCTAAGCAAGGCGGCATCGAAGGTCTTGGGGTGGTAATCATAGTTTCGCACCAGAATAGGTGTCTTGCCGCGCCAGACCGCCTGACTGCACCCCGACAGGTATTTCGGCGGGCAGTAAAAGCTGAGAAACCGCGCTTGGCTGTCGCTGCCGCCGACCAGTTCAACCACCTCTTCATACAGCGGCATGATCTCGGGCATATGCCGTTCCAGCGCGCGCAGACATTCGCGATAAGTGGGGCGGGCCGAATACCCCTCTTGCGCCCACCATTTGCGGTAGGCGGGCCAGTATTCGGCAAACAGCCCGGCCAGCTTAGGACCGGGCTGCGCCTCGTCGATGGAACGAAAAACAAGCGTCATAGGACTTTCTACATGATTTTGAACGCGGGGTCTTCCATCGGTTGCGCCGCGGGCAGAGGTTCAGCCGTATAAGCCGAAGTGATCCCGTGGATCCACTTTTTCGACTTGTCAGTCAGTTTGAAACCTTTGGTCATCGACCGCCCGCGCGTCACCAGAATGCCCAGATCAGCCCCTTCATAGCGGTAATCGCCAACATTCGAGATGCGCAGGAAAAACGCCTCATTTTCGCCCACGGCGCGGCGGTGATAGTCGAACCGGTCAAACACCACACGCCCGTCTTCCAGCATCTTGTAGATCCCCGATTGCGGGGCCTGCGTGATGCGGTCGACACTATCATCGGTATGTTTGATCACCATCTGTGACCAACTGTCGATCATGTCCGGGTCAGCCCAGCGGGCATTCAGTTCCTCGACATCCAGTTCGAACGGTTTCTTCGAAAACTCCAGCAGGTGGAACAGGAACAGTGGCGCATCGGCATGAGCAAAGGCTGCGTGGTTGGTCATCGAACTGGCGCCGGTGATGCGGGGGTTCAATTCGCCTAACCAAAGCTCATCGGTTTTCTTGTCGATCAGGAAGTCAAGCTCGAAATACCCGCGATAACCGGATTTGCGCAGTTCTTCTCCGAACTGGAAGGTCAACTGCCGCGCCTGTTCGCGGGCCTTGGGTGGGAAGGCGGTCGAGAAAATCTCATTCCCGCACCAGCCGCCGCGATAGGGGGTGAGGTCCTTGAAGCCCACAAGCTCGGTCATCAGCGGGCCGACGATGGTGCCTTCGGACGTCGCGCAGGCCTCGATCGCCGCACCACGACAATCGATCCGTTTCATGATCTTGATCTCGCCTTCCCCGACGATCTCGTGCTCATGCTTTTTGAAATCGGTCTCGGACTTGATGAAAAAAGTCGTGTGGCCACTGTCGCCAAAGGCCGATTGCAGCACCAGATCGTGGCCCAGACCCGCCTTGTCGCAGATTTTCCGCAGGTGATCGTAGCTTTTGACCACACTCAGGGTGTTTGGCACCGAAGGTACACCCGCTTTATTGCCGATGCGAACTGTTTCGATCTTGTTGTCGCATTTGGTGCGCAGCTTTGCCTTAGGAAACCATAGCTGGCCACCCAACTCCTTAACCAGCGCCTCGGTGGTTTCGTCAAACATCAAGAAGACAAACTTGGGCTTGCCGCCGCGCCGTTTGATCAGATCAATGACCTCTTTGTGCTGCAACAGATAGTTATTGATGTCTTCGATCGACTGGAATTCGTCATGCGGCATCTCGGAAGGGACGAACACGTTCGGATGTCGACCGTCAAAGCAATCCATGTAGCAGATATAGGTAAAGTTCATCACCCATTCATCCAGCCCCAACAAGTTGAAATTGGTCGCCGATACAAAGTAGATCGGGTCCTTGTTGGTATGAAAATACCGGCGGATTTCCGAGATGTTTTTCAGCACCTTCTTTGGCATATGGTCCTCCCAGTCCCTTATGATTTCTTGATTGTTTTCAAAGCGTCTTCGGTAAATATGCGCAGGCCCAGATCGGCGCGGAATCCATGGATTTCCGAGACGTCCAGTTCCTGCATGAATTTTAGGATTTCGGGGCTGATCACCTGCCCCGGCACCAGTATCGGAAAGCCCGGCGGATAAGGGATCACGAAGGTGGCTGAGACCATTTCTTCCCCGGCCTCCAGCCGGTCCAGCATCTCCTTGTCCGGCTCCACATAATCGCAATTGTCTTCGTCGTAAGACAGGAAGAACGCGGTACGGATGTCCCCCGCCTCGGTACCTTTTTCGCAGCGGAAAGCATCATGGAACCGGCTGAAATCCGGCAGCGGCGGGACGTGTTCGCTCAGGTTCCTGACGCGCTTCTCAAAGGCCCGTTTTTCCATCTTGGACGCATCGTCCATCAGATCGTCGAGTTCCTTGGCGATCTCGACCAGCACTTCGATCAGATAGGCGACCGAACTGCGCGTGGTACCGATATTGGTCATGAACAGCACGGTGTTGCGCGAGGTTTTGTTGATCTGGATGCCGTATTTGTCCATCAGGATCTTGGTCTTGAAGGTATCGCCATCCCAGCCGGTCGCGCCCACATGGAGCGTGATACGCGTGGCATCCAGAACGAACTCATCCTTTGCCCAGCAATCCCAGACATCGGCCCAACCCTGATCCGGGTCGAAATAGCTGGTCATGCCGCTTTCGCGATATTGCTCGGGGATCATGTCGCCTGCGGTGACCAGCCGGAAGTATTTCTTGAGCAATGGGTGCGTCGTCACCGCCCGGCGGATTGCCATGGCGCTTTCGACCTGCCGCTGGACGAACTCATACCCTTCGATCTCGACCTGCCTGCGGCCCACGTCCAGCGATGCAATGATCTGGTAGTTGGGCGAGGTCGAGGTATGGGTCATGTAAGCCTCGTGAAAGGCTTCTTCGACAGCGCCTTTGAACTGCTGGTCATTGACGTGGATCATCGAGCCCTGCCGTAGCGCGGTCAGCGTTTTATGCGTTGATTGCGTGGCATAGACCCTTACCCTTGCGTCCGGTGGTGCGATCAGGCGCGTATCGAGCCACGCGTCATCTCCCTTGCCCTCCAGTTCCTTTTGCTGTGCCGCATAGGCCTCGGCGTGTTCGGTGGTGCGGAACTCTTCTCGCAGAATATTGGCCGAACGCATCGCGGTGCGTACGCGGGTATTGGGCGCAAAGCGGGCGTAACCAAACCACGCCTCATCCCACAGGAACACAAGGTCTTTCTTGATCGCCAGACATTCCTGCATCACCCGCTGGACGTTATAGACGATGCCGTCAAAGGTGCAGTTGGTCAGCAGCACCATGCGCACCCGGTCCAGTTTGCCTTCAGCGCGCAGGGCCAGCAGTTTATGTTTGATTTCACGGATCGGTACCGCGCCGTACATTGAGTAATCGTGCAGCGGATAGCTGTCCATGTAGACCACGCTCGCCCCCGCCAGCACCATACCGTAATGGTGTGATTTATGGCAGTCACGGTCGACCAGCACGATGTCACCGGGCCGGACCAGCGCCTGCACCACGATCTTGTTGCAGGTCGATGTTCCGTTGGTGGCAAAGAAGGTCTGTTTAGATCCAAAGGCGCGAGCGGCGGCTTCTTGCGCCTCCTTTATCGGACCTTTGGGTTCCAGCAGCGAATCCAGCCCACCCGAGGTGGCAGAAGTTTCAGCCATGAAGATGTTCGATCCGTAGAACGCCCCCATGTCCTGAATCCAATGGCTGCGGCTGATGGATTTACCCCGGCTAATTGGCATTGCGTGAAACACGCCTGTGGGCTGTTTGGAGTATTCCTTGAGCGCTGTGAAGAACGGCGTCTTGTACCTTCTTTGCACCCCCCGCAGGATGTTCAGGTGCAGTTCCAGAAAGTCTTCCTGATTGTAGAACACCCGCCGGCACAGGCCGAGATCAAGACCGGCGATATCTTCTGCCGAGCGGTCGGTGATCAAATAGGCATCCAACTCGGGACGAAGCATGCCGATCCGGCGGCAGGTTTCTGGTCCGTATTCCGAGGGCGACAGCGCATCTAGATCGGCGCCCTCGCCATAAAGGCTGATATAGCGGCCCAAAACATTGGTTTCGTTCTTGGATTTCAGGCTCAGGCCCGGGCGGACGATCACAGCCTGAACGTTCTGGTTGAACAGAACCCCGATCAACGCGTCCTCGACACTAGGAACCACGACGGTTTCATATATGAACTGGTCTTCGCTGCGGCGCATCCGTTGCAGGCTGGATTGCAGGAACCGTTCTTGATGTTCGTTGACATTATCGACGATCATCACTTCGAAGTAAGGCCGACCCAGTGCACGGGCCTCGTGGCTTTGGGCCGCTTCGTCCTCGAACTCATCGCCTTCGGTTTCATCCGCGATCAGGGGGATCGAGCGGCGACGATACGCCCCCGATGTAAGCGCACGCGACACCCGGCGCACGGCGGTTGAAAAATCGCCAAAGTTGCCATGATCCAACAACCGGCGCAGATAATCGAATGCAGAACCGCCCGGAAACGCAAAATACACTTCGATCGGGGCCAGCGCCTGCAACAATTGCCGTGCCCGGTCCCGATCTTTTTCGCTACCGCCCTGATCCAGAGATTCGGCCGTTTCCCGCAGCGCGCTCCATCGGTCTGCTCTCAGCTGTGAGGCGCTGTAGTAGTCCGAGATAGTGTGGAGCTTTTCGCTATCGGAAATGCCGTGCATGAAATTTTTCCTTTCTGCCGATACCAAAAAGTTGGGCTGGTATCAGTCTGTGCCGGAGCGCCCTTTGTAGAGATACAGATTGTCGGGCTTGGTCGCGGCGTCTTCGTTATATCCCAGCGCCGTTCTGGGGTCGGATGCAGCGACACCTGCAACGTCGCCTTTTTGCGGAATACGCAGTGGGCCCAGCGTATGCAGATAAGCATCCGCCCCGCTGGTACGGTCATAAACCGGGAAGTCCGCCTTGCGGTCACGGAAACTCTTGAGAACCTGCCCCAGACCTTTCAGTCCAACCTCGCGCTGGCGGCGCACCTGATCGAGATCGATCTCGATGGGGAAGATATCTTCTTGCCCTGCTGACTGGTGCAACACAGTGGCCGAAGGATCAACGACCAGCGAGCGGCCAACGCCCCCAGCGGCCAGCCCGTTCACATCGAACACATAGCATTGGAACTGCGCGGCGGTCGCCTTGGCAATCGATAGCTCGGCCTCGCGGTCGGTTGTGCCGGTCAGGACCGGATGCAAAAGAACCTCAACCCCCTGAGAAGTCAGGTGCCGAGTTGTTTCGGGAAACCAGATATCATAGCAGATCGACAGGCCAAACCGGCCCACTTCCGGCACGTCGAATATGCAGAACTCGGTGCCTGAGGCGATGTTTTGTTCATAAGGCTTGAACGGGAACATCTTGGAGTATTTAGAAACGATCTCACCATCCGGGTTGATCACCACGGAAGTGTTACAAATCCGCCCATCCTCGCGTTTCTCGAACATCGAGCCAGGGATCAGCCAGATCCCGTAACGCCGCGCCGCGTCCTGAAAGCGCGACAGGTCGTCATTGGGAAAGGGTTGGGCAAACCGGTCGAGCGGACCATGAGGCGCCAGCTCGCTGAACAAGGCCATCTGGGTCCAGGGGAACCGAGCCATCATGATGTCGATCCGATGCAACATAGCGTCGACATTCGACTGCAGCGCGCCGACATGCATCTGGATTCCGGTTATTGCAAAGGGGGTCATATTTCGTTTCTTCTCATTTTCTCGCCGATTGCGACCGCCGCTATGATCCGGCGCTCTTCATCGGAACACAAAATCGTGTATTCACGCAAGCCTGCTGTCCTCAGGCGAATTGTTTTGGAAGATTCCGGCGTCATTGAGCCTCTTCCTCGGCTGCATCCTCTGTCAGTGTTTCCACAAAGTCGATATCGTTGCGGACCCAGAAGAACCGAAAGCCACAACTGCGCAGCCATTTTTCAAGGCGGTCCAGGCTGGACCATTCCCGCCGAAGACCGCGGGTGGATTCGACCAACGCCCATTGGCCATCGACCAGAAAATACACCGTCCAGGTGTTGGGATGCGTCGAGTGGTTGGCAAAGCCGCCGCTGACCACCTCGCGCGCCGTGCGCACGGCGACAGGGTAATCTCCGATGCGGTTTTCAGCCGCAAGAATCGCCAGATCGTTTTGACGGATAGTGAATGTTGGGAACGGTGCGACGCTCATGCAGCCTCGGTCTGTACGGCGTCGAGCAGCGCCTTGCGCCGTTCACTGATCTCCGCCGGTTTGAGGTTTTCGATACGGGTCGCAAGCGTCCAGACATGGCCGAAGGGATCGGCGATTGTAGAGCAGCGTTCACCCCAATAGGTATCGGTCGCCTCGGCAATCAGGCGGGCGCCATTTTCCAGCGCGGTCGCGAGGGTCGCGTCAGTGTCTTCGACATACATGTGATGTCCAACCGGTGTGACCGTGCCCGAAACGGCGGGACCATGCGCACCCCAACCGGCGGTGACAAACAGCATCGAATTGCCGATCTTGATGGTGGCAAATCCCGGAGCCTCTTCCACATCGCAGGCCTGAACCTTCGCACCAAAGGCGCTTTCGTAGAACTGCAGCGCTGCGGGTACGTCACCAACGGCAAGCGACGCGGTGCAGGTACGATAGCCACGGGGCAGAGTGGCAGGCTTCTTCATCATTCCGGTCCTCTCCGAATTGGGCGACGGTCGCCCTAAGTGACATGCAGGAATTTCCCGCACTATGCATCATACTGTGGCTCATTCCGGCGGGGCCTGCAACACTATGATGCATAGTGCTTATTTTTCACTCCAAATGCTCAGAAAGTTGGCGGTGTGCAGGCGCTGATGATCCGGCAGACTACGGGGCCGACCTTCCGGAACCGTTGCAGCGTGCGACTGTTGAAGTAATAGGCATCGACCGGCCCCAGAACCTTGCGTTGATCGCCCACCGTAACCTCGACCCGGCCCGAGATCACGACGCCGCCCTCTTCCACCTCATGGCCATACATCACCCGCCCTGTGTCGGCGCCAAAATCATAGGTCTCCTGTAAGATCATCATCGCGCGCGCATGCAGGTTTGATCCCACCTGCCACAGCGACAGCCCGCCCTTGCCGTTCTTGGTCAGTTCTTCAGCAGCGTAGAACACTGTCTGCTCACTTTCGATCTCGAACGAGAAAAAGTCCGACATGCTGATCGGGTGGCGCTGTCAGACGAATTCGAACCAGTCTCAGTTAGCCGCGGAAACCGCGAACCTATCCGGAACAAAGTTGACGCCACTCGCTAAGAGCGGCGG